>CP154795.1:0-306682 GCA_039565995.1 Propionibacteriaceae bacterium ZF39 | reverse complement strand
GATCTTCTCCTCGGGCGACCAGATGCGGCGCATCTGCTCGGAGGCATACCGCGTGGCCAGGACGTTGGGGATCACTGGAAGAGACCACCTTCGGGGACGTCGTACTTGATCTCGCCCTTGATCGCCCGGTCGGCGATGTCGTGGCGCCAGAACGACTTGTCCATGTGGAAGGCCTTCAGCGCGGCATAGACCATGTTGCGGGCGAAGCCCAGCGTGTGGCCGCGACCGGTGACGGTGAAGATGCGGCCTCCGGTGACGATGAGGTTGCCGAGATCGTCGCGGCCGGTGCCGCCGTGGAACAGCTTGATGTTCCCCGAGCGGAACTGCCCCTCGAAGATGCGCGTGCCGAGAGCCGGGTTCTCGGGATAACCCTCCGAGGCGACCACGACACCGACCGCGAAGCCGGGCGCAAACTTCAGCGGACCGAATTCCTCGAGCTCCCCCTTGGCCGCGGCCAGCAGCACCTGCGCGAGCGGCGACTCGAGCTGCAGCAGGATCGGCTGGGTCTCCGGGTCACCGAAGCGGGCGTTGAACTCGACGACCTTGATGCCCTTCGGAGTCAGCATGAGGCCGGCATAGAGGAGCCCGACGAAGGGCGTACCCCGCTTGGCCAGCTCGTCCAGCACCGGCTGGATGACCTTCTCGCAGGTCTCCTGCTCGAGGTTGGCAGGAGCCCACGGCACGGGGGTGTACGCACCCATGCCACCGGTGTTGGGCCCCTTGTCGCCGTCCTGCGCGCGCTTGAAGTCCTGCGCCGCCTGCATCGGCACCGCGGTCTTGCCGTCACAGATCGCGAAGAGCGAGATCTCCGGGCCCGACATGTGCTCCTCGACGAGGACTTCCTGGCACTTCTCGGCATGGGCGATCGCGGCGGCGCGGTCCTCGGTCACGATGACGCCCTTGCCGGAGGCAAGGCCGTTCTCCTTGACGACATAGGGTGCGCCGAACTCGTCGAGCGCGGCCTCGACCTCGGCCATATCGGCGCAGAGGCGGGACTGCGCGGTGGGTACGCCCGCGGCGGCCATGACTTCCTTGGCGAACGCCTTCGAGCCCTCGATCTGGGCCGCACCCTTGGACGGGCCGAAGCACGGAATGCCGGCCTCGCGGACGGCATCGGACACACCGGCGACGAGCGGCGCCTCGGGGCCCACCACGACCAGGTCGACCTCGAGCTTCTTGGCGAGCTCGGCCACTTCGGCCGGATAGAGCATGTCGACGCGAACGAGCTCGGCGACCTGGCTCATCATGGCCGCGCCGGGGGCGGCGTACACCTTCTCGACCACCGGGTCGCGCTCCAGCGCATGCGCCAGGGCGTGCTCGCGAGCGCCGCTTCCGAGGACCAATACCTTCATGGGTGTTCCCTTCGTTGTCGGGGGACGACCCCCGGGACCCCCGCGCTCGCTTCGCTTCGCAGTGGGCCTGAGTCAGCTGTTAATCAATCAGGTCGTGGATCATGACCGCCTGCTCGCGGCCCGGGCCGACACCGATGCCGGAGATGCGGACGCCGATGAGCTCGTCAAGTCGCTTCACATAGTCCTGCGCGGTCTGCGGCAGGTCGGAGAACTCGCGGCACCCGGAGATGTCCTCGTGCCAGCCCTCCACCTCTTCATAGATCGGCGTCGCGATGGTGAAGTCGTGCTGGGTCATGGGGAGCTTGTCGTGGCGTACGCCGTCGACGTCATAGGCCACGCAGATCGGAATCGTGTCGAAGCCCGACAGGATGTCGAGCTTGGTGAGGAAGACATCGGTCAGGCCGTTCGCAACGGCTGCGGCCTCGACCACGAGCGGGTCGAACCAGCCGCAGCGACGCGGGCGACCGGTCGTGGTGCCGAACTCGCCGCCGGCCACGCGCAGGCGCTCGCCGAACTCGTCCTCGAGCTCGGTCGGGAACGGCCCCTCACCCACGCGCGTGGTGTAGGCCTTCGCAATGCCGATGACCCGGTCGATCCGGGTCGGGCCGACGCCCGTGCCGGTGCAGGCGCCGCCGGCCGTGGGGTTGGAGGAGGTGACATAGGGATAGGTGCCGTGGTCGACATCGAGGTGGTGCGCCTGCGCGCCCTCGAAGAGCACGATCTTGCCCTCGTCCAGGCCGTCGTTGAGCAGACGGACCGTGTCGGTGACCATGGGCCGCAGCCGGTCGGCGTACGCCAGCAGTTCCTCGACGATCTCATCGGCCTCGAGCCCGCGGCGGTTGTAGATCTTCACCAGGATCTGGTTCTTCTGATCCAGCGCGGCCTCGACCTTGGCGCGGAGGATGGCCTCGTCGAAGAGGTCCTGCACGCGGATGCCGATGCGGTTGATCTTGTCGGAATAGGTCGGGCCGATGCCGCGACCGGTCGTGCCGATCTTGCGCTTGCCGAGGAAGCGCTCGGTCACCTTGTCCATCGTCGTGTGATAGCCGGTGATGATGTGGGCGTTCGACGACACCTTCAGGTTGGAGCAGTCGACACCGCGCGAGGTGAGCACGTCGATCTCGTGGAACAGCACGCCGAGATCGATGACGACGCCGTTGCCGATCACCGGGGTGGCGTTGGGGCTGAGGATGCCGCTCGGGAGGAGGTGCATGGCGTACTTCTCACCATTGACCACCAGCGTGTGACCGGCGTTGTTGCCGCCGGAATAGCGCACGACGAAGTCGACCCGATCACCCATCTGGTCGGTCGCTTTGCCCTTGCCTTCGTCCCCCCATTGGGACCCCACCACGATGATGCCGGGCATGACAGCACTGCCTTTCTCGCAGGACAGGGGCCCGCGGTGATCGCGCAGATCAGGTCAACGGGGCCCCATGTGACAGCTCAGGATAACGAGGCTCACTCGGCTGCGTCGCCCGCGTCCGCGACCCGGTCGACCGGTCGCGTGTCCGTCAGGACGTCATAGGCCTTGAACGAGGAGTCGCGCAGGAACTGGGCGCAGCGCTCGTGTTCGGCCTCCTCGCCGATGCGATGCGCGGCCACGGCGAGCGCCCAGAGCGCCCGGAGGAACCCGCGATTCGGGCCGTGCTCCCACGGGATCGGCCCTTGGCCCTTCCATCCGGCGCGGCGCAGCGCGTCGAGCCCGCGGTGGTAGCCGGTGCGCGCATAGGCGTACGCCGTCACGTCGCCATCGGGCGTCCCCAGGGTCAGGGCACCCTCGGCGAGCATCGCCCAGCACAGGGACGACTCCGGATGGGCGCGCACGATCTCGACGAACCGGTCCTTGCCGTGTTCCTGGATCTCCAGGGCGGCGGGGTCTTCGGGCAGCTTGGTCGCCGGCGTGGTCCCGAAGGTCGCCAGCAGGTTCTCACGCGGTTCGGTCACGGGGGCCACCTTAGTTGAGTTCCGTGATCGTCGCCGCCGACGGATGCGCCGGGCCGACCGGGTCCCTGTCCGGTCGGCCCGGCAGTCGTCAGCCCCGGAGCAGATGCCCGAGATCGCGCAGGGGGTCCTCGGCCGGACCGTTGGTGACCGCTCCGTCGACCGCGAAGGTCGACCCGTGGCAGGGGCAGGCCCATCCCTGCTCGTCCGCGTCCCAGAGCACGATGCAGCCGGCGTGCGTACAGACCGCCGACACGACCTCCAGGCCTCCGTCGTAGTCCTGCGTCGTCCAGCGATGGAGCACCGCTCCGACGTCGAAGTGCTCGCGCGCCCAGGCCTCGAGGTCGTCATAGGGCGTATCCCCCGAACTCGCATCCGCGACGTAGGACGCCCCACCCACCTGCAGGAGCCGTCCCTGGTCCCGGCGGACCGGCCGCATCAATCGCATCGGCCGATCGTTCGAGATAAGTACGCCCCCGCGCCCATCCGCGCCGGTCAGGGCGTCCTCGTCATGGAGTTCGAGCGCCACCGCGAAGCCCTGGTGGCAATAGAGCTTGCCCCACAGGTCATCGCCGACTCCGGCGCTGGGGGTCAGGGTGGCGAGAACCACCTGCTCGGCGCTGACACTTCCCTGCTCGGTGGTCACGCTCCAGCGGCCGTCCCCCACCACCTCGGTTGCCTCGCTCGACTCGAAGATCCCCACACCGCGCTCCACGAGGGCGTCGGCGAGCGCCAGCAGGAGCGTACGCGGATGGATCTGGGCCTGGTCGGCGAACCGGACCGCCCCCACGGTCGCGAACGGCACCGGCACGTCGCGGGTGAAGGAGGCCGGCAGGCCAGCTTCGGCGGCGGCCTCGGCCTCGGCCCGGAGGTCGGCGACGCCGGCGGAGTCGGTGCCATAGACATAGGCGTCGCGGGGCTCGACATCGTCCGCCACGCCCAGGTCGGCAGCCAGCCGGCGGATGGCGTCGAGCGCCCGCTGGTTGACCTCGCCATAGGTACGCGCGGCCTCGGCACCCAACTCCTGGGTGTGCCTGCGATAGCGCAGCGAGTGCTGCGAGGTGAGCTTGGCGGTCGTGTAGCCCGTGACCGATGCGGCGAGTCGATCAGCCTCCAACACCACGACTCGACGGCCGGCTCCGGCCAGCTCGTGGGCCGTCAGGAGCCCGGTGATGCCGCCGCCGATGACGCAGACATCCGCCTCAACCGAGCCTTTCAGCGCGGGGAACGAGCGTCCCGGAACAGACTCCATCCAGTATGACCTGCCCGCAGTGACCGGGGACATTTCTCTCCACCTCTCGGGGGGATCGAACGGTCGGCCTCTTTGACGACCATTTTTCCCAGAATACGCGTGAAAAATAGGTGATCAAGGGCCCGCGAGCCGGCCTCGTGGCCGCGCGACGGCTCAGGCGTCGAGCGCCCTCCCATAGACCAGCAGGCCGACGCCGGGGACCGGGCTCCAGTCGCGCTCGGGCATCCGGGTGAAGCCGAGTCGGGCATACATGCCGTGGGCGGTGAGCATCTCGGTGGAGGTGGACAGGACGACGGTGTGATCGCCCCCGGCCCGGCAACGATCAAGCACGTGACGCACGAGAGCGACCCCGACACCACTGCCCTGGGCCGCCGGGTCCACCGCGAGCATCCGGAACTCCCCCTCGCCCTCACCGGCAACCTGCCGCCAGGGCGAGCCGACAGGACAGCGGGTCACCGACCCGAGGACGCGATCCCCGTCGAGAGCCACCCAGAGTTCTGCCTCGGCGGCGCGGGCGGCGGAGTCGCCGAGCTTGCGCCGGTACGCCTCATCAGCAGCCTCGAACTCCGCGTACGCCGCTAGCGTCGCAGCCGAGATCCGGGCGTACTGATCCGGCGTGGCGAGGGCGATCTGCACACCCCTGAAAATACCCCGGGACAATAATCGCGCGGCGCCATGACCACCCGGAAAATGACCGGAGTCGGCGCGCGGAATGCCATTCAATTTTCCAATGGGTTTCCTTCCATAACAAGCACTATGCGATTTGCGCGAATAGGTGACATCTCACGCCCACGTGTGCGATCTTGACGTCAGATTCTTTGGTCTCAACGGCGACACCAATGAGGAGATCCCATGGCTTCCAGCCACGACTCTGGCGAGACGACCGCCAAACGCGAACCGACCCGCGATGAGTTCGTCGAAGTGAGCAAGACCCCGGAGTTCGGCCAGCTGCGGAAGAACTTCCGTGGCTTCGCCTTCCCCATGACCATCGCGTTCCTGGTGTGGTATTTCGCGTTCGTGTTGCTCTCGACCTATGCGCGGGGGTTCATGACGCAGCGCCTGATCGGCGAAGTCAACGTCGGCATCTTCCTCGGCCTGATGCAGTTCGTGACCACCTTCCTTCTGACGTGGCTGTATATCCGGCACGCCAACAAGAACCTCGACCCCCTGGCGGGCCAGATCCGCGCACGACTGGAGGATGAGCAGTGATCACCACCATGCAGCAGCAGGCAAACCCGATCCTCAACATCACGATCTTCGGACTCTTCGTCGTCCTGACGCTGGGCATCGTGATCTATGTCTCCAGCGGTGGCCGCGCCAAGAAGGGCAAGGCCTATTACACCGGCGGCGCCGAGTTCAGTGGCCGCCAGAACGGCTTCGCCATCGCGGGCGACTATCTCTCCGCCGCATCGTTCCTCGGCATCGCCGGCGCCGTTGCCATCTATGGCTATGACGGCCTGCTCTTCTCGATCGGCTATCTCGTGGCCTGGCTCGTGGCACTTCTGCTCGTGGCCGAGCCGATGCGCAACACCGGCAAATACACCATGGCCGACGTGTTGTCGTTCCGGACCCGTCAGGGCCCGGTCCGCATGGCGGCCTCGATCTCGACCCTCGTCATCAGCTTCTTCTATCTGCTGGCCCAGATGGTCGGCGCGGGCTCCCTCGTCGCCGTGCTCCTCGGTGTCAGCGACCTCGCGGTCCAGATCGGCATCATCGCCCTCGTCGGCATCCTCATGATCATCTATGTGCTCATCGGCGGCATGAAGGGCACCACCTGGGTGCAGATGATCAAGGCCGTGTTGCTCATGCTGGGTGCCGGCATCATGACGCTCTGGGTCCTCGGCCTCTATGGCATGAACTTCTCGAGGCTCCTCGGCACCGCCGCCCAGACCCACCCGGATGGGCACAGGATCCTGGAGCCGATGCTGCAGTACGGCACCAACCCCCTGGGCTTCATCTCCCTGGCCATCGCCGTCGTCCTCGGCTGCGCCGGTCTGCCGCACGTGCTGATGCGCTTCTACACGGTGCCCACCGCCAAGGAAGCCCGTCGGTCGGTCTCGTGGGCGATCGCCCTGATCGGCCTGTTCTATCTGTTCACGATGGTGCTGGGCTATGGCGCGGCGATCCTGGTCGGCAAGGAGAACATCCTCGCCGCACCGGGCAAGGCCAACGCGGCCGCCCCGCTGCTGGCCCTGGAACTCGGTGGCCCGATCCTCATGGGCGTCATCTCCGGTGTCGCCTTCGCCACCATCCTCGCCGTGGTCGCCGGCCTGGCGATCGCTGCGTCGGCCTCGTTCGCCCACGACATCTACAACTCCGTGATCCACAAGGGGAAGGCCGATCCGGCCAAGGAGATCAGGGTCGCCCGCATCGTCGTGATCATCCTCGGCATCCTGGCCATCGGCGGCGGCGTCGCCGCCCGCAGCATCAATGTGGCGTTCCTCGTCTCGCTGGCCTTCGCGATCGCCGCCAGCGCCAACCTGCCGTCGATCCTCTTCTCGCTCTATTGGAAGGGCTTCAAGACCCAGGGTGCGCTCTGGTCGATCTATGGCGGCCTGATCAGCTCGATCGTGTTCATCGCCTTCTCCAAGACGGTCTCGGGTGCCCCCACCGCGATGTTCCCCGATGTCAACTTCGCGTGGTTCCCATTGACCAACCCGGCCTTGGTGTCAGTGCCAATCGGGTTCTTCCTGGCCTGGCTCGGCTCGGTTCTGTCGAAGGAAGACAACACCGCGGTGTCCGCCGAGATGGAGGTCCGCTCCATGACCGGTGTCGGCACGGGCACAGCCCTGCAACACTGAGCCTGGCAACGCACCGAGCGCCGGTCCCCACAGGGGGCCGGCGCTTCGGCGTTCTTCGGGCCGCGACAGTGGGGCCGAAATTTGTACGCCCAGGTGCAATTTCCGGACCCAACGGAAAACCCCGCCCAGCAGCGCTGGGCGGGGTTCCGTTGTCCTGGCGTACGCCGAAGGTCAGGCCTTCAGCGTGGTGCCGACGGACTTGAGGTCCTGGCAGGCCTCGAGCACGCGGGCGGCCATGTTGGCTTCGGCGGCCTTGCCCCAGGAACGCGGGTCATACATCTTCTTGTTGCCGACCTCGCCGTCGATCTTCAGCACACCGTCATAGTTCTGCATCATGTGGGTGACGACGGGGCGGGTGAACGCATATTGGGTGTCGGTGTCAACGTTCATCTTCACCACGCCATAGCTCAGCGCCTCGGCGATCTCCTCGGGCGAGGAGCCGGAGCCACCGTGGAAGACCAGGTGGAACGGCTTGGAACCCTCGGGCAGGCCGAACTCCTTGACGACGGCTTCCTGCGCGGCCTTCAGCACCTCGGGCTTCAGCACGACGTTGCCGGGCTTGTAGACACCGTGCACGTTGCCGAAGGTCAGCGCGGTCATGTAATAACCACGGTCGCCATAACCGAGCGCCTTCGCGGTGGCGATGGCATCCTCGGGGGTCGAATAGAGCTTGTCGTTGATCTCGTGGGCGACACCGTCCTCTTCGCCACCGACGACGCCGATCTCGACCTCGAGCAGGATCTTGGCCGACTTGCAGGCCTCCATCAGCTCACCGGCGATCGAGAGGTTCTCATCCAGCGGCGACGCCGAGCCGTCCCACATGTGGGACTGGAACAGGGGGTCGAGGCCCTTGTTGACGCGCTCCTGCGAGATGGCGATGAGCGGCCGGACGAAGGTGTCGAGCTTGTCCTTCGGGCAGTGGTCGGTGTGCAGGGCGATGTTGATCGGATATTTCTCCGCGACGACCCGCGCATATTCGGCCAGCGCGGTCGCGCCGGCGACCATGTTCTTGACGGTCGGGCCGGAGAGATATTCAGCGCCACCGGTCGAGACCTGGATGATGCCGTCGGAGCCGGCCTCGGCAAATCCTGCCAGCGCGGCATTCAGGGTCTGGGACGAGGAGATGTTGATTGCCGGATAGGCGAATCCCTGCTCCTTCGCGCGATCCAGCATCTCGGCATAGATCTCAGGTGTGGCAATGGGCATGTCGTGCTCCCTCTGTGCTCGCGGACACGGTTCGCGACCATCCTTTCATGGGGTCGGCGTCCTCGTGGCCGGGGTGGGAAATCTCGATCTACGCCCTCGCCCGACGGATTCGGTCACGCTTTCAGAGCGCTCAGATCAACCGCGTGATGCCCCGAGGAATAGGCCCGAGTCGCCGCATCGAGTGTCCCCGGCAGCAGCCCCAGTCCTTCGAGCGGAAACACGACACTCGACCCGTCGGCACCTTCGATCCGCAACTGATGCCCCTGCCCGACCTTGCCCTTGGCTGCGACCAGCGACGTGATCTCGGGCCAGGCGAGGGTTCCGTTGGCGTGATGGATGCCCCGCCCCGACATCAGGAATGCGAGCCCCTCGCCGACCTGGCGCACCCCTGCGCGAAGTCGCGTGAGCCACACGATGTTGAAGCCCAGGATGACGACCCCCGACACGGCTGCCCAGACCAACACCCACTGGATCATCGCCCACACCATGCTCGGCTCACCGGTTCGACCGAACTGGTTCCACAGCACGACGGCCACCAGCAGCACCACAGAGATCCCCGCGCTGACGAAGCCGAAGGTCACCCGGCTTCTCTGGGCCGCGACCTTCTCCTCCAGCGCGGAGCGGTCATAGAGAACGGGCAGCTCCTGCACGCAGGCAGTCTATGCGCGGACCTGTCCGTCCCTAACGGCTGCCGCTGGGCGTGAGGTCCATCTGCAGGCGATAGCGATCGCCGCGATAGTGCGAAGTGGCAAACTCGATCGTTTCCTTGCCGGCAAAGGTCACGCGCTCCTGCACCAGCAGCGGTGCGCGCCGCGGAATGCCGAGCACGTTCGCCTGCGCCGTATCGGCCGCTTCGGCCCGGATCTCCTGCTCCCCCGAGGTCACCCGCTTGCCATAGTGACGGGCGAAAATGTCATACAGGCTGCTCAGGTCGAGCTCGAGCAGGCCGGGGAAGCTCGCCGCCGGATAGAACCCCGTCTCGTGGGCCATCGGATTGCCGTCGGCCAAGCGGAGTCGCTCGACGCGCACAACAGGCGTACCCGCCTCCAACCCCAGCCGCTCCGCCACCGTCACCACGGCGGGCACCTCACAGGCATCGAGTACGCGGGTCTGCGGCTCGAGCCCACGGGCCCGCATCTCGCGCGAGAACGACATCAGGTGAAGTCGTGACTCGATGCGCGGACCGGTCACGAAGGTGCCGCGACCGTGGGACTTCTCCAGCCGGCCCTCGGCGACCAGGTCCTCGATCGCGTGGCGAACGGTGACGCGGGAGACTTCCAGCCGGCGTACCAATTCCCGCTCCGACGGAATCGCCTCCCCCGGCCGGAGGTCGCAGATGACCTGGGTTTCGAGGAGATGGCGTACGCGAGCCCGCTTGGTCGTCAGGAGAACGGAAGAATAATCGGTCGGGTGGTCGTGCGCGTCCACGCCCTGCTCCTGTCTCGGCTAGGACACCATTCATACCAGTTATCAGACCAGTTCGGGCGGTTAAGGCCGCCTCATCCCGGATTCCCCCGTTCAGGCGTTCGGGGGCTGCTGGTCGCGGCGCCAGGAATACATGGCGATGGCCGCTGCCGCACCCGCATTCATCGACCGAGTAGAGCCGTCCTGCCGGATGGCGACCAGCCGTTCACAGGCGTTGACCAGTTCCGGCGACAGCCCCAACGACTCCGAGCCGAACACCAGGCAACACCGCGCCGGCAGCCTGGTCGTCTCGATCGGCACCGACCCGGGCAGGTTGTCGACCCCCACGACCCGGCACTCCAGGTCGGCCATCGCGGCGCGGAAGTGCTCCGCATCCGGATGGTGATGGACGTGCAGATAGCGATCGGTGACCATCGCCCCGCGCCGGTTCCAGCGGCGGCGCCCGATGATGTGGATCCCGGCCACATTGAAGGCATTGGCCGTCCGCACGATCGAGCCGATGTTGAAGTCGTGCTCCCAGTTCTCGATGGCGACCCGGAGGGGTACGCGGCTGCGGTCCAGTTCCTCGACGATCGCCTCGACCGACCAATAGCGGAAGCGGTCCACCACGTTGCGCCGGTCCCCCTCGGCCAGCAGTCCGACGTCGAGGCGAGGATCATCGGGCCACGGTCGGGGGTGGGGTCCGACTCCGGGTCCGACCTCCACGGCAGGCGAGGTTTCGGGCCCGGAAAGCGAGCCGACGGACGGAACAACAGACGGGGATTCCACAATCCGGACGTTATCGTTGACGAGTGCTAGAGATAATGCAGACCGCCGCCATGACACCGATGCTTCTCCCGGATTTCTTGGACCCTGGAAACATCATCCAGTCCGCAGGACCCTGGGCACTCTGGGTTGTTGCCTTGATCGTCTTTGCCGAATGTGGGCTGTTCTCGCTCCTGCCGGGCGACTCACTGCTCTTCACCGTCGGCTTGTTTATCAAGGTGCCGGTTGTCGCGGGAGCCGCGCCGGTCATCCACTACTTCGGATCCGATGTCGCGACGTTGATCTTCTGCTGCACCGTGCTGACGGTCGCTGCGATCCTAGGCAATATCTCCGGCTACTTCCTCGGCCGACTCATCGGCCCGCCCCTGTTCAAGCCACGCAAGGGCTTCATGGGCAAGGTCTTCGACCCCGTCTATGTCGAGAAGACTCATGGATTCTTCGAGAAGTACGGCCCGAAGGCCCTCGTCATCGCGCGCTTCGTGCCGATGGTCCGGACCTTCGTGACCCTGGTCGCCGGTGTCGCCAAGATGGACTTCAAGACGTTCATCACCTGGACGGCCATCGGTGGCGTGCTGTGGGCGTGGGGTGTTACAACCTTGGGCTTCTTCCTCGGACAGATTGACGCAGTTCGAAACAACCTTGAGATCGCCATCCTGCTGATCGTCTTCGTGTCGATCCTGCCGATGGTCTTCGAATATGTCATGGCCCGCCGCGCCAAGGCCGCCGAATCCAAGGTCGAGGCCAGCGCCTGATCCGATCTCCAGCACCAACACAACAGGGCCCCACCATTCGGTGGGGCCCTGTTTTTTGTTTTTGGGATCAACCGGGTCGGTTTCCGAGGGGTCAGCTGCCCTTCTTGTGGAACAGGTCGAGCTTGCCGAAGTGATCGGCGAGCAAGTAGTAAACGGTCGGGCGATAGCGACGCGTCGCGCCCTTGAGCTTGGCGCCGACAGCGGCGATGGCCTCATCCGCCGCGGCCTCATCGGTGATGCCCAGCTTCTTCATGACGAAGTTCTTCTTGACGCGGTCGGTCTCGGCCTTGTCGCCGAACGAGACCTGCGAGGCGTCAGCGCTCTGCAGGGCGATGCCACAGTGGCCGATCACCCCGGCAACGGCTTCTTCGTCGATCTTGTCCGCGTGCTTCTTGACGTCGGCAGCCCAGTCAGTCGCCATGTCAATCCCTTTCGGTGCGTCCGCCCTGACCGGGCGGTGATGAAAAAACAGTAGTACTGCGACCGGGCCCGGAAACAGCAAAACCCCGCGCGACGAAGGAAATCTCTGTCGCGCGGGGCCGGGCGTACGTTTTCAGGACTGGCGCCACTCTCCTGGAGCCTCATAGCCACCCTGCTGCGGGGGCTGGCCCTGCTGGGGCCACTGCTGCCCCGGCTGCTGCTGGCCGGGCTGCTGATATTGCTGCTGCTCATATGCGGGCTGCTGCTGATAGCCACCCTGCTGGCCATATTGCTGCTGGCCATAGGGCTGCTGTTGGCCACCGGCACCCAGGGCGGGCTGACCCGGCTCGGAGCGGTCCTCCTGGCGCTGCGGCGGGGCCTGGGTTTCCTGCCCGCGATAGGCGATCTCGCCGAAGTTGACGTCGGGGGCCTGACGCACAGCGGGGTCGTTGACCTCGAAATAGGTCGCCTTCTCGAACTTGAACGCACCGGCGATCAGGTTGGTCGGCACGGAGTCGATCTTGGTGTTGTATTCCCGCACATTCGCATTGTAGAACCGGCGTCCGGCGGCGATGCGGTCCTCGGTCTCGCTCAGTTCTTTCTGCAGGTGCAGGAAGTTCTGGTTCGACTTCAGATCGGGATAGGCCTCCACGGACACGAGCAGATTGTGCACCGCGCCCGACAGGGCTTCTTCGGTGCGGGCACGCTGCTCGGACGGCATCGCGCCTTCCTGCTGCGCGACCGCGGCCGCCTGGTTGCGCAGGCGGGTGATGTCCTCGAGCGTGTTGCGCTCGTGCGCCGCGTACGCCCGCACGGTTTCCACCAGGTTGGGGATCAGCTCATAACGCCGATTCAGTTCGACATCCACCTGGCGCCAGGACTCCTGGATCATGTTGCGCTGACGGACGAAGTTGTTGTACATGCTCACCACCGCCACGCCGGCCACGACCAGCAGGATGAGTACGACGATCAGGATGATCAGGGCAATGTCCACGTCTCGCTCCGTCTGAAGGTGAAGTTGGGTTCGATCCTAGAACAGGGACGAACCTGTCCAGCCTCTGCACCGGCTTTGGCTTCATTCCACTTCGTGGTGGCAGGATGCTCCCAGACGGCCACCTACCACATCAACAGGGGGATGCGGATGGCGACAAGCACCGAAACGCCCATTCTGCTTCGTATCGATGGGGTGGAGAAGAGCCACAACGGCCACCGGGTCCTGCAGGGTGTGCACCTCGACGTGAAAGCCGGTGAGGTCGTGGGCCTCGTCGGCGAGAACGGGGTCGGCAAGTCCACGCTGATGAGCATCATTGCGGGCGACTATCCGTCCGACGCTGGCGAGATGTTTCTGGGCGGCGAGGCCTATACGGCCCTGGACCATGATCACGCCCGCACCCAGGGCATCCGCCTGATCCGTCAGGATTTCCGCATCGACCCCAACCTCACCCTGGCCCAGGCGATCTTCCGCAGCGGGCCGATGGCGGGACTGCCCCACGAGCAGCTGCGGCGGCAGGCCCAGCACCTCCTGCGGGATGTGGGAATCACCCTGAACCCGGACGCCCGGGTGGGCGATATGCATCGATCCGAACTCGGACTCGCCGAGGCGGCCCGCGTGCTGGCCGAGGACGCGCAGCTCGTCATCATGGACGAGGTCGGGGCGACGTTCAACGTCCGGGAAGCGCAGGATCTCCACTTCATCACGACCCGGCTGACCCGCCAGGGCCGCAGCGTCATCTATATCTCCC
This sequence comes from Propionibacteriaceae bacterium ZF39, assembly GCA_039565995.1. GTDB lineage: Bacteria > Actinomycetota > Actinomycetes > Propionibacteriales > Propionibacteriaceae > Enemella > Enemella fulvus. Next base: position 293,026 of record CP154795.1, on the reverse strand, counting down.
ACCGTCTCCGTGAGGTCATTTCGGTGGCCGACCGAATCGCGGTGCTCGTCGGCGGCCGGGTCTCCAAAGAGTTCAATGCGGACGACATCACTCCGGATCACATCGCCGACGCCATGCTCTCGCAGCGATATCAGGAGAGCGCCTCGCGCGAGGGACATGTTCGTCCGGAAGTCCTGCTGGAAGTCGACGGACTGTCCGCCGAGCCGCTCGAGGACGTGTCGCTGAGCGTCCACCGCGGCGAGGTCCTGGGGCTGGTCGGTCCGCGCCGATCAGGGGTGAATCAGATCGTAGGCGCGGTGGCCGGCGAGATCCCCGCGACCTGGCGAACCCTCACGTTCGACAACAAGCCCGTGACCATCCAGACGCCGGCCGATGCGGCCGCGCTCGGCATCGCCTACTTCTCGGATGAGGCGGACGAACTCGGCATCACCGAATCCGAATCGATCGCGCGCAGCCTGATGACGGGTGGATGGCGCGACGACCTTGATTTCGCCACCGAGGTTGCGGCCCTCCGCGAGGTCATCGAGACCCTGCAGCAGCTCAGGATCCGCACCAAGTCCCTGCAGGCCGAGGTGAAGACCCTCTCCGGCGGCGACAAGCAGAAAGTCGCCCTGCATCAGTGGATGACCGAGGACCGCGAACTCATCATCCTGAACGAGCCGACACGGGGCCTGGACGTCGGGGCCCGACGCCGCATCTTCAAGACGCTCGCCGAGCACACCGCCAAGGGCAAGAGCGCCATCCTGCTGACCTCGAACACCACCGAACTGCTGGAGTGGTGTGACCGGATCGCGATGGTGCGCGATGGTCGCATCGTCAGGATCGCCCCGGCGGGGGACCTGGACGAGGACGAGATCGCAATTGCAATGAGCGCCCGCGCGGCGTTGTGAGGAGTCCCCTCACGCCGACACGAACGCTCGATCCGCGCCCCGCACATCTGCGGGGCACGGAATCAGTCAGTCACATCAGACCCGAACGTTGCGAGCCACGACGCCGAGCTTGTGGCGGGCCAGGGCCAGGTTGGCGTTGGCCCGGTTGAGCGTCAGATAGAGGAACAGACCCTTGTTGGCCTCATCCTTGAGGACGTTGATCAGGTGATACTGCTGGCCCAGCGTGATGAGAACGTCGTCGATCTGATCCTGGATACCCAGGTCACGCATGGTGTTGAGCTTGGCGCGGACCACATTGCTGTTGCCGGCTGCCGCAACCTCGAGGCTGAAACCCGGATTGCCACCGTGGGCGAGGGCCATGCCGCTGCCGAGATCGACGATGGCGGCACCGGTGGCGCCTTCGATCGAGAGCAGATCAGAGATGGCCTGGTCGAGCTGAGTCATGCTGGGTGTCCTTTTCGCTGCTGAGTGGGAGTCGGCCGCGTCGGGGGCCGGACCGGGGGAAACTTGGGATTGCCCATCGGCGTTGTCGGTCGCGCTCTCCTGAACGTCGCCGGGCCGCCGGAACGGAGACCACGAGGAAGCATCCTCGACAGGAGAACCACCCGCGTGCGCAAGCGGCTGGTCATCGGGTGGAGGGCTCGCTTCGCCTTGCCAGAGGACGACGTGGTCATCTGGTTCCGCGGGACCCTGAGGGTCATCTTCGGCGCTCGCCTTGCGGGACCACCAAGCCACCCCGACTCCTTAACTCCACTGTTGCATGTCCACGCCCCGGCTCTCGCCGGGAGGGGGCGCTGGCAGCTTAGCGCCGGAGAGGTGTCGAGCACAGGGTGTCACTCGCAGGATGGACTATGCGAGACCGAGGTCCTCGGCGCTGACGGCGAAGCGGTATTCGAGGCCCGCATCGGCGACTGCGTGAGCGGCATCGGTGTTGCGATCGGCCACGACCGCCACCGCGACCACATCGCCGCCGGCCTCCCGGACCGCCTCGACAGCTGTCAGCGCGGAGCCGCCGGTGGTGGAGGTGTCCTCGACGACGAGCACGCGGCGTCCCGCCACATCGGTGCCCTCGATCCGGCGCTGCAGGCCGTGGGCCTTCTCGGCCTTGCGCACGACGAACGCGTCGAGCCGCTCACCCGCCGCAGCGGCCGCATGCAGCATCGCGGTGGCCACCGGATCGGCACCCAGGGTCAGCCCGCCGACGGCATCGAAGTCGAGGTCGGCGACCAACTCGCGCATGACCCGCCCGACCAGGGGCGCCGCGACGCCGTCGAGCGTCACCCGCCTCATGTCGATGTAGTAGTCGGCCTCCCGGCCGGACGACAGGATCACCTTCTGGCGCACGATGGCGAGGTCGGTGATGTGACGGACGAGTTCCTGCTTGTCGGACATGGTCCGAGCCTAGTGCTCCCTTTGCCCTCCCAGATGTCACTCCATATGGAGGCCAACCGAACAATCCCGATGATCTTGGTCAGCAGTGACAATTGGGAGGCAACCGGTTGCTACTTGTTGCGGGTGCTCCCCAAATGGGCGAACGCGACGGACCGATCGGCCGAATGCACAAGGTCCTGGCTCGTGGTGAGCGTGAGCGTCGGCTGGGTGGGCTCGTCGGCGGTGCCGGGCACGGGGTCCAGGACCCAGGCGGCCGCCTGGTCGACGGTCACGTCACGGGCCGGCACGTCCACGACATAGACATAGACCGCCTCCCCGGTCTCGATGACGATCTCGTCACCGGCATTCAGGTCGAGCAGCTTGCCGAAGGGCGCACCATGGGTCGTCCGATAGCCCGCGAGGGCGAGGTTGCCGACCTCGCCGGGCTCGACCGACGACGGATAGGCCCCCACCCCTTTGGCCAGCGAGCCCGTTTCGACACCCTTGATGATCGGCACCGCATAGTCGTCCCCGAAGGTCGGGACGCGCAGGATGGCGTACCCCTGCCCGGCAGCGGGCTCGGCCGTCGGCGCGGTCTCCCAGGTCGTCTGCAGTTCTCGGAACTGGCTGGCGTACTGCTGCTTCGCCCAGATCCCCGAACCGAGGAACTGCCAGCCGACCCACCCGAGAGCCGCGATGCCGAGCAGCACCAGCACCAGTCCGACGACCCCGAAGCGCCAACGGCGGCGGGGCGGACGGGACGTATCGACAAGGTCGTCGAGCAGGTCGGTCATGGCGCCTATTGTCGCGCCGAACGTCAGCGGAAGAAGGTACGCCCGCCCGGCGGTTCGGGGGATGGCTGGGCAGTGGCATCGGTGAAGGGCACGGCGCCGGAACCGAAGCGCTCGAGCTGTTGGCCGTGCAGCACGCGATAGGGAAACACCGATCGGGCCGCGGCACGCGCGAGCGCGGCGGTCGGGAGCGCCAAAGCCGAACCGGCGACCAGGATGTTGCCGAACCGTCGACCGCGCAGCGTTGCGGGCTCCGCACTGAGCAGCCGTTCCGGGAACACCTCACTCACCCCGGCGAGCACGCGCCGCGTATAGGTGAACGGCGACGAATCCGTGACGTTCAGCAGGATCACGCCATCGCGGGCGAGGATGCGGCGCAGGTCGGTGAAGAACTCAACCGTCGTCAGCTCGGCCGGGACGCTCGCATCGGCGAACGCGTCGAGGATCACCACGTCCGCATCCCACCCGTCCCGGATCGCCGCGACCCCGGCCCGGCCATCGACGGCCCGCACCTTGATCCCGGAGTTCTTGGGGAGCGGCGCTGCGGACCTGACCTCGTCGGTGAGTTCCTGATCGGGCTCCAGCACGACCTGCGCGGAGGTCGGCCGGGTGGCCGCGACATAGCGGGCGAGGGTCATGCCGGCTCCGCCGATGTGGAGTACGCGAAGTCGATCGCCCTCCGGCGCATGCGCATCGATCACGTCCGCGATCCGCTGCATGTAGTCGAATTCGAGCCGCGTCGGATCGTCGGGATCGATCCAGGAGTGGTCGATCCCGTCCATGCGGACGAAGTAGGCGCCCGGGTGTTCCGGGTCGGGCACGAGCCTGTTCAGTCCGACCACTCCCCATGACTCGCGTTGTTCACGGGCCAAGACTAGTTCGCGACACTCGCGAGCCCCTCTCTCCCGCCCGCCGGCGTCAGGACGCCGCACCGACTGCGGCGAGCAGTGCCGCAGCCCAGGTCCGCGTGTCGATGGTCCGTTCCGCCGCCCCTGGGTTCGTGAGCATCGCATAGACCGTGCCGGCCCAGCCGGCCTGGAACAACTCGATAGCTCGCACGTCCGGCGTGGTTGCCCCCACGGTCGCGGCCGGCATCGTGTCGCCGAGGGAGCCCGCTGTCAGGGCCGCGTTCACCGCCAATGCCTCGGCGACCACGGGATTTCGGGTGGCCTCGATTCGCAGCTCCATGAGGGCCAGATGCGGGTCGGGGTCGGCCAGGGCGCGATCGAGGGTCCTGGCGATGATGTCCAGGCTCCGTTCATGCTGAGCGGCGTTGGGGGCGCTGGCAGTTATTGCCGAGCCGACGTCCTGCAGCTGCCGCTCCCGGCAGTGCGTCGCGAGCGCCACCAGCAACGACTCGCGGGTGGGGAAGTGGTTGGAGGCGCTTCCTCGCGGCACCCCGGCCATCATCTCCACATTGCGATGCGTCAGGCCGTGCAGACCCTGACGAGCCGCAACCACTATCGCTGCTGACACCAGGAGACTCCTGCGTTCGCTTCCATCTTTCGGCACTTTTCCACTATATTCAAAGTAATACGTTCGTAGTGGAAAGGATCCGGCATGTCCGGGAAAGCGTTCGGGCTGATTCTGTCCGGGACAGCGCTCGCGGCCGCGGCTGGGGCGGTTCTCGGCCTTGACCTTCCCGGCTATGCGTCCCGGTTCGCAGCGTCATCGAGCACCAGCCAGTTGCTCATCTCGGTGCCCGGCCCGTTTCTCGGCGCTCTGTTGGGCTGCCGGCACAGGAGGGGAAATGCCGGCTCTGATGCCAGGTTGCTTGCGAGAGCGACGGGATTGGCGGTCGGGCTGGCCGCGGCCGGGCTGGCCGCCAGCACAGCGGTGGTCGCCCTGACTGCAGCCGAACCGGGACCGGCCCACTGGGGTCGCGCGCCGGAGGTGGCTGCGGGCGCGGTGGCCGTGCAGGTGGTCGCCATGCTGACCGGCACCGGTTTTGGGCTGCTGAGCGGCCGCCCGATCCTGGCAAGCGTTCTCACCATTGCCGCCCCGATGTCCGTTCTGTTCGTTCTCGGCGCTGTGGCCCCGGACGCGCGCGCCTGGCTGACGCCCTCCCCCACCGCTCAGCGCCTGGTCGCCGGAGATTGGGACAGGTCGATCCTCGGCCCCTGGCTGACCGTTGTGGCGCTGTGGGGTGCAGCCCTCAACGTCGCAGGGTTTTCAGTTGCGCGTCGCTCCCGCCCCTGATTGCGACCCAATGACCGGCCCGAAACCTCGTCAGACCGGCGTGCACCAGGTCAGTCCGACCACTGCTCCCCCGGCCACCGGGCCTCGGCGTGCTCGGCGAACCGCCACCAGGCCTTCGTCGTGGGGGTTGGCCCGTCGAGCTCGGTGAACCCGGCATCGACGACCCGGACCGGGCTGACACTCTCCCACCGCGCCGGGGCGACGATCTCGACCCGGACGCGATGCTCCTGTCGCGCCCAGATCTCGCGCTCCATCGGGTTCATCGCCTCCCAGGCGAGTTGGGCGGCGTGGGCGCATTGCGCGGCGGCCTTGCCGGTCGTCATGTCGATGTGCGGGTTGATGCCGACGAGCACTTCGGCCTCGCTGGTCGACGGCTCATCGTCCGGCAGCTCGGTCCCGGAGACCTGCATCTTCGCCAGCGTCGGGGGCAGTGGGCGCACCGGTCCCGGGACCAACGCGCGCACCGCGGCGAGATCCTGGTGGACCGTCACCCCGGGCAGATCCTGGGCCTCGATCCAGCGGAGGCCGCGGGCGCGGCGTACCAGCTTGCGAATCCGACCATCGCGCCACCGCGCGACGATCGGGCCCCAGTCATCGGCGCGGTCGCCGGCGGCCGCTTCGAGCAACCCGACCACCGCACGGGCCGCGGCCTCACACGTGTCGAAGTGGCCCGCGGGGGCGACCTTCTCGTGATGCACGACCAGCTGCATCGCCCACGGCACGTCGTCGACCTCGCCGGGATCGACGAGTTCGGGCCCATCCTGCGTCACTGATAACGCTCCAGGTATTCGACGGCGTCCTTGGCCTCGCGCAGTCCGGCGCCGGTGACCTCGCGATAGAGCTTGATGGCGTGGATCTTCTTGCCGGCCCGGAGCAGCACGAAGATGCGCTCACGATCCCCGGGGCTGAGGAAATTCGTCGGGTTGTACGCCGGATAGCCCGGCCCCGGCCTCGCCGAGGAAGGCACCTGGGGCGAGGGCGGCAGCGCGAGGCTCGGCGGCCACGCATCGCGCGCATTCGGCGGCAGCGGTGGCCGCGGGCGCCGGCTGGCGGCATAGAGAACGAGGCCCAACGTCACGGCACTGCCGACGGCGAACGCAAGGATCACCAACAGGAACAGCACGGTCAACGGGACCACCTCCTCTCCTCCAGACAATACCCAGCCGGAGCCTGCCTGCTCTCCGGGAAAAACCCGGGAGCTTTTGTCGGTGGGGACCGTTAGCGTGTTTCCGGCGCCGAACGACAGGACCGTCATGACCAACTTCCATCGCGTATTGATCAATACGGTCGTCGCCAATTTCGCCACCGCGTTCCTCTGGTTCGGCTGGAGCTTCTGGGTCTATCTCGAGACGCGGTCGGTGCTCATCAACGCCATCATCAGCGGCAGCTATATGGCGCTGCTGTCGATCACCTCCATCTTCTTCGGCGGGCTGGTCGACCGATTCAAGAAGAAACAGGTGATGATCGCGTCATCGGTCATCACGTCGGCAGCTTTTCTGGGCGCCGGGGCACTGTTTCTGGCGCTGCCCAAGGAGCGCATCATCGACCTGGGCGGCGTGTGGTTCTGGCTGATCGGAGGGCTGGTCCTGGGTGGCGCCGTCGTCGAGAACATGCGCAACATCGCGCTGTCGACGACCGTCACGCTGCTCGTGCCCGACGGGGAGCGCGATCGGGCGAATGGCCTGGTCGGCGCGGCCCAGGGCCTGGCTTTCATGGCGACCTCCATCTTCGCCGGCCTCGCGATCGGCCTGCTCGGGATGGGGTGGACGGCCCTGCTGGCGATCGTGGCCACCGTGTTGGCGTTGGTCCATCTCGTCTTTGTCGCGATTCCCGAGAAGGGCGTGTTCCACGATCCGGCGAACCGCCCGAAGGCCTTCGACCTGGCCGGCAGCTGGTCAGCCATCCGGGCGGTGCCGGGTCTGATGGCCCTGATCTTCTTCAGCTGCTTCAACAACTTCGTCGGCGGCTTGATGATGGCGCTGCTCGATCCCTATGGGCTGACGCTGTTCTCCGTCGAGCTGTGGGGCGTGGTGCTGGGCGTGACCTCTGCCGGATTCATCATCGGCGGGCTGGTCATCGCACGGCGGGGTCTGGGCGCGAACCCGCTGCGGACCCTCCTGCTGGTCAACGTCGTCGTCTCGATCGTGGGCATGACCTTCGTCATCCGCGAATGGCACTGGCTCCTGGTCGTCGGGATCTTCGCCTATATGTGCCTCATCCCGGCCGCCGAGGCCGCCGAACAGACGATCATTCAGCGCGTCGTGCCCCTGCCACGGCAGGGGCGGGTGTTCGGGTTCGCCACCAGTGTCGAAACAGCCGCCACACCGATCTCGGCGTTGGCCATCGGGCCGATCGCCGAGTTCTGGTTGATTCCCTGGGTCGACTCACCTGCGGGCGAGGCCACCTGGGGCTGGCTGCTCGGCGAGGGAGATGCCCGCGGCATCGCGCTGGTCTTCATCCTGAGCGCCGCGCTGATGCTGGTCGTCGTATTGCTGGCGTTCCGCACCAGGGCGTACGCCGGGCTGTCCCGGTTCTATGCCGATTCCGCACCGGTGCAGGGGGCGCCCTCCCAGGCTGAACAGCGTTAATCTGCCGCCATGCCCATGCACGTGTGGCGGCGCCTGCGCGAGGTCGCGGGGCCTGAGCGTACGCCCGCTCGCAACTTCCATCTTGCGAACCTGCTCGCCCTGCACGCCGGCGTACTCAACTCGGTGGGTTTCGTCGCGACCGCCACCTATACATCCCACATGACCGGCCTGACGGCCATCGTCGCGGACCACCTGGTGCTCGGCGACTTCCGGCTGGTCGCCCTCGGTCTGCTGGCGATCGCCAGCTTCGTCGCCGGCGCTGCGAGCTGTGCGCTGGTGTTCAACTGGAGTCGGCGTCGGGGCCTGCGCTCCAAGTACGCCAGCGTGCTGGTCCTCGAGTCATCGATGGTGCTGCTGTTCGGGCTGCTGGCCGAGCGGGTCACCTGGGAACACCGGACGTGGCTGTTCATCCCGGTGCTGTGCTACACGATGGGCCTGCAGAACGCGATCGTGACGAAGGCGTCGGACGCCCAGATCCGCACGACGCATGTGACGGGAATGGTCACCGATATCGGCATCGAGCTCGGCAAGCTGCTCTATCGGCCGAGCCGATCGGACCTCGCCCCGGTCGTCGCCAACGTGGGTCGACTAAAGCATCACCTGAGCATCGTCGGCCTCTTCTTCGGCGGTGGCGTCCTCGGGGCGTTCGGCTATCTGACCATCGGCTTCTATGCCCTGATTCCGGCTGCGCTGTGGCTCCTCATCATCGCGCTGCCGCCTCTCGTGGCCGATTTCCGAGACTGGCCGGCCCCACCTCGACCGTGAGGCCGGCCACCTCGACCCGGATCTGGCTCAGTCGTCCTTGGGCAGGGTCGCGCCCACGAGCACGGTCAAGATGCCCATGCCGCCGGCGAGGGCGGCGACGCCATAGGCGAGGACCGAGGTGAAGAGCGACGCGCGCAGCAGGTTGGCCTGCAGGACCATCTGGCGCGTACCCGCGAGCTCTTCAACCCTGGCGTCGTCGCCGGCCGCCTGGGCCTCCATCCACTCATGGGAGATGTCGGCGAAGGTGCGGCCGCCACCGATGCCCAGGGCGTGCTGCTCGATGACATTGGCCTGGGCGAACGCCGAGACCGGTCCGGCGACCTGCTTGCCGGCGAGGATGTCGGAATCGTCGTGGACCTCGATCTGTTGCGACTTGAGTTGCTGGGTGATGACGGCCCAGGCGCCGGCACCACCGGCGACGAGTCCGGAACCGGCGAGATAGAACGCTGCACGGGCAAGGTTGTTGGCCGTGGAATTTCCCTCCGTTGGGTGAACCACCCGTCAACCTAGGCCCGAGTCGACACCCTCGACAAGGGTGCCGGCGTACGGCGGGACTGCAGGTCAGCCCTTGACGACCGGTGGGAACTCCGGCAGCGCCCCGACCACCCGCCCGGCTTCATAGTCGAAGAACACCATCCCCGTCTTGGCGATCGCGATGACCGCATCGTCGACGGGCCGGACGATTCGGTAGGCGATGTCACCACCGACCCGGCTGCGCTCGGCGACCCCGACATCGATGCGGAGCCGGTCACGCAGGCGCGCCTCCGCCTTGTAGGTCACGGCCAGGTCGGTCACGATCACCCCCGGCGAGGCGACCTCGGCGATCGCGAGTGACTCGAGATAGCGCGACCGCGCCTCGGTGACGAGCGTGACGAGCTTGTCGAACCCGAGATGCGCTCCGATGTTGATGTCGTCGAAGCGCACGTCCATTTCGGTGCTGAACGTGAAGATGTGGTCGGGATAGTCGAGTTGTACGCGGGCCATGGGCGTCAGTGTTCCACGCCGACAGAGTTCCACACCGACAGAGGCGGCCTGCGACGCGGACGTCCGCTGTCGGACCCGTGTGCGAGCATGACGGCATGCTGGACGTCCTCGCCGCCAACCCGCTGCTCACGATCATGCTGGTGCTGGCCCTGGGCACGCTGGTGGGCCAGATCCCGTTCGGGCCCGTTCGCTTCGGACCGGCGGGCGCCCTGTTCGTGGGGCTCGCGGTTGGGACGCTCGATGCCCGCCTCGGCGAGAACCTGGGCCTGGTGCAGACACTGGGGCTGGCGCTGTTCGTCTATACGGTCGGCGTGGCGGCGGGTTTCGCGTTCTTCCGCGATCTGCGGCGGCAGCTGCCGCTGATGATCGGGGGGATCATCGTCCTGATGCTGACAACCGGGGTGGCGATCGTCGGCGGCAAGGTGCTGGGCCTCAGCCCGGCCCTGGCCGCGGGTTCCTTCGCCGGCGCTCTGACCAACACCCCCGCCCTCGCTGCCGCCGCGGCTCAGACCGGCAGCACCGAACCTGCCGTCGGCTACGCGATCTCCTACCCCCTCGGCGTCCTCGTCACCATCCTGATCGTGTCCGTCATCGTGGGCCGGAAATGGTCGTCGCCCAAGGACGCCGCGCCCGCCGCCGGCGTCGGCCTGATCGACATCAGCGTCGAGGTCTCGAAGCCCGGCCCGCTGGACGAGGTGCCGGGATTCGCGGACGGGTCGGTGCGGTTCTCCTATCTCCAGCGCGGCAACGAGACCCGCGTGGTGGGAGAGAACGAGCAGTTGCGGGTGGGCGACGTGGTGGTCGTGGTCGGGCCCGTCGAGTCGGTACGCCGGGCGCGCGAGTTCCTGGGCCGACGCGTCGACGAGCACCTGGCGCACAATCGGCGGGAAGTCGACTACCGCCGCTTCATCGTGTCCAACCCCAAGGTCGTCGGCCAGACCATCGGCGAGCTCGACTTCCACGAACGCTTCGGCGGCGTGGCGACGCGAGTGAAGCGTGGCGATCTGGACATGCTGGCGAACGAGGATCTGTCGCTGGAACTGGGCGACCGGGTGCGCGTGGTGGTTCCGCGTGGGCGCATGGGCGATGTGAGCACGTTCCTCGGCGACTCCGAGCGCAGGATCAGTGAAGTCGACGCGTTCTCGGCCGGGATCGGGCTGGCGCTCGGCCTGGCCGTGGGCGTCATCACCATCCCGCTGCCGGGCGGCATCTCCCTGGCCCTGGGCTCCGCCGCCGGCCCCCTCGTGGTCGGCATGATCCTCGGGCGACTCGAAAAGACCGGCCCTTTGGTCTGGGGCCTGCCGGGACCGGCGAACCTGACGATCCGCCAGCTCGGGCTGCTGTTGTTCCTGGGTGCGACCGGTCTGTCCGCCGGCCAGGCTTTTGCGGGCCAGGCATTCACATGGCTCGGGCTGAAGACCGGCGTACTCGCCATCGGAGTCGTCGTGGTCAGCGCCGTGCTGCTCGTCGTGGTCTCGCGGATCGTCGGCATCAGCCCGCCGCGATCGGCGGGCGCGCTCGCGGGCTTCATCGGCCAGCCGGCGATCCTGGCGTACGCGAACAGCCGCTGCGTCGACGAGCGCATCAACTCCGGCTATGCCGCTCTGTTCGCCATCGCCATCATCGCCAAGATCGTGCTGGTGCAGGTGATCGTGGCGGCCTAGGTCCGGGCCAGGGGTAGGTGGGGCCGCGCTATGTAACTGCGTCCGCTACGGAAGCACCCCTGCCGGATCGCACCGTCGGGTGGGCCGACGACCGGGTTCGTTCTCTGGTCCGAACCGTTCGCGGTGCCGAGAGCCCCAGGGCGGCCTCCGCATCTCTCGCGGCCTCGACCGACTTCTCTCCGGCGCACTTCCCGACATGTAGGGCACCTCACGCGCCGCACGCACATCAGATGTCCCAAACAGCGAGGGCCAGCGGCGCTAACGGCGCCAGTGCCCTCATATTGGGACATCTCACCCCCGATACCGCGACAGCACCTGCGCCTGGCCAGAGGGCGCTTCCGGACCGGACGCAGTTACATAGCGCGCGCCACCCCACCCCGGACCGACTACGGCGGTCGGCCCGGGTGCGCTGCGAGCCCCGAGCACGGTCGATCAGGCGGTCTTGCTGATGTTGATGCGCCAGACCTCGGGGCCCTCCTCGAGCGGGGTCCACTCGAACTGATCTGTGTGCTCGGCGGCGAACTGGTAGTACAACGGCTTCGGATCGTGGTCGTTGACCAGCTCGAAGGCCTCGCCGACCGCGAGCGCGTTCCAGGTTTCGAAGATCAGAGTGTGGCGACGGGCGGGCGGCTCGGCGCGGACATCAAGCTGCGTGGACATTGGGGCCTCCTTGGGGCACAGATGATTCGACCTCCATTTCTAACCTATATTCCGTGTTTAATGAAGAGGCCGCCGGAATAGACCCTCGCGCAAACTAGTTGAAAGTTGTATGAATATCTCGGCGGTCGTCATCGGTGCAGGGCAGGCGGGCCTGTCGGCTGCGTACCACCTGCAGCGGCTCGGCATTGACTTCGTTGTTCTCGACGCGAACGATGCCCCCGGCGGCGCCTGGCAGCACCGCTGGGACAGCCTGACGATGCACGATGTCCACGGCGTGGCGAACCTGCCCGGCCGGGCGGTCCCCGAGTTCGACCTGCAGGCGCGGGCGAATGTGGAGGTACCGGCCTATTTCAGTGCCTACGAGCGTGAGTTCGACCTGCCGGTACGCCGACCGGTCCGGGTCCACCGAGTCCGTGAGGCGGGTGACACCGACGAACTGCTGGTCGAGACCTCCGCAGGCACGTGGCGTACTCGCGCCGTGGTCAACGCCACCGGCACGTGGGACCAGCCGTTCGTGCCGTCCTATCCGGGAGCGGCCGACTTCCGGGGACGGCAGTTCCACGCCGTTGACTATCCGGGACCGGAGGCCTTCGCCGGGCAGCGCGTGGTGGTCGTCGGCGGGGGCGCGTCGGCCGTGCAGTCATCGGCGAACTCGCGCCGGTTGCCGACGTGACCTGGGTGACCCGTCGCGAGCCGGTCTGGCGTACCGAAGGATTCGATGCCGACGCCGGCCGCGCCGCCGTGGCGCTCGTGGAGCAACGAGTCGCGCGCGGGCTCCCACCGCAGTCGGTCGTGAGCGTGACCGGCCTGATGCTGCGCCCGCAGGAGCAGGCGGCCGCCGACCTCGGGGTCTATGACCGACGGCGGCCGATGTTCGAGCGGATCGTGGCCGACGGCGTGCGCTGGGCCGACGGCTCGTTCGAGCAGGCCGACGCGATCCTGTGGGCCACGGGGTTCAGGCCCGCGGTGAAGCACCTCGCCCCGCTGCAGCTCCGCAGCCCGGCCGGTGGCATCGAGCTCTTGGCACCCCGGGACCCGCACGTCTTCACCACCGCCGCCCGTGATCCGCGCATCCACTTCGTCGGCTACGGCCCGTCCGCCTCGACGATCGGGGCGAATCGGGCGGGGCGGGACGCTGCGTTTGCGGTACGCGATCAGCTCGGAGCCCTGACGCCTGCGGCCTGACGGCCGGACGGAACGCGGAATGGGTCCGGAGCAGTTCTCCGGGGACAATGGAATGGAATTGAACGCACTGACGAATCAGACCAATCCAAACGAATCTCGAAGCACAGGTGGGGTGATCCCGATCAAACAGATGACGCAGGGAGGCCCGGCAGTCCGGGCACAGGAACCGAGGACCCGGGTGTCCTTCGGCGAGACCCGCGGCGGCGAAGACACCAGTGAGACCACGCTCGTCCAGCCAGCCGTCCCGGACGCGACCCAGGCACACCCGGTGGAGCCGACTCAGGCACAGCCGACCCAGGCTCGACCCACCCAGATTCGCCCCGTCCAGGCCCGGCTGCGCCCCGCAGCTGCCGGCCGGAAACTGCAGGACCGCTACCGCCTCGACGAGCTGCTCGTGGACCGCGGGGACACCCAGACCTGGCGCGCGTACGACGAGAAACTCCTGCGCCCGATCGTCGTGCACCTGCTGCCCGCCAATGAGCGGGGCAACCGACTGCTCGCCGCGGCCCGCCAGATCGCATGCGCCAGCTATGACTCGCGCGTCCTCCGTGTGCTGGATGCCTCGGCACCGGCCGACGCCGACAACCCGGAAACCGACAACTTCGTCGTCTGCGACTTTGCCGAAGGCGAAACACTGGAGGACCTGCTCGCGGTCGGCTCGATGAGACGACGCGAGGCCGTGACGTTCGTACGCGAGGTCGCCGAGGCGCTGATCGGGATGCATGCCCAGGGGCTCTATCACCGGGCGCTCTCCCCCGCGCTCGTGACGCTGACCTGCGAAGGCAACGTCAAGATCGCCGGCTTCCTGTTCGCAGCCGAACTCAGCCCCGCCCGGACGCCGATCAACCCCGAGGCTGCGGACGTGCAGGCCCTCGGTCACATGCTGCGGGCTCTCGGCGCTGACGAATCGTCCAACGCCAACCTGGCCCAGGCCTCCGCGCGAATCCTCGACCCGGCGCACCCGGCCCCGTTGCGGACCGCCGCTCAGGTGACTGCCCACCTGACCCGGGCGCTGAATGACCCGCCGCCGCCTCCGCCAGCTGGGGAGGCCGAGCGCACCAGGGCGCACCCGACGCCGAGCGTGATCAGCCAGGAGCCCGTCGATACCCCGTGGAGCTCGCCCCGCAAGGGGTTCCGGTGGGCCTGGGTCGTGGTCCCCCTGCTCGTGGCGGTCATCATCGGGACCATCGTGGCCGTGCCCCTGCTGCACAACGCGTTGACCGGCTCGGCCTCGACGGCCTCGCCCGGGGCTGCTGCGTCCGAGCGCTGGTCCGTGGTCGCCGCGCAGGACTTCGATCCAGAGGGCAACGGCGAGGAGCGCCCCAACCAGGTGTCCCGCGCCTGGGACGGCGACCCGAACACGTCCTGGCGCACCATGAACTACTGGGAAGCAGAGATCGGCAACAAGACGGGCGTCGGCCTGATCTTCGATCTCGGAGAGGTACGCCGGGTCAGCCGCGTCGAGCTCGATCTCGATGGCGCCGGCACCAGCCTGGAGGTCCGCGTACCCGCGACCGAAGCCACCACCCGACCGCCTCTCCAGGGTGTCGGTCAGTGGACGGTTGTCGGCCAGGCCCTGCATGCTCCGGCGGCGACCACGGTGACCCTGGACGCTCCGGCCGGAACCCGTTTCGTGCTGGTGTATCTCACCGAGCTCCCCCGCGATGGGTCCGCCTTCACCGGCGGCATCGCCGAGGCCCGGTTCTGGAGCTGATGACGCGATGACTCCCCGCACCTGATGCGACGTTCCGACCTGCAGACGAGTCGGAGGGTGGCATCGGGTGCGGGGAGTCCTGCGTACCCCCAGAGAACGGAAGCATCCCTGTGGACAACTCCACTTCCCGCGCCGGCTGTCGGCCAGCACCGGCTTGGCTCGGGTCGCCACCTGGAACTGATCGAGGCGACGCTTCCGCATGTGGCCTCCGACGGCGTTCTCAGCCATATCTCTGGTGCGGTGTTGCATGACCTACCGGTTCCTCTCCAAGCCATGCATCGCGTCCATCTCACAAGGAATGCCAAGGGTCGGATCACCAAGCACACCCATCAACACGAGGGGTCACTGCCCAAGGGTTCAGTGACGCAGATCAAGGGCCGTGCGGTCACATCGCTCACGCGAACAGCGGCTGACCTGGCGCGCTGGCTGGCGTACGTCGATGCGGTCGCCCTGCTGGACGCAGCGTTGCGTCGAGGGATCGACCGGGCCGAACTTGAGCTTGAAATTGCCCTGGCCGCCCGTCGACCCGGCAACACGCGGGCTCGCCGAGCCCTGGCGTTCGCGGATCCTCGGGCCGAGAGTCCCGGCGAGTCGAAGTCACGCGTACTGCTCGCCGAACTGGGACTACCGAACCGGTGTTGCAGCAGGAGTTTCGCAATGCCGACGGGGAGCTCGACGCACGCACCGACTTCGACTGGCCGGACTTCGGCACGTGTGGGGAGTATGACGGCAAGGAGAAGTACGGCCGCCTGCTTCGCCCCGGGCAGGACATCAACGCCGCCGTCCTGTATGAGAAGCGACGCGAAGGCGTATTGCGGGACCACGGACGGTGGACCATCCGCTGGGGCGTCGACGAGCTGAACGACCCTGTCCAGCTCCGGCGAATCGTGACCACGGGCCTGAAGTTCGGACTCTGGTCGCGCAGGGCCGGCTAGGTGCGCGACTCCCCGCACCTGATGCGACGTTCCGACCTGCAGACGAGTCGGAGGGTGGCATCGGGTGCGGGGAGTCGGCGCGGCGTACCCCAGAGAACGGGACCGGCACAGGCCTCCCGAGGTCAGGCGTTGACCAGCTGGGATTCGCGGAGGGACTTCAGGGCCCCGGACCAGGCGATGAGCTGATCGAACAGGGTCTCGAGCTGCTTGGCCTGCATGGGCCGGGGCGCGATGGTCTCGAAGTTCTCCATGTCGTCGAAGGCGGAGAGGTGGATGGCCTGGCGCACATCGGCGAGCTGGAGCTCGGCCACGATCAGACGCAGGTTCTCGACCGCCCGCACGCCACCCATGCCGCCATAACCGACGAACGCGGCGCCCTTGTTGACCCACTCGTTGTAGGGGTAAGCCATCGCATTGGTCAGGGGCGCGGCAGCGGCGTGGTTGTACTCGGCCGTCACGAAGATGTAGCCGTCGAACTCGGCGATCTTGGCGTTCCAACGCTTGGTGTGCTCGTGCTCGTACTGCCCCATCATCGCGGGCACCGACTCGTCATAGAGGGGCAGGTCATAGTCGGCGATGTCCACGATCTCGAACTCGGCGTCGTCGCGCTTGGAGGCCTGGACATGGACCCATTCGGCAACGGCGAGGGACTTGCGGCCCGGGCGGGTGGTTCCGGTGATGATTGCGATCTTCATGTCCACAAGGATAGCGCATCTAGTTTACGTTTCAACTACCGCCTGGATCGATCACCGACGGAGTGATTCGGCCAGCCCGTATAGCACTCCGCGAGGTAGGCCTGACCGATCTTCGAGGAGGTGATGGTCTCGAGTTCGCCGAGTTGGCGTTCGAGATCAAAGGTGTTGCCGGAGTCCGGCTTGTGGAGCATCTGGGTCATCCAATAGGAGAAGTTCTCGACCTTCCAGATGCGTTTGAGCGCGCGATTGCTGTAGTCATCGAGCGCGTTCGGCTCGCCGCCGAAATAGGTGACGAGGCATTCGTGAAGGATGCGAATGTCGTTGACCGCCGCATTGAGCCCCTTCGCGCCGGTGGGTGGGACCGTGTGGGCGGCATCGCCGGCGAGGACCAGGTTCTGCCACCGCATGGGCGTGGACACGAAGCTGCGGAAACCGAGGAGTGTGCGCTCGATAACGGGGCCTTCATTGAGTTCGAGTACGCCGGCCGCCGCGGTCCGGGACTGCAATTCGTCCCAGACTTTCCGATCCGACCAGGATTGGACATCCTCGTCCGGGGCCACCTGGAAGGTCATGCGCTGGAGTTCGGGCGTACGCTGCGAAATCAGCGCGAAACCGCGATCCGAATGGGCATAGATCAGGTTCTTGGCATTGAATGGCGATTCGGTCAGGACGCCCATCCAGGCGTGCGGATATTCCTTGAAATGGTGCGTCCGCTCGGCCGCGGGGATCAGTTGACGCGTGATGGAGCGCGAACCATCGGTGCCGCCACGATCTCGCAGTGGATTTCGCATTCCTCGCCGTCGGCATCCGCACGTCACCGTTGTCGCGTTCGCGCGCATTGGCCAGGTCGATGAACACATCGGTCTGGGGATAGAGCCAGACGGTGGAGTCGACGAGTTCCTTGAAGTCGATCGGGTTGCTCCGCCCGGCGAATCGGACATCGATGCCGTCGTGCTCCATGCCATCGGTAAGGACGCGATCCAGGCCTGAGTCCACCAGCGTCTGCACGACGCTGTTCTCCAGGATCCCCGCGCGATGAGTGTGCTCGATCTCTCGGCGGCTGCGGATGTCGATCGCGATGCTGTCGATGCCGCTCTGCGCGAGCAGGTGGGACAGCAAGAGCCCGGCCGGCCCAGCACCGACAATGCCGACCCGGGTCCTGGAAATCCTCATGTGCGCTGTCCTTTCGCGGCGGCGAATCACCCGGCCAGATGGGCGACGGCCTCAATCATGAACCGGGCACCCTCACCGGGACGGCCGAAGTCGGAGGATTCGATCGCACTTCGCGCCGGGCGATGATCCCCGAACTGTTTACGCCAGACCTCATTGAACGTGGGCCGGTCCTGCTGCAGGGCTCGCATCATGATGCGCACCTGGACGACGTTCTCAAGCGTGGCGCCGGCCGCTTCCAGGACCGCTTTCAGATTGGCGAACAACTGCTCCGCCTCACCGCGTGCAGTGTCGGGAATCTTGCCCTCGTCGACCGTCGTCCCGAACAACGCCGACACGAAAATCCACCCGCCCGACTCCACCGCCTGGGGCACTGGGCCCGTGTGAGTTGGGGCGTTCTTGGTCTCGATCACACGCATGGAATCTCCACTCATCGTCACTGATGGAGGTTCTATACCACGGAACGCTCGGTTCGATTACCAATCGAGATGTGTGATTCTTAAATTAACCGCGAGAGTTCCTGAGGTTCTTTCAGAATTCGAGCTTCCGAGTCGGCAGGCGTACGCCAGCCCTTGCTTTCGCATCCAGAACGCCACCGAACCAGGAGATTTCCGTGTCTTTCCGCCTGACCCGCAAGCCCAAGGCCCGTCGCGCCCTGCGCGACGAGAACCGGACGGCCACAGGCCTGATGACCGGAGGGTTGGCCGCCATGGCCGTCGCAGCATTGGTCGCCGCCGGCGTCAGCGCGGATTCTCCCGCCCGGGCCGCCGAGGCCAGCCATGCGCCCGCACTCAGCCAGGCTCTTCACAACCACTCCCACGCCCATGGCGCGGCCACCGAGCCCAACTCGATCACCGACGCCCACAATCACGTGGCGGCCCTGAGCTACGCGGATGAAGCGACTCTGCAGCGTGAGTACGCGGTCCTCGCCAGCGAGCGGACAGAGGAAACGCTGACGGTCATGGAGGAAGAACCCGTCAATGTCGCGGCCGCGCCGGTGGCACCGGAGGCCTACTCCCTCGGCGCCCGCTGGGGCGCGACCGGCGCCTGGTCCCGCTATCACACGGGGCAGGACCTGTCGGCCCCGGTGGGTACGCCCGTGTATGCGGTCGCCCCGGGCGTCGTCGGCGAGTCGAATGCGGGCGGCTGGGCCGGCGTCCACGCCGTCATCAAGCACAGCGATGGCTCGAGCCTCTATGCCCACCTCAACAACCTGACCGTCAAGCCCGGCCAGGAGGTCAAGGCCGGCGATCAGATCGGCACGGTCGGCATGACGGGGCGTACCTTCGGCGCCCATCTCCACTTCGAGTTCTATCCGGATGGCGCTGCCACCAACGATCCCTACAGCACCAAGGATCCCTACGCCTGGCTCGAAGCCAAGGGCGTACGCATGTGACGCTCGGCTCTCCCACCTGGGCCGCGAGACCCCTTCGAGAGCCACGAGACCCCTGCTCGAGCAGGGGTCTCGTGCATGCACGAGGGGTCTCGCGCATTAAGGAGTTCACGCCTTGAGGACGTAGCGCAGGATCTCCACGACTTGGTCCGTGGTCGTGCACCAGGCTTGTGCCGCGGCGTCGACTTCCTTGAGGGCGTGGACGATCTCCGGCGCGTGGAGGGTCACATAGGGCTTGGCGAGAGCGGCGCAGTAGCCGGCATCGAATGCGGCGTTCCACTGCTTGTATTTGTCACCGAAGCGTACGACCACCAGGTCGGCTTGCTCGATCAGCGTGCGCGTCCGGATCGAATTGACCTTGGACGATTGATGGTCACGCCAGAAGTCGCAAGCTCATGATGATGGGCGCTCCTCGGGAGGTCATTGTTCCTGCTTCCGACCCTATAGCCCTCGCAACCACACCCGGCCGGAGTCTTCGGGGTCGCTTTGTCGATCTATCCTCTAGGTCGGAAACCCTGAGCGAAGGAGGACAGGTGCGGATTCGCGGTGTAGTTCTGGCAATGATCGCCACCATGGCGCTGACGTCCTGCCAGACCGGGGAGGTGGCGTCGCCGCCGACCCCTGGCACCCCAAACCCCGAGGACAGCTCTCCTGATCCGACACCCACTGTCACCACCAGCCCAAGCCCAGCCCTCTCCTGTGCGGTGAGCACAACCCAGAGCCTGGATCCACGCCAGAAGGCCGCGCAGCTCCTGATGGTCGGCATGACGACCTCCACGACGAGCCCGGCCCACCGTGTCGTGCAGGACGGCGACGCCGGGTCGGTCATTCTCCTCGGCGGTTGGGCCTCGCCTGATTCGGTTTCCGGGGCCGCTGAGGAGCTCCAGCAACTGGCCCCCGGCGACGACCCGATCGGCATCTGGGTTGCCGTCGACCAGGAGGGTGGCCAGGTCCAACAGGTCAAGGGTCAGGGCATCGACACCATCCCGTCCGCGTTGGAGCAGGCAGACCTTCCGCAGGCCGAGCTCAGGGCTGGGGCCGCCACGTGGGCCCGGCAACTGGCCGACCTGGGCGTACACATCAATCTGGCGCCCGTCGCCGACGTCGTCCCGACGGAGATCGGCACCAGCAATGCGCCGATCGGTTATTACTCGCGGCAATACGGCGCGACGGCCGACGAGGTCACCCCGCCCATGCTCGCGTTCATGCAGGGGATGCAGGACGGCGGGCTCGTGCCGACCGTGAAGCACTTTCCCGGCATCGGCCGCATCAGCGGCAACACCGACCAAACCGCGACCGGCATCGACGATCACACCATGACGCCGGACGATCCCATGCTCGACCCGTTCCGGGCCGCGATCGATGAGGGCGCCCCGATGATCATGGTGAGCACGGCTCGGTACCCCCAGATCGACCCCGACAATCAGGCAGCTTTTTCGCGACCGATCATCACCGACCTGCTCCGGGAGCAGCTGGGTTTCGACGGAGTTGTCATCACCGATGATGTCGGCGCGGCCCGATCCGTCGAGGCGACTTCGGTGGCCGATCGGGCCACCCTGTTCATCGACTCGGGTGGTGACCTGGTGCTCACCGCAGACCCCGAGCAGATCCCGCAGATGAATCAGGCGATCTCGGAGCGATACGGGAGCGATCCTGCCTTCGCCGCGAAAGTCGATGCCTCCGTCGAGCGCGTACTCACCCTCAAGGATGCCCAGAACCTGCTGCCCTGTTCCGGTTGACGCCCTGTGGCCGTGGCCTGTTCAGCCGCTGACGCTCGCGCCCCGCGATGAGCACGCGTACGCGATTCGGGTGCGACCGTCCACTGATCGGTTGAGGCGAACTATGCCCAACCAGTGGATCTGATGACTGCTTCTGCTGCGTAGTTTCCAAGCATGAGCACCCCAGCACCACGCAGAATGCCGTCACCAGCAGCCGCATCCACGGTCTCGATGCGATTCGCGCGGGCGCGCTCCTGCTCGGCATCGTGCTGCATGCGCTGATGCCGTTCGTGCCGGGCATGCCATGGATGATTTCCGATCAGGCTCCCGTCGCGTACGCCCTGCCGGCGAACGCCGTCATCCACCTGTTCCGGATGTCGGTGTTCATGCTTCTCGCGGGCTACTTCGCCCGGGTCGTCGTCGCCAAACGCGGACCGGCGCGGTTCCTGAGGGAACGCTTCGTACGCATCGCCGTGCCCGTGCTCGCGTTCTGGCCCCTGGCGGTGCTTCCCCTCGGCCTCATCTCGATGTGGTGGCACCAGAAACACGGCATCCCGCTGCCCCCGCCCCCGGCAGATCCCGCAGCTGCCTTCACCCCGGGGCAACTCTGGTTCCTGTGGGTGCTGATGCAGGTGTGCCTGATCGTGATCGCCGCTCGGGCCCTGGCCCTCCGCCTGACACCCACGTGGTCTCGCCGGCTGGCCGATGGCTTGTCAGCGACAACCGCTGGTCCCGTCGGCTTCGGCCTGCTCGCGGTGACCTATCTCATCACGCTGTTCTGGCAGGCAACGAACTATTCCGGCATCGATGCCCCCACCACCCTGCTGCCCGAGGCCTCGGGACTCGTCGCCTATGGCACGGCGTTCGTTGTGGGCTGGCTGCTCGCACGGCGGCCGGATTCGCTGCAGCGACTCGGCAGACGCTGGCGGGCGTACCTCGTCATGGCAGCGATCACCTCGGCCGGCGTACTCCTTCTCGGGGGGCTCGTCGGCCTTCCGGCAGGGCCGAACTGGGCCCTCGCCGTGTGTTCCGCGGCGAGTTCGGCCGCCTGGTGCTTCGGCCTCATCGGCATGGGAGCCACCCATCTCCGAGAAGAGCGCGCCTGGATTCGTTATCTCGCGGACGCGTCCTATTGGATGTATCTCCTGCACCTCCCCCTACTTGTCGGGATCGGCGCTTTCCTCACCCACGCACCCCTGCTGGCCGAGGTGAAGTTGCTCATCACCATGGGCCTCACGACGATCATCCTCATCGTGAGCTACGACCTGTTCGTCCGTTCCACGTGGATCGGCAAGTGGCTCAACGGGCGACGCCACTCGCGCGCGCTGTTCAGGGCACGGGGTAGGGACGGGTTCAGGCCTTGAGCACGTACCGCAGGATCTCCACGACCTGATCGGTCGTCGTGCACCAGGACTGGGCTGCGGCGTCGACTTCCTTGAGCGCGTGGACGATGTCGGGCGCGTGGAGGGTCACATAGGGCTTGGCGAGAGCGGCGCAGTAGCCGGCATCGAACGCGGCGTTCCACTGCTTGTATTTGTCGCCGAACCGCACGACCACGAGATCGGCCTGCTCGATCAGCGTGCGCGTACGGATCGAATTAACCTTGGACGACTGATGGTCGCGCCAGAAGTCGCTGGGGGTCTCGCCCAGGTGATCTCCGGCGGCATCGCTCGCGTCGTGGTCCGTCACCGGCGCGGTGAACACCACATCCAGCCCCGCGGCCTCGGCCCCGCGCTGGATCTCCTCGCGCCAGTCGCTGTGGATCTCGCCGGAAAGATAGACATGAAAGCTCATGGCTCAAGGGCTCCTGTCTGAGGTGTGAACGAAGCTTCCTGGCTCACCAACCTATAGCCGGCCGGGATGCCCGAACGCCCGTCCGTGGTGTTGTGACACGCTGGAACCGGATTATCGACTAATCGCTATTGGCGGAGGGCCGCATGCATGAGCTGACGAAGAGCACAACAGTCCCGGACATGCTGGCGCCCTATGACGTGCCCCGGCCCCACCCCGAAGGCCGCGCGTGGACGATGGCGAACATGGTGGCCGGGCTCGACGGGACCGCCGCCGTGGGTGGCCGGGTCGGGCCGTTGTCGGAAGGGCCGGACGTGGAGCTGTTCCGGCTGATGCGCGCACTGGCGGATGTCGTGGTGGTAGGTGCGGAGACGGTACGCAAGGAGGGCTATGGGCCCGTCCGACTGCCCGAGGAGCGACAGGCTGCCCGGGTCGCGACCGGGCGTACGCCCCTGCCTCCCCTCGCCGTCGTCACCCGCTCGCTCGACCTCGATTGGGAGAGTGCGCTCTTCTCCGAGGCGGGTACGCCGACGATGGTGATCACGTGCGCAGCCGCGCCGGCCGATCGCCTGGCGCGAGCACGGGACCATGCCGAGGTGTTGGTCGTGGGCGAGGAGTCGGTCGATCTGGGCGCGATGCTGCAAGAGTTGCTCGGACGCGGGTTCTCGACGGTCCTCTGCGAGGGCGGCCCAACGTTGCTCGGGAGACTGGCCGCCTCGGGGCTGCTCGACGAGCTGTGCCTCACGCTCACCCCGTTGATGGGTGGCGACCCGTTGCCCGTGGCGCTGACGCCGGAGGGCGGGGGGACGTCGGCGTACCAACTCCGCCACTCCCTCGTCCACGACTCCACGCTGTTCCTGCGCTATGAGGCAGCCGGCCGTGAGTGAGGCGTACGACGAACTCGTCGCCCGTGCCGACGGCGCGATGATCGTGGTGACGGCGTGCGACGGGACGGAGCTGGCCGGGTGCGTGGTCGGGTTCCACAGCCAGTGCGGCATCGATCCACCCCGGCATGCGGTGTGGTTGTCGAAGGCCAATCACACGTATCGCGTCGCGCTCCACTCCAGTCATCTCGCCGTGCACTTCCTGACGGTGGGCGATGAGGCGGTTGCCAGCGTCTTCGGTGAGTTGACCGGGGATTCCGCGGACAAGTTCGAGATGGTGGAGTGGTCGCGGGGGCAGGAGGGTACGCCGCTGGTCACTGCCCTGCCGAATCGGTTCGTGGGTCGCAGATTGACGGTGCTCGATGTGGGACACGATCACGTGTGCTTCGTGGTGGGCGCTGATGAGGCGACCTGTGCCGACGAGTTTGAGCCACTCAGATTGAGCGCGCTGGGAGAACTTTCACCCGGCCACCCAGCCGAGGAGCGTCCGGTCCCGGCGGATGCGTCACGGAGCCAAACGCAGGGCTAGCGGCACAAACGCATCGATACCGTGACCACGTGGCCTATTTTGCTGTGAGTTATGACTTTGTCGATGACAAGGACCGCTTCGATGAGCTGCGCCCAGCGCATCAGGCACACCTACGGGCGGGTACGCCCCAGTGCGAAGTCGTGGCAGGCGGTCGGCTGCTCGATGGCCCGGCCGGGGCCCTCGTGATCGTGCGCGCCGATAGCGTGGAACACGTCGCACAGTTCCTCGATACCGACCCGTTCGACCGGGCCGGACTCGTGACCGGACGCACCATCCGCGAGTGGACCATTCGGCTCGGCACGTGGGTCGAGGAGGACTGACCGAGCAGCGCCCAGGTCCGAGAGGTGAGCCCTCTCTAGCTGCTCTTCGGAGCACACCAACTCCTTTCGCTAGGGTCAGGAGTCACAGACCAGCAAGGACGAGGGGCTGCGATGACGCTGACGGTTGCGCCGGGTTCGATCGTGGAGGTCCGCGACGAGGAATGGCTCGTCACCTCGGTCAACACCACTGCCAGTGGCGCCCAGCTCCTGCACGTCCAGGGCCTGTCCGAGCTCGTCCGTGGCACGAGCGCGACGTTCTATGAGTCCCTCGACACGATCAAGGCGCTCAACCCGACCGACGCGACGCTGCGTGCGGATGACTCCCCTGGCTATCGCCGAGCGAAGCTCTGGCTCGAGGCCACCGTCCGCAAGACGCCCCTTCCGGTCGCGGACCAGACGCTGTCGGTGTCGACCCAGGCGCTCGCGGATCAGCTCCCCTATCAGCGTTCGGCCGTGGAGAAGGCGCTCAACCCCGATCTGCTGCGCCCGCGGATTCTCCTCGCGGATGCTGTCGGTCTCGGCAAGACGCTGGAGATCGGGATGATCCTGTCGGAGTTGGTACGCCGGGGTCGCGGCGAACGCATCCTGATCGTGTGTCCGCGGCATGTGCTGGAGCAGATGCAGCACGAGATGTGGACCAGGTTCGCGTTGCCGTTCGTCCGGCTGGACTCGGTTGGCGTACAGCGGGTGAAGCAGCTGCTGCCCGCGACCCGCAACCCGTTCACGTACTTCAAACGGGTCATCATCTCGATGGACACCCTGAAGCAGGACCGGTTCGTGCGCGACCTGCGCCGGCATCGCTGGGATGCGGTCGTCATCGACGAGTCGCACAACGTCACCAACGCCGAGACGCAGAACAACCGGCTCGCCCGCGAGTTGGCCGCCACCACCGATGCGCTGATCCTCGCCTCGGCGACCCCGCACAACGGCAAGCCGGAGTCGTTTGCGGAGTTGGTACGCCTGCTCGAACCGACCGCGGTCACACCGTCCGGCGAGCTGATCGAGCCCGAGGTCAGGCGCCTCGTCATTCGCCGCCACCGGCACTCCGACGAGGTGGCCCGCATCGTCGGCGCGCAGTGGGCGGAGCGGGCCGAGCCCAACAACGTGCTGATCGACGCGTCCGCTGCCGAGGATGCCGTCGCCACCGAGCTGGACGAGACCTGGCTCTATCCCTCTGCGACGGCTGAGGAGCGCCCTTCGAGACGGCCGCAGGCGGCCTCCTCAGGGACCGGCACGAGCGTCTCGAAGCCCCCGACTCCCGTACGCCTGTTCCCATGGACCCTGGCGAAGGCGTACCTCTCCTCCCCCGCCGCGCTCCGCGACACCATCGCCAATCGGCTGAAGCAGACGACGGATGAACGCGAGATCGAGGCGCTCGAACGACTCGGTGCGCTGAACGACAAATCGTTCAATTCCTCTGCCAAGTACGCCCGTCTGCTCGACCTGCTCAACGAGATTGACGTAAAGAAGTCGAACCGCGCGGTCGTGTTCGCGGAACGCGTCGCGACGTTGCATTGGCTGCAGGCCAAGCTGTGCAAGGACCTCAAGCTCAAACCGGAGAACGTCGAGATCCTCCACGGTGGGCTCCCGGACGACAAGCAGCAGGAGATCGTCGAGTCGTTCAAACAGTCGAACTCCCCGATCCGCGTCCTGGTGACCGGCGATGTCGCATCCGAAGGCGTGAACCTGCATCGGCAGTGTCACGAGCTGATCCACTTCGACATTCCGTGGTCGCTGATCCGGATCGAGCAGCGCAATGGCCGCATCGACCGCTATGGCCAGACGCAATCGCCGCGGATCACAACGCTCCTGCTGAAGCCCACGTCCGAGCGGTTCTCCGGTGACCTGCGCGTGCTCACCCGGCTGATGGAGAAGGAAGCCGAGGCCCACAAGGCGCTCGGTGATGCGGCGTCGCTGATGGGGGCGTACTCGGTGAAAGCCGAGGAGGACGCGATCCTCAAGGTCCTGGCCGGTCAGCGGAAGCTCGACGATGTCGTCCGCACGCCTGCGCAGGTGGCGGAGGTCGACGTGATCGGGAACTTCTTCGCCGGGCTCGCCAAATTGCAGGCGGAGCCCGCGAAGCCCTTGCCCGCACCGGCCAAGCCCACCTATCCAGATCTCGATTTCCTGCGGGATGCGCTGTATGAGGTGTTCGGTACGCCCGAGGCGCCTGTCGCTGCGAATGGCGTCCAGTGGCGGGAGGATGCCCGGCATGGCACGGTCGAGTTCGTGCCGCCGGCGGATCTGCGGCAGCGGCTGGAGGTGTTGCCGCAGAGCTATCTGCGGGATCGCAAGGTGACCGAAACCCTGAAGCTCGCGACGACCCTGCAGCGCGGCAAGGATCTTCTCTCCAGTGCGTTGACCGATGAATCCGATTCGTCGTGGCCGGAGGCGCACTATCTATCGCCGCTGCATCCTGTGCTCGAGTGGGCCGCCGACCGCAGCCTCGCATCGCTGGGCCGCAACGAGATCTTCGCCGTCTGCGGTCAGGTCGACTACCCGACGTTCGTGGTGCTGGGCACGCTCACCAACCTGCGCGGTCAGGTCGTCGCGGCCAGTTGGATCGCCATCGAGTGTTCGGGCTCGAATGCTTACCCGACGACGTACGCCTCCCCCTCCGAACTCCTCGACCACCACCCGATCGACCAGCACAACCCTGGGCCGATCGAGAACCTGACTGACTATCAGGCCCTCGTCCCGTTGGCCGTCAGCGCGGCAGAGAGGGACCTCGAGCTCGTCTTCGGCGCAGCCGAACACTCGGCGAAGGAGCGTGTCGCCAGCTGGCAACACCGTGCAGCCGATTGGCAGGAATCCGCCGAGCAGCTGGCCCAGCGCGAAACGATCCGGACCCGCCGATCGGGCGTACGCGACGAAGCCGAACTCATCGCCGACATGGCCCCCGACCGACGCCTGGTCAGGCCGCTGCTGCTGATCGTTCCCTCACGCTGACGCGAAACCCTGGCGCTGGCGCGCGCTCCACTGCGCGTCGAGCGCGGCATGATGGCGCTCGGTGACATCCCGATGGGCCCGCAACCGGCTCTTCAGGGCGTTCTCGCCATACGTTCCGAACAGGAGATTCTTCTCGTCCTGCGTGACCCCGGTGGCGTACGCCTGCAACTCCTCGGGCAAATCCAGAATGGGCACGCGCGCGGAGAGGTTGGGGTTGTAGAAATACGGAATCGAGATCCGCGCCCGCCCAGGATCCGGCACCTGGACGCGATGCACGGTCGCCTTGAGCAGCCCATTGGTCGCGACCTCGAGCATCTCGCCGATATTCACCACGAACGCGCCCTCGAGTGGGGTCGCCTCCAGCCACTGCCCGCGATAATCGACCTGGAGACCGGGCTGACCGGGCGGGACATAGAGCAACGTGAGGAAGCCCGAGTCCTTGTGTGGGCCCACACCCTGAGTAGATGTGGTCTCCAGCGTGTCCGCCGACGGATAGCGCACGATCTTCAACAGCGTCGCCGGATCGGTGGCGAACGCCGGATCGAACACGTGCCGGTCCTGACCCAGCGCCTCGGCCCACTCCCGCAACAGCCGCAGCCCGACCTTTTCCAGCTTCGCCTGCCAGGCCTCGATCACCGGCCGCAGTTCCGGCAGGGCTGCAGGCCACTGGTTCGGGCCCTGCAGCAGGTTCCACGGCTCAGCCTCACTCCGTGGCAGCGCGGGGCGTTCGGGGCCGATGTCGATCTGTTCGCGCCAGTCCGGTTCCCCGCGGGTGGTCTCGTTGCCGAGTTGGGTGTAGCCCCGATAGTGGGGGCTGTTCACCATCTCGATCGCGACCTTGTCGGCCAGTGGCAGGGCGAAGAACGCCTCGGTGAGGCGTACCAACTCGGCGGTCTCCGCCGCCGTGACCCCCGTGCCGGTCAGATAGAAGAACCCGACTTCGTGCGACGCCCCCAACAAATCGCGCCGGAACGCCGCCGCCTGCTCCGGATCATCCGCCCGGCTCAGATCCAGAATCGGCAACTCCAAGTCCGATCGCACCTGCGCGTCCGGTGCCGGAGCGTCCACTGCTGCGTACCCCATCGTTCTCTCCCTGCTAACTCGTCGCGGCCAGCGCCTGATCGAGATCCCACAGCAGATCGCCGAGATCCTCGGTCCCCACCGAAAGGCGGAGTTGCTCGGGGCGGACGCCGGCCGCCCGCTGCTCATCTTCGCTCAACTGCCCGTGCGTGACGGTCGCGGGATGCACTACGAGCGACTTCGAGTCACCCACATTGGCGAGGAAACTGAACACCTTGAGCGCTTCGATCGTGCGCTCGGCACGCTCGCGACCACCGTGCACGCCAAACGTGAGAATCGCACCGGGCCCTTTCGGGAAATATTTCTTGGCCAGCTCGTGGTATTTGTTGTCCGCGAGTCCCGGATAGTTCACCCAAGAAACCTGCTCATGCGCGGCCAGGTGCTCGGCAACCGCCTGGGCACTCGCGACCTGACGCTCAAGGCGCAGGGACAGCGTCTCCAATCCTTGGAGCAACAGGAAGGCATTGAAGGGGCTGAGTGCTGCGCCCACATCCCGGAGATAGTGCAGCCGCGCTTTGACCACGAAGGCGATGTTGCCCACGCCCGGCACGTCGCCCCATTTCTCCCAGTGCACAAATCCGTTGTAGCTCGGATCGGGGGTGGTGAAATCCGGGAACTTGCCGTTGCCCCAATCGAAGTTGCCGCCGTCGACGATCAGCCCGCCGATCGTCGTGCCGTGCCCACCGATGAACTTCGTCGCCGAATGCACCGAGATGTTGGCGCCGTGATCGAACGGACGAAACAGATAGGGCGTGCCAAAAGTGTTGTCCACGATCAGGGGAATCCCCGCATCGCTCGCCACCTCTGCCACCGCCTCGACATCGACGATATTGA
Source organism: Propionibacteriaceae bacterium ZF39 (assembly GCA_039565995.1). Classification (GTDB taxonomy): domain Bacteria; phylum Actinomycetota; class Actinomycetes; order Propionibacteriales; family Propionibacteriaceae; genus Enemella; species Enemella fulvus. The sequence continues at coordinate 263,917 of CP154795.1, read as the reverse complement.
TATCGGGGTTGCCGATTGCCTCGATGAAGATCGCCTTGGTGTTGTCGTCGATCGCCGCCTTGTAGGCGTCGGGGTCACCGGCATCGACCAATGTGGTGCGCACACCATGGCGCGGCAGCGTTGTCTTGAACAGGTTGTGGGTGCCGCCATAGAGGGTCTTGCCGGCGACGATGTTGTCGCCGGTGTGGGTGAGGTTGAGAATCGCGTACGCCGTTGCCGCTGATCCCGACGCCAGCGCCAACGCCCCGGTGCCGCCTTCAAGGGCGGCGATGCGGTTCTCCAGCACCTCGGTGGTGGGGTTGGACACGCGACTATAGGAATGCCCGAACACGTCCACATTGCAGATCGCCCTGGCCTGCTCGACATCCGGATAGACATAGGACGTCGTCTGATAGATCGGCACCGCCCGCGCATGCACGTCGCCATCGATGATGTGGCCGGCATGGAGTTGGAGGGTGTCGAAGGCGTACGCCCGCTCGAGCGTTTCGGCCGGCTGTGCAAACTTGGGCACTGGTTCTCCCTGTATCGACGTGACTGACACCCCGAAGCTAATGACTATGGAGCCATAGGCAAATGAAATAGTTCAGGGCGAGAAGAAGTCTGAGGCGCAAGGGCTGTGCACGTTCGCGCACATCGCATAATGTGTACGAACGCGCACAAGTGATCGAGGCGGCATGGACGAGCGAGTACGCACCCCATTGGAGTTGGGCAGGGCAATCCGGGACGCCCGGGAAGCGGCCGGCCTTACCCAGGGCGAACTCTGCGCGAAGGCATTCGTGTCGCGCCGCTGGCTCGTGCGAGTCGAGCAGGGGCACGACACGGCAGAACTCGGCAAGGTGATCGACGTCCTGCGCGCGCTTGGTCTGGACTTCGCCCTCGTGCCGCGCCCGCACGTCAAGGAGCCCACCCTCGCAGAGGTTCTCGGGGAGGACTGGGCATGAGCGTGTCCACGCTGAGCGTCTTCTTGGACCACACAAGAGTGGGGCACGTGACACGAGCGGATGGGCCCAGCCGGTTCAGCTACGACCCGGAATACCTCGCAAACGAGGAGTTCATCCCGGTCTCCCTGTCCTTCCGATCCTCTCCAGCGCCTCAGACACAGCGCGTCACCCAGGCCTGGCTGCAGGGGATTCTCCCGGCCAACGAGCAGGCTCGGACGACGATTGCGCGGCGGGCCGGCGTACGCCCCACCGACCTGTTGGGCCTGCTGGCTGAGGTGGGGCTGGATTGCCCGGGGGCGGTACGCCTCTGCCAACCCGGGGAGGAGTCGGCCTTGATCGAGCGGGGCGGCGATCTCCGACCCATGAGTGACGACGCGATTGCCGACCGGTTGGCCGTGATGGCGGAAGCCGGGGACAACTGGATCATTCCCGGCGACGAGTCCTGGAGCCTGGGCGGCGCGCAGTCCAAGTTCACGCTGACTCGTCGGGGTGACGCCTGGTATCGCCCGCTCGGTGGCGTCGCCTCGACACATGTGGTCAAAGAAGGCGCCCCGGGCGTACGCCTCCAGGCTCTCAATGAGCACGTATGTCTCAGCGCGCTCCGGCAGATCGGCATGGAGACGGTGCGGAGTGAATACCGCGAGTTCGACGATCGACCGGCAATCCTCGTGGAGCGGTTCGATCGGCTGCACGGCACCGACGGGACTATTCGTCGGCTTCACCAGGAGGATCTCTGTCAGGGGCTGGCACAGGTCAGCGCCTATGAGCGGCGTGGAGGCCCGACCGTGCAGATGATCTCGCAGTTGCTCCGCAGCCAGGTGGGCGAGGAAAGCAACCAGCGATTCGTCGAGGCACTGATCGCGAACTATGCGCTGGGCGCACCTGACGGCCACGCACGCAACTATTCGATCCTTCTCCTGCCAGGGGGCCGAGCTGTGCTGGCGCCTCTCTATGACGTGGCCAGCGCGCTGCCCTATCGCGTCGCGGATCAGCAGGGCGGGAGGCTGGTTATGCGGGAAGTCGCCATGAACATCGGCGGAGAACGGCGGTTTGGTTTCGTGCAACGGTCGCACTGGCTGAAGCTCTTCGCCACGTGCGGGGTGGATCCAGACTGGGGCTTATCCCGCGTCGCAGGAATCGCGGCCGCACTGCCGGGCGCGGTCTCGGGAGCGCTGGCCGAAGTGGGTACGCGAGCCGCGGACCAGTTGGCCGAACGGTTCCTGCCTGCGATTGAGCATCACTGCGTGGTGACGGGTGATCAGGCATCGACCGCCTAGGCGAGTGTGCACGGTCGCGCGCAACGCTGCCACCTATCGCCCTCAAGCCCTCAACTACCCTAAAGCGTGTTTAGGGTAGTTGAGAGTAGCTCGGCAGTGGCGAAGCCCCTAGGCGCCCAACAGACCCCCGACTCACGCTGAACGGGTGCAGCACCCTCCCCCAGCTCGCAACCATCACCCTCAACTACTCTAAACCGTTTAGGGTTGCTTAGGGCATGCCAGGCAGCGACCACGTCGCCCGTGGATCCGAAGGCGATCTGCCTCGCCATTCCACCTGGCCTTCAGCTCGCAGCGCCTCCAGCGCCCCTCGCACCCACGGACGGGATCGACGGACGATCTCCATCACCTCACCGGTCCCAAGGGGACGCCCGGCCGTCCGCAATGCTTCGAGCAGGTCCTCAGCACCTACAGGAAGGCGGTCAGCCATCACTGTGGACGCGTCGCAACCGATGTCCTTGATATCATCATCGATATCAAGGAGGTAGCCATGACCGACGTTCTGATCCGCGGCGTCCCGGATGATGATGTGCAGAGAATCGATGCGGAGGCCGCGCGGTTGGGGCTGTCACGGAATGCTTTTCTGCGGCGCGAGATGAACCGAATTGCCCGACACCGCACGGTGCGGGCAGCGACCGCTGAGGACTACCGGAAGTCCCTGGAGGCCCTGACTGACCTCGAGTCCGATGAGGTCATGCGTCAGGCCTGGTCGTGAGTCGCGGCTGGCTGATTGACAAGTCTGCGTACGCACGACTGGGCGCCTCACCCGACTTCGCGGAGTGGCTGACGCGGATCAACCGCGGGCTTGTCTACGTCACCAACGTGACGCTGTTGGAACTCGGGTTCTCCGCCACCAAGGCCGATGCGTGGGCGCAAGCGATCAGGTCGGCACCTTTGGCTCTCCTGATGGTGGAATACCTGACCCCAAGCATGGAAGATCGCGCCCTTGAGGTCCAACAACTCCTGATGGAGCGCGGCGAGCACCGCGCTCCGGGCGTGCCGGATCTGTTGATCGCCGCCGTCGCGGAGGTCGCCGATCTCACCGTCCTGCACGTGGACAAGGACTTCGAGTTGATCGCGAACGTCACCGGACAACCTGTCGAGCGGCTAACTGGACCGTTCTAGGACCGACTGGCCTGACCCGAGACCTCACAAGTCGCCGGAAACTCCATCTGGAAAGATCAAAGGCTCAGGGCCACAAGGGGGAGTGATGGCTGCGTCTGACGCTTTGGTGGTCGTCGAGGACTGGATTTCGGAGCACTACTTCACGTCCGAGGCGACGAAGCAGACGTTCCGCAAGCACGTGGTGGATCGCCGCAAGGCGTGGGATGCGGACAAGGACCACTCCCCGCTCACCCGGTTCACCGCCGAGCGTTCGAAGCTCAGTTCCGACCTCGCGTCGCTGCACGAGGAATACGACCCCGAACTCAACCGCGACATCCAGGACCGCCTGCTCACGATCCTCGGCTTCACCTCCGCGCCACTGACGATCACCGAAGACGGCCCGCTGATCCGGTACGCCACCCCCGGCATCGACGCCGCCGCCCCGTTCGTGGTTGTCCGCGCGAAGCCGATTGAAACGGCGACGGACATTTTCGCCAAGAACGAGCCGACGCTCGCGATCCCCATCACGATAGGCGAAACCGACTACACCTCGACCGCCCGGTTCCTCTCCGCGCTCTTTGTCGCCGACGATGCCCCGGAGTTCGCGCTCGTACTCGCCGGCCGCTGGCTGATCGTCGCGGAACAGGGCCGCTGGGCCGAGGCGCGCTGCCTCGCCATCGACATCCAAACCGTCGCCGACCGCAACGACACCAAGAAGGGCGGCGAGATCGACACTGCCCTCACGTGCGTCGAGGCCGCCTCGCTCGCGCCCGATCCCGATGGCTCGATCTGGTGGACGTCCACGCTCGAAGATTCGGTCAAGCACACGGTCGGCGTGAGCAAGGACCTGCGCGAAGGCGTACGGCTCTCGATCGAGATCATCGCCAACGATGTCGTACGCCGCCGCCAAGCCCAGGGCCTCGCCCCCCTCCCGGCAGCAGAGGCGAACGATCTCGCCAAGGAGGCGCTGCGCTTCCTCTATCGAATCCTGTTCCTCCTGTTCGCCGAGGCGTCCCCAGAGTTGGAGGTGCTCCCGACCGGCGCGCCGGAATATGACCAGGGCTATTCGCTCGACCGTCTGCGTGAGCTCGTCCTCGTTGAGCTGACGTCGCCGCAGGCCAAGGAGGGCCGGCATTTCTATGAGTCCCTCGCCACGCTCTTCCGTCTCGTCGACCGCGGCCACACCTCCGAAGACGAGCTGACGTTCAACTCCCTCCGCGCGGACCTCTTCCTCCCCAAAGCAACCAAGAGAATCGACGAGGTCGGCCTGTCCAACGCCGCGCTGCAGCAGGTCCTCCGAAAGCTCCTGCTCAGCAAGGAGTCGAAGAAGCAGGAACGCGGCTTCATCTCCTATGTCGAGCTGGGCATCAACCAGTTGGGCGCGGTCTATGAGGGGCTGATGTCATACACGGGTTCGTTCGCGACGGAGGATCTCTATGAGGTTGCCAAGAACGGTGACCCGGAGAAGGGCTCGTGGGTCGTGCCGATCGACCGGGCGGACGACATCGACGCCGAGCATTTCGTGATGGTCGAGGACGACGTAACCGGCGAAAAGCGTCCGGTCATTCACCGCCGGGGCACGTTCGTCTTCCGCCTGTCGGGTCGGGAGCGGCAGCAGTCGGCGTCGTACTACACCCCCGAAGTCCTCACCCGCTTCACCGTCGGTCAGGCGTTGGAGGAACTGCTCGATCAGGACGGTCGGCGTACGTCTGCCGCCGAGATCCTCCAGCTGTCCGTCTGCGAGCCGGCTCTCGGGTCGGGTGCGTTCGCGATCGAGGCGGTACGCCAGCTCGCCGACCAATACCTTCGCCGCCGCGAGGAAGAGTTGGGCGTCAAGGTCGATCCGGAGGACCGGCCGCAGGAGCTGCAGCGGATCAAGGCGTCGATCGCGCTGCATCAGGTCTATGGCGTGGACCTCAACGCGACGGCGGTCGAGCTGGCGGAGATCTCGCTGTGGCTGGACACGATGGCGAAGGGTCTGCAGGCGCCGTGGTTCGGCATGCGTCTGCGCCGCGGCAACTCGCTGATCGGGGCGCGGCACGCGGTGTATTCGCGTGCCCAGCTCAACGACAAGTCGTGGCTGACGACTCCCCCGACCGACGTGCCCCTCACCGAACTCGTCGCCGCCACCGAGACCGGCGGATCAGTCTCGGGCGTGACTGGTCGGATTCATCACTTCCTGGTGCCCGCCGAGGGCTGGGGTGCGACCGCCCAGGCGAAGGAGGCCAAGGAGCTCGCGCCCAAGTCGACCGCGCTGGTCCGTGCCTGGCGGGGGACGATGAAGCGCAAGCCCATCCGTCAGCAGGTCGATCGGTTGGTCGCGTTGAGCGAGCGGGTGGAGCGTTTGTGGGAGTACGCCTGGAAGCGCCTCACCATCGCCGAAGCTGAGGCCCGCCGGGACATCCCCCTCTGGATGGCTGAGGAGCGAGGAACGAGCGTCTCGAAGCCAGGCGCCGTTACCCGGGAGCAGATCGAGGAGTCGCTGGCCGATCCCAATGGCGCGTACCGTCGCCTCCGCCTCATCATGGACGCCTGGTGCGCGCTGTGGTTCTGGCCGATCAGCGTGGAGGAAGCCGATCAGGTCGCTCCCCCGACCCTCGACCAGTGGCTCGACGGGCTGGAGGGCATCCTCGGCGTATCCCGCAAAGCCAAAGCCAACCAGGATCAAGTGCTCCCCGACGGCTGGGACGCATTGGGCGAGGCCGAGGAATTGGACCTGGCTTTCGCTGGGGCGAAGAAGGTCTCGGACGTCGAGTCCGCGCACCCGTGGCTCGCGACCGTACGCCACGTCGCCGCCCGTCAGGGGTTCTTCCACTGGGAGCTGGACTTCGCCACGGTCTTTGGTCGCGGCGGCTTTGATCTGCAAGTTGGCAATCCGCCGTGGGTACGCCCCCGCGGCGACGTCGACGCCCTCCTCGCGGAAACCGACCCGTGGTGGATGCTGGCGCACAAGCCAAGCGAGGCCCTGCGCGCCGCGAGAAAACAGCAAACGTTGCTCCACCCAGAGGCGATGTCCCTCGTGGTCGACGGATCAATCGAACAAGTCTCAACGGCAGCGGTCATGGGAAGCCCTAGCATTTTCGCAGTGCTGGCCGGTCTCCAGCCGGATACATACCGCTGCTTCATTGCCCAAACCTGGCGCAACTCCTCAGCCGTCGGAATGACTGGAATGATCCACTTGGATACCCATTTCACGGACGAGAAAGCAGGTGGACTCCGCGAGGAGGTTTACATACGACTACGCCGCCACTGGGAGTTCATCAACGAACTTCAACTCTTCGAGATCCAGCATCAGAAGCACTACAGCATTAACGTTTACGGTTCCCCTCGTCCGTTCGCCAGTTTCGAACAAGCCTCGTCTTTGTATCACCCAGAGACCGTGGAGCGCTCTCGACGACACTCCGGCACAGGGCCTTCACCAGGCTTGAAGGACGATGAAGGCGGCTGGGACCTCCGCCCCCATCTGGACCGCATCGTGACCGTCACCGATGATCTCTTGAAGACCTGGCGAAACATTCTGGAGGAGCCTCAAACAGCTGTTCGGCGCTCTCGGATGCTCTACACCGTGAATGCCGACGTTCTACTGGTCCTGACCAAGCTCGGCAGTACACCCCGCATCGCTGAGATCGGCCTCGGCTTTTCACGAGGCTGGGACGAGTCGATCGACCGCAAGAAGGGACGATTTGAACAACGCTGGGGAGCACCCAGCTCGTGGCGAGACGTGATCCTGCAGGGCTCCCACCTAGGAGTGGGAACCGCGTTCTACAAGACCCCGAACCCAACACTGCTCCACAACACTGACTGGTCCGAGATAGATCTGGAAGCCCTCGCCCCCAACGCGATCCCAGTCACCGCGTATAAACTCGCCGGCGACCGAGCGACCTACGACGCCGCCTACACCCACTGGGACGGTACGTCCGCTCGAGACCACTACCGAGTCGCTTGGCGCAGGATGGCGGCTAACACCGGCGAACGAACCTTCATCCCTACGATCATTCCGCCGGGCGCCGCCCACGTAGATGGAATCTTCAGCGCCGGCGGAGTTTCGGGCCGTCAGCTGGTGACGGTCGCAGGAGTCTGCAGTTCCCTGTTGTCGGACTTTATGATCAGGGCGGTTCCCAAGGGCGATATCCGCGCTCCTCAGGTTGAGCGAATGCCTATGCCAGCCGACGACCATCCGCTTCTCCCGGCGCTGCGGCTACGAGTGCTGCGACTCAACTGCCTGACCGACGCCTACGCCGACCTCTGGCGCGAGTGCTGGGACCCCGCGTACCTCAACGACTCCTGGTCCCTCCCGCACACGACGGTCGAACTTAACGACGTTGGCCCCGAGTGGACGCCAGCAAGCCCGCTGCGCCGCGACATTGACCGCCGCCAAGCCCAAGTCGAGATCGATGCGCTGGTGGCGTTGATGCTGGGGGTGACGGCGGACGAACTCTGCACGGTGTACCGCACCCAGTTCGCTGTCCTCCGCGGCTACGACAAGGACAAGTACATTTTCGACGCCAACGGCCGCATCGTCCCCACCCCCGTCCTGCAGGCCTGGCGCAAGAAGGGCGACACCCTCACCCCCGAGGACCGCACCCACACCAACGCGGCCCGCAACACCTACGAGTACGCCCTCCCCTTCACCCCATACGACCGCGACTCTGATCTGAGTCGAGTGGTCAGCAGTTTCATCATGCACGTCGCGGCCGAGGTACCAACATCGATCAGCCAACTCTAGAGGCTGGGTGCCGAGGCGTGTCCCTCCTCTTTGCCTCCAGTCGAACTGCACGTGTCGCATCACTCTTTCGGCCTAGGAGAGATAAGAATGTCCATCCAGAGACTGCTTAGAGCGCTGACTATTAACTGCCGATCACTGGGACGAAACCCAAGACGACAGAGCGATTACTCGACCCAGTCAGAGATCTTGGAGTCCGGTCTAATTTCACAGATTGCTGGATTAACTCACGTTACCGAAGACGCACTGAAAGAGTTGAAAGTCTTGCGCCAGGAACAGCATAGACTTTCTTCTGTACTAAGATTCCTTGCAGAAGGCTCTCTCACCTCCTTCGCTCTAGCACTCATACTGTGCCTCGGCACGGGATATTTCGCATTCCAGAAACTTGGAGATGCCCAACCCCCGTCTCCATATCTGGAGAAACCGGGGTCGATCTCTCTCGTTCTGCTTGAGAAGCCTCCTCGGGACGATTTGATTCTCACACTCAACTATTTCCAATTCGCAGAGAGAACGAATGCAAGCCTTTTCATCAAGGGCTCGGACTGGCACATGGTCGACGTGGATTTTGCAGTATTCTTCTGCGGGAACGTGCAGAAAGGCCTAACCCTTATTGGCGGAACCGGAGCTGCCAATGCGGGCGACAGTTTTCAGACGTATAGCCGGAACAACGGGATCAATGAGGAAACCTGCTCGGCAACCAGAGTGCATGGCAGCGGGGAGCCGCCGGTCTTGTTATTTTCCTGGGATGATGGGTTTCGCGAATCTGGTGGGATTCTTCTTGCTGATCTACCTGGATTCGGGCCAGCTCCCACCTCCAACTCTTCGATACTCTCAACACCAGTCTGGCCAATTTCAGAAAGTTCACACATTGAGGTTACTGCCTCAATGCCGAGCGATTTCTACCCATTCGCGATCACTCCCGATTCGAACACGGACTTGGAGCTAGATCCCATCGAACAGAATCGGTCCGACCTGACATGGGTCCATCCCCTAAGCAATCGGACACCAAGCCGGTACCAAGCCTACGGATCCCTCCCTCTCAAGCAGGCCGAGGTTCAGAAAGCGACATTTCTTTCCGGCGCTCTCGTCGGGGTGTCCGGCGGAGCAGGAATTTGGGCCCTCCAACAGTTGGGCCAACTGGCCGCCGTTTCCCGACGTCGCAAAGAACCGATGGACAGCACGGAAAAGCCTGAAATTTAGGAACTAGATTCCGGGAAAACATTGAACATCGCTCGAAAAAGAACCCTATCCGTGACTGATTCCGCCGGGTCTAATTCTTGTCGAAGAGCAGAAATTAGCTCTATTGTGCGCTGCTGCATAGCGGCTTGTTGTTCATCATCCATCGATATTATTTGACCAGCCTCGCGAGAGTGCGGACCAAGGTGCACGTCGTACGCTTCATTCCAACCTGCCAAGGCATTCACCACCTTGGCGCCACCCCATACCGCGATCGCTGACCTCACGGCCTTTAGGTCGGCGGTTCCTTGGAGCGGGTCGCCAAACCTGCCAACAGTGTGTTGCGCAAGTGCTGCATAAATTTGCTCGCGGTTGACACGCGCGCGCTCGGAGATATCGGCTTGACGCTGACCCTCCCACGTCGCTACTGCACTAGTAGCTACGATCCCTGCGACAGCGGCAGCCACCATAGTCGCCGCGGGCCCAGCCAGTTCATATCGCTTCGTGAATAACGCCGCGCCGACTAATGCAATACCCAGAAGAAGGACTACCGCAAGGACGCTGAGTAGGATCCACTTCATTCGCTCACCCATTAGCACTCCCGTTCATCGCATAATTTCTGGTCCATGGCGTTTCCGTGACTGACCGCCAAAGATGCACGATTACCGACTTGCTGTGATGGAAAGCGAACCACTCTCATCTCGAGCCTAAGGTCGGCAGGCCCCCAGAAACAGTTCCCACGCTGTCAGACCCGGGGCCCGGACGGTGCAACCGACGCTGAACAGCAATTCTTCGGGCCCACTCACGAAGGACCTTGATTTGGGCATCACTGAGGCTGTCCGGATCTTGGCGAAGCTGCTTTCTCCGGCTTGTTGAAAGCTCCCGCAGGACAAGGGCCACTTCCCGCGGAGTCAATGGCCGCAAGCCAGACTTACGCACCGGCCTCTTGGTGCCGCGCGCCGCGGAACCCGACTTCTTGCCCGGAGCCGACTTAGTGATCACCTTTACGGTCTTGCGCTTGATGCCCACTGGCTCACCAGCAAAGTCGCAAACCTCCCTCTTGTTCTTTCGGTGGGGCGGTGCGAGATCCGACTCGTCCGTCAACCGCAGCGAGGCAGAGCATTCTGGGCATCTGCCCGTCACGGTGAAGTCCATAGCCGCTCCTTCTCACATGCCCAAAGAATGACTTGCTCGAATCAGGGTAGCGACGCCGTCTCGCATTCCTAGGCCCGTTACGATCCAAGCACTATGAGTGCGTTGTTGCCGAGCCTTCAGGCCCAGGACCTGCAGCGGGCGCTGGTCGACTACCTCACCACCACCTTCGCGCTCGCCGACCAACCAGCCCAGGTGGCGCTCACTGACTTCCTGCATCACGAAACCGACGGCATTTTCAAAGGCCCGTACACCCGGCTCCGACTCCCGTTCGCCCCTGCCAACGAGGACTGGCGTACTCATCTCGACTGGTTCCCCGCAGACTTCACGCCGTACGGGCACCAGGCGCGGGCGTACGCACGGCTCAGCAGCAAAGGCACCACCGGACTCCGGCAGCCCCAGCCGACCCTCGTCACCACCGGCACCGGCTCCGGCAAGACCGAGGCGTTCACGCACCCGATCCTCGACCACTGCCTCCGTGCCCGCCGGCTCGGGATCACCGGCACGAAGGCACTCATCCTCTATCCGATGAACGCCCTCGCCTCTGACCAGGCTCAACGCCTCGCTGATGCCATCACCACCGACGATCGGCTGTCGACCTTGACTGCGGCGATCTATACCGGCGAATCCACCGAGGGCCGCACCACCGTCACCAAGGACGGCCTCATCACCGACCGCGCCATCATCCGCGACACCCCGCCGGACATCCTGCTCACCAACTACAAGATGCTCGACCAGCTCCTGCTGCGCCCCGAGGACCAGAACCTGTGGCGGGCGTCGGCGGACTCATTGACGTACCTCGTGCTGGACGAATTCCACACCTATGACGGCGCCCAGGGCACCGACGTCGCCATGCTCATCCGACGGCTGGGGCTGGCGTTGGAGGCGCATCGATCCGAGGCTTCGAGACGCTCGTTCCTCGCTCCTCAGCCGTCGGGTGAAGGTGACCTCGATCCTCAGCCATCGGAGTATCCGTTGGGGAATGTCACCCCCGTCGCCACATCCGCGACGCTCGGCGATGGTGCCGACCCCGCGACCATGCTCGGCTTCGCATCCACGGTCTTCGGTACGCCGTTCCCATCCGATTCGGTCATCACCGAGACCCGCCAGACCCGCGACGAGTGGACCGCCGGCCTCACGCAAACCCACGCCCTACCCACCCCGCGTATCCTCGGCCTCCCCGACGCCGACGACCTCCTCCGCGCGCTCGCCGACCACGAGCCCGAGCCCGACGACCTCGTCCGCCAGCTCATCGCGACGCTCTATGACGACGTCACCCCCGCCGACGACGACCACGCCATTGCCCTGCTCGCGCACCACCCGATGGTCGCCGACCTCATCGACGCAGCCCTCTCGGCCGCATCGCTCGAGACGCTCGCGGAGGCCGTGTTCCCGCGCCCGGACGCCGGCGAAATCGCCACCGGGTTCGTCACCGTCCTCATCGCGGCGCTCAGCTACCTCCGCACCAAGCTCGGCCGCGCGCTGCCGTCGGTCGAGGTCCACCTGTGGGTGCGCGAACTCACCCGCATCGACCGCCTCGCGACGAGCGCACCCGCCTATCGCTGGTCCGACGACGGTACGTCGACCGACGCGGACACCTACGCCTTCCCCGCCGTCTATTGCCGCCACTGCGGCCGCTCCGGCTGGGGCGTCACCCTCGAGCCCACCGGCTGGGGCCTGCACCACGACGACACCGGCATCCGGCGTCGGCATGCGGCGAAGGAGGCCTATTTCCGCGCCCTGATCCACGCGCCGACCGAAGCCGAGCAGGGCCTTTTCGATCGCCTGCGCTGGCTCGACCCCCGCACCCGCGAGATCCGCGGCGACGCCCCCGCACCTGATGACGAGGACTATCTCAACGGGCTCATCCTGCCCGTGCTCACCCACAGCCGTGACGACGAGGATGCCGCCCGCAACGACGACTGCCCCTCCTGTGGCATGAAGGACGGCATCCGCTTCCTCGGCTCGGCGATCGCCACCCTGCTGTCGGTATCCCTCTCCGTCCTCTTCGGCAGGGACGACCTTGCCGCGGGCGACAAGAAGGCCCTCGTCTTCACCGACTCCGTGCAGGACGCCGCCCATCGTGCCGGGTTTGTCGAGGCCCGTTCCCACACCCTGAGCCTGCGTTCGGCCGTGCGCGACGGTTTCACGGGATCTGTGAACCTCGAACAGCTCGCCGACACGGTGCTGCGCGAGGCCGGCGATGATCCGTTCGCGCGCTATCGCCTGCTCGGGCCCGACATTGCCGAGCGCGAATCGTTCGCGCCGTTCTGGCAGGAGCCGACTCGCACACCCAACTGGGTTCAGCTCAACGTGCGTCGCCGCCTGCTCTTCGACCTGGAGCTGGAGTTCGGTCTTCAGTCGAGGTTCGGCCGCACGCTCGAGGCCACCGGATCGGTCGTCGTCGAGGTCGAGGCCCGACCTGCGCTGTTGCTGCGGGCCGCAACCGCCGCCTACAACGATCTGTCGGCCCTCGACGGTCCACCCGATGACGGGACACTGATCGCCTGGGCACGCGGCGTGCTCGAACGACTCCGCGGCTCCGGCGCCATCCGCCACGAGTGGCTCGACAAGTTCATCGAAGAGGACTGCACGCGCTGGCGCATTTGGGGTGGGCGGCCCAAGAAGCAAGGCATGCCCGCGTTCCCGCCGGGCCGTTCCGCGCCCACGTTCCCGCGCGTCGGTTCTCCGCTCGCCCGTCCGGAGCGGCATGACGTGGACCACGTCACCGCCACCAAGGGTTGGTACGCCGGCTGGGCCGCCAAGACGCTCGGCGTTCCGCGTCCGGCCGGTGCCACGCTGAGCAAACTGCTGCTGGCCCAGCTCGCGCGCGCCGGCGTACTTGTCGAGATGTCCACCCGCACCGCGGTCGCCTATGCGATCCCGCCGGCCAACGTGCTCGTCCAGCCCACCACGCTCGCCGACCTCGAAGCCGGCCGCCACCTGCTGCGCTGTGACACCTGCCACGCCGAAACCAACGGCACGGCGACCGTGGTCGACCAGCTCAACGGCGCCCCCTGCACCCACGACAACTGCCCCGGCCGGCTGCACCGGGCGAAGGGTGAGGGCAACTACTATCGCCGGCTCTATGCCGCGACCGACATGCGTCGCGTCGTCGCCCGTGAGCACTCGTCGATGCTCGACGACGAGACCCGCGTCGGCTACGAGAATGCATTCAAGTCCGCGTCAGTCGACCCGTCCGCGCCCAACGTGCTGGTCGCCACGCCGACCCTGGAGATGGGCATCGACATCGGCGACCTGTCGACGGTCATGCTCGCGTCGCTCCCGCGCACCGTCGCGTCGTACCTCCAGCGCATCGGCCGCGCCGGCCGCCGCACGGGCAACAGCCTCAACCTGGCGTACCTCACCGGCCGCGGCGACACACTCCCCCGCCTCGGCGACCCGCTCTCAGTCATCAACGGCGAGGTCCGCCCACCCGCGACCTATCTGTCCGCCGAGGAGATCCTGCAGCGGCAGTACCTCGCCTCCATCGTCGATCGCCGCGCCCGCCTCTCCGATGGGCGGGGCGTCAGCAAGGCCCCCGGCGTGCTCGGATCCGCCGACCCGGGCACGTGGCTGGGTGACCTGATCGAGTACGCCGACACCCACGTCGACGAGCTGCTCGCTTCGTTCCTTGCAGGGTTCGACGGCCTCCAGAACACCGCGCGCGAGTCGTTGACCACGTGGGCGACCCCGCAGAACGGGCCCGGGACGTCCGGGCTGGCGGCGACGGCGTACGCGGCCTCGGGTCGATGGCAACGCCACCGGGAGGACCTGCAGTTCCGCATCGACGCCATTCAGGCCGAGCTGCCCGATCTGCAACAACGCGCCGAGTCGCCGGCGGCGGACCAACCGGCCCAGCGGGCGTACGCCACCGCCCTCGCCGCGCTCCACGGCACCCGCAAGCAGCTCGCCGACACCAACTCCGAATATTGGATCGCCGCGTTGGAAGCGCACGGGCTGCTGCCGAACTACACGCTGCTCGACGATCGCGTGACGCTCGATGTCGCGATCAGTTGGATCGATCCGGAGGATGACGGGTACAAGCAGGACCACACCCGCCTCGACCGGCCCTCGGCGCGGGCGCTGCACGAGTTCGCGCCGGGATCGACGTTCTATTCACGGGGCTATGAGATCGCCATCGACGCCGTCGACGTCGGGCGCGATGCCGCAGACGTGCGGACCTGGGCGTGGTGTGCCGACTGCGGTTATGCGCAGAACCTCGACGAGACCCCGGAACTGGCCGCGTGCCCACGCTGTGGGTCGCCCGCCCTGACCGACGCCAACCAGCGGATGCGAGTCGTGGAGCTGCAGCGTGTGTCGGCGCAACTGCAACGCGACGAGGCGCACATCGGAGACCGCACCGACGATCGCCGGCGGACCCAGTTCTGGGTCGTGCCGGCGGTTGATGTCGCGCCCGAGGACCTGACCCGGTCGTGGTTCGTGGAGGGGCTTGGGTTCGGGGCGCGTTATGCGCGGCGGCTGACGATCCGGTGGGTGAATCTGGGGGTAGGCGGGCCCGGCCCGACCCTGCAGATCGCCGGTGAGCAGACCCCCGCGCCGATGTTCCGGATCTGCCGCGGCTGCGGCGTACAGGATCGGATCGGCCGCACGAACCGACCCGAGGAACACCGCCCGTGGTGCCCGCATCGGGCGGCATCGGACGAGCAGCATGTCGAGACCATTGCGTTGTCGCGGACGCTGCACACCCAGGGCGTGCTGCTGCCGCTGCCGTGGTCGGTGGTGCTCGGGGACATGTTCGCGATCCCATCGCTGACCGCCGCGATCCTGCTCGGGCTGCGGGAAACGTTCGGTGGCTCGCCGGATCACATCGGCGTGCTGCCTTGCCCCGATCCCGTGCTGGGTGGCGAGAACCGGAAGGCGCTGCTGCTGCACGACACCGTGCCGGGCGGCACCGGCTATCTCGCTGACCTCGCGCGGCCGGAACAGGTGTGGGAGCTGCTGACGCGGGCGTACCTCCTGGTCCGCGACTGCGAATGCGCCGACGAGGGACGCGCGGCGTGCCATCGGTGCTTGCTGCCGTTCGCGGGGATGAATGTCGACAAGGTCTCCCGCGCGACCGCCGAGCGGCACCTGCGCGAGCTGCTGACCTTGGGCGACAACGACGATCCCCAGGCCGGGATGTTGTGGCGCATCACCGACGACACCCCGCCCGCCGAGGACCCGTGGTCGCATCTGGAGAAGCGGTTCCACCAGGAGTTCATCGCGATGGTGGATGCCCTCGGCGGGACCGTCGTGACCAAGTCGAAGGCCCAGGGCAACGAACTGACCATCACGCTCGGCAAGTCCCGCCGCCACTGGTACCTCTTCCCCCAACAGTTCCTGGACGGCGCTCGACCCGACTTCGTGCTCGAGTGCTCCGACCAGTCGATCCCCAAAGTCACGATCTTCACCGACGGGCGACAGTTCCACGCCAGCCACGCGCACAACCGGTTGGCCGACGACGCCGAGAAGCGGGCGATCCTCCGGGACAAGGGCCATGTCGTCCTGGCGATCACTGCCGCCGATCTCGAGGACCAGCAGACGGGTGCGGTTCCGGCTCCTCCCCGGTGGTGGGACGACCAGAAATCACAGATGGTCATTTCGCGGGCGCCCGAGGCGTCCGTAATGCTCGACGCCGCGCGGCACGGCCCGTTCGCGTTCCTGCGGACGTGGTTGTTGGATCCCCAACCCGACGCCCAGCGGGCGACCGCCGAGGCGCTGCCGATGCTGTTCCTGGTCGCACCGGATGCGGTTGATGGGGAGCAGCCGTTGTCGGATCAAGTACGCCGACACCTCCGCGGCGGGGCTGCGTCCGTGTCGAGTCCCGCACCGGGTGGTTTGTACGCCTCCACCGCCCTGGGGATCGGGGCCCGGCTGCCGGGCAATGACCTGGCCCGGATCGAGCTGTGCGTACTCCTGGATGACGGAACCAAGGCACTCGGCCACCCCGATTTCGCTGAGTCCTGGCGCGACTGGTTGTGGCTGTCCAATGCGCTCAACCTGTCGCAGGCGCCCCTGACGATGGGGACCCTGGGCATGGCACCGCGCGCGGATCTCGTACCGCCGCCGGACCAGCTCGAGGTTGAGGTCGACTTGCCCGCCGTGTGGCGGCCGGCGTACGACGCAGCATCAGGGGAAGACCAACGCACGTTCGTCCGCGAACTGGCCGCCCGCGGCGTACGCGCACCGGACGAGATCGACCCCGAAGTCGGCGATATCGGCATCATCGTCGACTACGCCTGGACCGAACTCAAAGTCGCGGTCATGGAAGACCCGGACCCGGAGGACGTCGCCGACCTCGCCGCCGAGGGCTGGCAACTCGTTGGCTGGGACACGGAGGCGGTTGCCCAGCAGGTCCCAAGAAGTTGACGCGTCCTTCAATGTCCTAATGATTAGGGGCTCATCACAATCCAGGGTGTAGGGGTTGTTTGAGGGCTCATCACAATCCAGGGTGTAGGGGTTGTTTGAGTTCGTTGGCGCGTCGGTGAGTGGATAGGGGTCGAGGTCTCCCGAAGATGAAGGTTCTCACACGCCTCATCGGGAAGACCTCGACATGTCTGACGTTACCTTCACCGCCCCGGATCTGACCACGTTCACGGGCCTGGACGAGCTCGGTTTGGAGGTCACTGGCCAGTGGCTGGAGCCGGAGCGGGCGGTGCTGGCGTGTCGGGTGGTCGAGCCGGATGAGTGGTGCCGTCGCTGCGGTTGTCAGGGCATCCCCCGTGACACGGTCACCCGGCGGTTGGCCCACGAGCCGTTCGGGTGGCGCCCCACGACGTTGCTGGTCACGATCCGTCGCTACCGGTGCACCGGCTGCGGCCACGTGTGGCGCCAAGACACCACCAAGGCCGCCGCACCGCGGGCGAAGATCTCTCGCAGCGGGCTGAGATGGGCGCTGGTCGGCCTCGTCTGCCAGCACCTCTCGATGGCGCGGATCGCGGAGGGGCTGGCGGTGTCGTGGAACACCGCGAACGACGCCGTCCTGGCCGAAGGCCGCCAGCAGCTGATCGACGATCCGCACCGCCTCGACGGCGTCCGCGTGGTCGGCGTCGACGAGCACTGCTGGCGCCACACCCGCCGCGGGGACAAGTTCGTCACGGTCATCATCGATCTCACCCCGGTCCGTGACGGCACCGGGGCGGCGCGGCTGCTCGACATGATCGACGGACGATCGAAGCAGGCGTTCAAGACGTGGCTGGCCGACCGGGACCAGGCCTGGCGCGACGCGATCGAGGTGGTGGCCATGGATGGCTTCAGCGGTTTCAAGACCGCCACCACCGAAGAACTCCCCGACGCCACCACGGTGATGGATCCCTTTCATGTCGTGCGGTTGGCGGGAGAGGCGCTGGACCAGTGCCGGCGCCGGGTCCAGCAGCGGCTGCACGGTCGCCGCGGCCGCAAGAACGATCCGCTGTATCGGGCCCGACGCACGCTGCACACCGGAGCCGATCTGCTCACCGATCGACAGCAGACCCGGCTCGAGGCGCTGTTCGCGGGCGATGAGCATGTCGAGGTCGAGGCCACCTGGGGGATCTATCAACGGATGATCGCCGCCTACCGAGAGCCCGATCGCGCGAAGGGTCGGGTGCTGATGCAGCAGCTGATCGACAGCATCAGCGCTGGTGTTCCGGGCGCCCTGACCGAGGTCATCAGCTTGGGCCGGACACTGAAGAAGCGAGCCGAGGACGTGCTCGCCTACTTCGCTTGGCCCGGCACCTCCAACGGACCCACTGAAGCGCTGAATGGTCGCTTGGAGCATCTGCGCGGACTGGCCCTGGGGTTCCGCAATCTCACCCACTACATCGCCCGAGCCCTTCTGGAAACCGGAGGATTCAGGCCACGACTACACCCTGGATTGTGATAAGCCTGATTAGGACATAGAGACAGAGCTGGATCCGTGCCCAGATGTATAAACCAAGTCCCACATGTGCAAACGTCTCCACACATATATAATCCACATGTGGAAGAACAGCCGGAGATTACTGATCTGGAAGCCGTGGGTTCACCTGACGAAGCGGTGGCGGAGATGGTTGACAGCGTGCGCCAAGACAACAGCGACACCACCGCGGTTGAGATCAAGTCAGGGTCAGGAGGTCTTCCGGACTCTCTGACAGCCACGATCTCCTCGCTGTCCAACCGCCCGGGCGGCGGCACCATCATCCTGGGCCTGGACGAGAGTCAAGGATTCCTCCCCGTCCACCTCGCGAATCCCGCAGTGCTTGCGCGGGCTCTCGCAGACCGTGCTCGCAAGGCTGTGGACCCCCCAGTCACACCAGATATCCAGCTTGTTCCTTTCGAGCGCGCGACACTCGTGGTGGCTCGCGTTCCTGAGCTCCCCACCGCGCTCAAGCCGTGCGTCGTCCGACGGACAGGAAAATCGTACGTACGGAGCTTCTACGGAGACCACTCACTTTCTGAGCAGGAAGCGGAAGTGTTCCGCAGTGCGAGGGGCCAACCGGCCTTTGATCGCCAGCCCGTGGAGGAGTCCAGCGTAAGCGACCTCGACTCCACTCTGACGTCGCTCTTCATCGCCGAAGTCAGGAATCAGCCTTCTCGATTGGCCACTATGAGCGATGAAGAAATCCTGTTTCACAAAGCAGTAGTCGCTCCCGACCGCACCCGGTTGACCCTCGCCGGGCTCTACGCATTGGGCACCTATCCCCAAAGGCTTCTTCCGTCGCTCGGAGTCACCGCGAGCGTTCTCCCTGGCGATCCGGCTAATGAGTCGCTGCGTAGTCAGGACATTGCCTACCTTGCCGGAGCTCTGCCCGACATGTTGGATGCGGCGATGCCGTGGATCCGCAGAAACACATCCACCCGGGTGGTGATCGACGGCCAGGGACACGGGCGCTCGATGCCCCAATACCCCGACGAGGCCGTTCGGGAGCTCGTCGCCAATGCTCTGGTTCATCGCGACCTCGGCCCACACATGCAGTCCGTCTCCGTCAACCTCCGCTTGGACAATGAACGGTTGATCTTGACCAATCCAGGAGGGCTTTGGGGAATAACTGTTGAACAGCTCGGCCGTGTTGGCGGTGGGGTCTCCCGGAATCCCACGTTGTATGAGATCTGCAAGTTCCTGCGCACCCGTTCTGGTGCACGTGTTATCGAAGGAATCGGCTCCGGAATCATTGCTGCCAGACGATCTCTGACCAATGCGGGCATGACCCCGCCCAGGTTCATGGACAACGGCGTTCGCTTCACGGTGCTTCTCCCCAGGCACACGCTTCTGGACCCGCGAGACCTGGCCTGGTTGGCCCAGCTTCCTGAAGTGGACACCCTCACTGACTCCCAGAAGCACGCCTTGGCCAGGATGCGCAGGGGTGAGACCTGGACCAACTACACCTACCGGACCCAGTTCTCGATGGACTCAGTGGAAGCACGCCGCGAATTGGTCGGGCTTGTGCAGGCTGGATTGGCTGTTGCCGACGGCGAAAGCCGGGGACGCATGTATCGCATAGCCTCAGGGTTGGGCGCCCGAGACAGTGACTCATCACAGCCTTCAACTGGATCTGTCGTCCATACAACAAAGAACGGGGCCGCATTGCTCCATCTCCTCGACACCGGCCCCAAGACGGCCTGAGGTTGACCCCGTTGGGTGGACATCCTGACCGGCCAGGTGAGCCTGGCAGGAGAGGATGCCCTTATGGGTGCCAAGAGGAAGAGGTACACCCCGGCGTACCGTCGTGACGCTGCTCATCTGGTGATCGATACCGGTCGCACGATCGTGGAGGTCGCTCGCGAGATCGGTGTCGGCGAGGCGCTGCTGGGCCGGTGGGTCGCGGCCGAGCGGGCCCGCATGGTCGATCCGCCTGGTGCGCTGGACCTGGACGAGCGGGCCGAGCTGGAGCGGTTGCGGGCCGAGAACGCCCAGCTGCGGATGGACCGAGAGTTCCTGAAAAAAGCCGCGGCCTTCTTCGTGACGGAGAACGCCTCGAACAACCAGAGCGGGCGTTCGAGCTGATCCACGCGGAGAAGGCCAACCATGAGATCGTGCGGATGTGTGAGCTGCTCGAGGTGTCCCGGTCGGGGTACTACAAGTGGGTCGATCGACAGGCTTCCGGCCCTTCGCCCCGGGAGCGACGCCACGAGGACCTGCTGGTGAAGATCAGGCAGTTCCACACCGACAGTGATGGTGTGAACGGCGCACCGCGGATCACCGCGGACCTGCGCGAGGACGGCGAGGTCGTCTCCCAGAAGACGGTCGCTAAGCTCATGCGGCAGGACGAGATCCGCGGCATCAGTCCGCGGCCGTGGCGGCCGGTGACCACGCTGCCGGACCAGGTACCGCACACCATCCCCGACCTGGTCCAGCGTCGTTTCGACCGCGGCGCGCTCAACGTGGTGTGGACGAGCGACATCACCTACCTGGCCACCGGGCAGGGCTGGCTCTACCTGTGCGCCGTCCGCGACGGGCACTCCCGCCGCGTCATCGGCTACGCCTTCTCCGACAGCCTTCACACCGACGTCGTGGAGACCGCACTGCGCCGATCGGTCACCTTCCGCGACGGCGACACCACTGGCGTCATCTTCCACGCGGACAGGGGCTGCCAGTACACCTCCACCCAGCTCGCCGACGCGGCCGAGGAGCTGGGCGTGCTCCTGTCAGTCGGGCGCACCGGCGTGTGCTGGGACAACGCCCAGATCGAGAGCTTCTGGTCGACCCTGAAGACCGAGTTCTATGACCGCCACGCCTTCGCCACCCGGGCCGAGGCGGTCCACGCCGTCAGCTCCTGGATCGAGAACGTCTACAACCGCCGCCGGCGGCACAGCGGCCTCGGCCAGATCCCTCCGGTAGCGTTCGAGCACCGGACCATCACTGCGGCCTCAGAAGCCGCTTAACCGATGTCCACCAGACGGGGTCAACCCCAGGCCACCGAGCTGGAGCAGGAGTCAGGCTTGGAGCGAGCGCAGGTCGCCTATGCCTTGCGCCGGTTACGGGAAGCCGGTCAGGTGGTGCTTGTCGGGCGCCAAGGGGTTCGAACAAGCCAATACAGACGCGTGCATCCTGCCTAACTGTCGAGATTGCCTCCCTGCCCAAGCACTTGGCAGGTACGCCAGCCGCATACACCACAATGGCCCCATGGCTGAGTCGACCGTGATCCTGACCAAGCGAGGCCGCAACGCGGACCCGTCGATCCGGAAGCTGGAAATGGCGTTCCTGGACAAGCTCACGACCGACGATGCCCTGCCCGGGCTCCACATCGAGCCGATCAACAACTCGGCCGATCCCCGCGCACGGACGGGCCGGGTCAACGACAACTATCGAGCCGTCCTGTTCCGGCTCAACGAGAACGGCTCCCCTGCCTATGTCTATTGCGGCGCCTACCCACACGACGAAGGCACAGCACTCGCCCAGCGGATGACGCTGAACGTCAATCCCCTGAACGGCATCCTCGAGATTCGCGAGACTGAGATCGCCCCTTCGAGACGCTCCTTCGTCGCTCCTCAGGGATCGCCGCAACCCAAGGCCCCGGTCGACGACCGGCCTCGCGTACTCGGGCACACCGAAGCCGAACTCACCCAACTCGGCATCGACGCCGAACTCGCAGCCATCGCAGCAGATGCGACGAGCGAAGACAAGATCCTCAGCGCGGCGGAGATCCATCCCGACTGGCAACAGAACGTGCTGCTCGACCTGCTCACGGGGGTGCCCTTCGACGAGATCGCGACGCGACTCAAAGCCGGCGCGACACCGGCGGACCCGGAGGGCGACGAGGATGCACGCATCATCAAGGCGGTCAAGACCAACCCCGAGACCCAGGCGAGCTTCACCTACATCGACAACAACGACGAGCTTCGCCAGGCCGTTGAGGCCGGTGACTTCGGCGCGTGGCGCGTGTGGCTGCATCCGACCCAGCGACGGCTGGTGGTCGCCGACTACAAGGGTCCCTATCGCCTCGCCGGTGGCGCTGGCACCGGCAAGACAGTCGTGCTGGTCCACCGAGCGCGGCGGTTGTGGCGGGCCGATGAATCACGACGAGTCCTGCTCACTACGTTCACCACCAACCTCGCCGAAGGGATCGCGGAGCAGCTGGCGCTGCTCGACTCCGGCGTACCCATCACCGACCAGCCCGGTCAGTCCGGCGTCTGTGTCGTTGGCATCGATGCTCTGGCTGCCCGCGTACTCAAGCAGGCCGGTGCCGGCATCGCCGAAGACGTCGAAGCGGTGCTGGGCCATGCTCGGGCCGAGGTCGCAAGACGCACCTCCAATCAAGCCTGGCAGGACGCCATCGACTCCGCGGGCACGGACCTCCAGGCGGACCTCAGGAGGGCGGAGTTCTTCGCGAGCGAGTACGCCGCAGTGATCCTGCCCAACCGGATCACCGATGAGCGCGGTTATCTGCGGGTACGCCGACCAGGCCGCGGGGTGCGCCTGGCGAAGGCAGCGCGTCAGGCGGTGTGGCGGGTGGTTCAGGCGTACCGGACCGCCTCCCGCGTCGACGGTGCTATCGACTTCACCGAAGCCGCCCTGATCGCGGCGACTCATCTGCAGCGGACCGGAGCGCTCTTCGATCATGTGCTGGTCGACGAGGCGCAGGACCTGGGCCCGGCTCATCTGCTGTTCGTCCGCGCACTCGCGGCCGAAGGACCCAACGATGTGTTCCTCGCCGAGGACGCCCACCAGCGGATCTATGGCGCTCGGATCGTGCTGTCGCACTATGGGCTTCAGGTGCGCGGGCGCTCGAGCCGGCTCAAGCTGAACTATCGGACCACCGCCCAGAATCTGCGTCTGGCCCAGCAGATCCTCGAAGGGGGCGACTGGGTCGACGGAGACGAGGGCACAGAGGACCACTCGGGCTACCGCTCAGCGCGACAAGGTCCTGAGCCGACCTTGGCCGAGAGTGAGTCCCTCACGGTTGAGCTCGATCGGGCCGCACACATCGTGAAGGCGTGGCTCGCCGATGGCGCGAAACCGGAGACGATCGCGATTCTTGTCCGCGATCATCGCGACCGCGATCGAGTCACGACCGCACTGAGCGAACGGGGTGTGAAGGTACGCGCGGCCGGCGGCGATCGGATTCCCGCGGGCGCGCCTGTGGTGATGACCATGCACCGGGCCAAGGGCACGGAGTTCTCGCGTGTGCTGCTGTTCGGGATCTCCGAGGCAAGCATCCCGAAGTCGCACAATGCGTACGCCTTCGATCCCGACGCCCAGGCCGAGGCTGTCCTCCGAGAGCGGGCCCTGCTCTATGTCGCAGCGACCCGGGCACGCGACGCCCTGGCCGTCAGCTGGAGCGGGGCCGCGAGCAGTCTGCTGCCCAACAACTCCCCTTCGCCACAGGATTGACCGCCCTGAGGGTTCGCTCACGCAGCGCTGGGGAAGTGCCCCGCCCCACGGGGCACTTGCCTAGCGTTCCGCCACCACGCCCGCAGGGGCTCCGCTCGGCGACATCGGCGGCGCCAACTCCAGCGCCTCGGCGTGGGCATCGCGCGGCCTCAGGCGACATCGGTCGATATCCGACCGTGACCTTCCGGCACTAACGATGCGTTGTTAACCCTGCGTACACTCAAACGTAACCATTTGTCGACAAATCTACGGAGGCAGCGATGCTCCCCGAAATCCGTTCTTCAATCCTCGGTCGTGGCGCCACTGCACTTGCTGCGGCGGCCCTCGGCCTGACCATGGTCGGCTGCACGACCAACGACTCCAACCCCGCGGCGACGCCGCCTCCGGCTGCCACGGCCCCGGGCGACCCCGCAACCACCCCGGACGCTGCTGACACCCCGGGTGTCGGCGATGCCGACGACAACCGTGACATCGTGGCCGACCCGCCGGCGCGAAGCTGGGAGGATGCGCTCGCAGCCGCCCAGGAGGCCTTCCCCGACAGCCAGCCGATCATGATTCAGCTGGAGCGCAAGGATGACGGCAAGCTGCAGTACGAGATCGACCTCGTCTCCGAGACCGAGAAGTATGAGGTCGACATGGACGCCGACACACTCGACAAGACCTCCGAGGACCGCGAAGAGCTCGGCATGGACGCCGACTCCGAGCGCCAGCGCCGCTTCGATCCCGCCGGCCTCCAGACCAACCTCGAGCGCGCGACCGAGGTCGCCCGCGGCGAGCAGGCCGGAGTCGTCAACAAGTGGAAGATCGAGGGCAACAGCGACGACAACAAGCCCCCGGTCCACTATGAGTTCGAGATCGACCGCGAAGGTGGTCTCGGCGACAACACCGTCAAGGTGGACGCCGCCAACGGTGAGCTGATTCAGGACTGACCAGGAGCCTCGGGGTCGGCCACCTCGGGCACGTCGGCCGCCCCGAGCTCCAGCGCCTCGGCGTGGGCATCGCGTACGGATCTCTCGACTTCCTCAATCGATGCCCGCGCTGACGGTGTCGCCTCAGAGCCGATCGCCCGCGGCCGGCCCTCAGCTCCGGCGGTCAGCTCCTCCACGGCCAACGGTTCACGTTCGACATCAGGCCTGACCCGCGGCGTACTCGACGAAGAGTGATCGCCGAACGCCTCACTCACCGACCGCATGGCCTCGCTGAACTCACCCGGAATGACGAAGAACGTGTTGTTCTCGCCCTGGGCGAGGGTGGGCAGCATTTCGAGATATTTGTACGCCAGCACCTTCGGATCGGCGTCATGGTCATGCACCGCCTCGAACACGCGCTCGATCGCCCGGGCCTCACCATCGGCCCGCAGGATGCACGCCTGTTGATCGCCCTGGGCGACGAGTATCTCCTGCTGCCGCCGACCCTCTGCAGTGAGGATCAGTGACTGCCGTTCGCCTTCGGCATGCAGGATCGTCGCGCGCTTGTCGCGCTCGGCGCGCATCTGCTTCTCCATCGCATCCACGATGCTGTGCGGCGGATCGATCGCCTTGAGCTCGACGCGATTCACCCTCATAGGCGGCCGCCCTTGGATCGGTGATCTGGTAATACAAAACCGTGTCGATCCGCACCACCACGTTGTCCTCCGTGATCACCGGCTGGGGCACTGAGGTGAAGACCTGCTCCCGGATATCGAGTTTGTCCCGCACCCGGTCGGCGATCGGGATGATGAAGTTCAGGCCCGGCTGCAGGGTCATGACATAGCGACCGATCGCTCGACGTTCCAGCGACGCGCCTGGGGCACGATCCTGACCGTGGCGGTCACGAGAAAGGCCACCACGAGGGCCAGGACCATGAGGACCGCTACCAGTTCCATGACGATTCTCCGATCAGAAGTCGCGCGGATAGACGATGGCGGTCGCGCCCTGGATCTCCATCACGTTGACGTGCGAACCGGGAGGAATGGCGAGCTGGTCGTCGTATGCCCGGGCTGACCATGCCTCCCCCGACAGCTTGATCAGGCCCCTGTCACCGGTGACCTCCTCCAGGACGGTGGCCTCGAGTCCGATCAGCGCGTCCGTGCCGTCCAGGGCACGAGCGGGGCGCGCCATCTGGCGTACAGCGATGGGTCGGATCACCAGCAACCCCAGGCCGGCGGTGACGGCAAAGGCCAGGATCTGGATCAGGAAGGGCGCGCCCAGACCGGCCGCCACGGCTCCCACGAGTGCCGCAGCGCTCAACAGGCCGAAGGCCAAAGTGAAGGTAAAGAACTCCGCCACACCCAGCGCTGCGGCTGCGACCAGCCACAAGAGCCAAGCCACGACAACCGCCTCCTCGCGTGCTATCCAGGCTAGCTCGCAGTCCCCAAGGCGGCCGGCCCACAGAAGCAGGCGCCAGCCGCGAGCCCACACCTGGACGTTCGCCCAACTGATCACCCAAGTCGAGTCGCAGGACACCTGTCCGTCGCCGACCGTTCAGTCATGGGCCAAAGGGAAATCACGTGGGCGTGCGGAGATTCTCCTGCGGGCCGGGAACTCTCAGCTCGCGCTCTCCGTTCCCCCGAAGGGTGCTCCCATGCTCCAAGAACATCCCCCATCAGCCGGCTCCCGAGCCACCTCCCGTCTCGGCCGCGTACTCGTGGTCCTGGCCCTGTTCACGACGATGCTGCTCGCGCCCGCGATGCCGGCGTATGCCAACACCGGCGGCACCATCGCCCTCGCTTCGGCCAAGGTCGACGCGGGCCAGCCGGTCACCGTCACCTACACCGCCGAGAACCCCATGCCGCTCAACTGGGTCGGCATCTATCGCAAGAACGACGTCCCGGGTGTGCAGTACTCCAGCTATTGGCAGTACGCCCCCAACGCTTCCGGCACCGTGACCTTCACGGGTGTCGGCGAAGGTGACTATCTCGTCTATCTCCTCGAGAACGACGGCTACAAGCTCCTGGCCGACCCGCTCGCGCTGACCGTCGGCAACCCGCCCCCGCCGCCGACCCAGGCTGCGCCGCACACCCCGGCCCCGCTCAACACCGCCGGCACCGATGGCGTGCTGTTCCGCGAGAGCTTCGACGCCCAGGCCCAGCACTTCCAGCCGCGCGTCAACGATCCCGGCATCGCCGCCGGCACGATGGGCTTCACCCATACCGCCCCCGAGGGCTGGTCGACCAGCCACGACGCGTCGATGAACGACATCGGCGTCACCGAGTGGCGCGGCTGGTCGTTCACGACTCGCGAGTTCTGGACCGACGCCGAGGACCAGATGCGCTTCCGCTTCGGCCGCTCGCAGGACGTCATCGCCGTCGTCGACTCGGACGAGTTCGCCGACGCGAACGACGCGCCGCACCACTACGCCGCCACGCTGACCTCGAAGCCGGTGACCGTCTTCAAGCACAAGGCGATCAACCTGTCGTTCGACTCGCACTATCGCAGTTGGGCCGGTCAGTCCGCGGTCGTCACCGTCTCCTTCGACGGCGGCCCGGAGCAGGAAGTCGTACGCTTCGACTCCTCCACCGTGACCGACAACTACGACGGGTCGAAGATCAACTCCAACGAGACCCATCGCATCGAGGTGCCGAACGGCAAGAAGACCGCGACCTTCCGCTGGAAGTTCGAGGCCGACGCCAACAGCTGGTATTGGGCGATCGACTCCGTGGCCGTCACCTCCGCGCTGGCGGACCCGGCGGCCGGGCGTACCTCCGCCTGGGTCGTCTCCGATATCCAGGGCCACCCGCAGGACCTCTCCCACGGCCTGGCCGACCTCAAGGCCGTTCGTCCCGACGCGTCCGGCCTCCTCATGGTCGGCGACATCGTCAACTCCGGCACCGAGCGCGAGTGGAACGAGATCTATGCCGTCATGAACGAGCGCGCCGACATCCTGCCGCCCACCATTGCCGCAGCGATCGGCAACCACGAGTCGTACGCCGCCGGCGGCTGGCCCGTGCTGCGCGACCGGTTCCTCCACTTTGCCGACCGCGACAAGGTCTATGGCGAATACGTCCTGCAGGGCGCCGGCGGTGAGCTGCCGGTGCTGGTGATCGGCCAGGAGTACGCCCGCCAGCCCGAGGTTCCCATGTCGGCCGAGCAGATCGCCTGGCTCAGCGAGCGCCTCGACCACTGGTCCGCCCAGCGCAAGCAGGTCCTGGTCATCTCCCACTTCCCGCTGGGCGACACCCACTCCGCGTCGTGGATCCCCTGGTATCACAACGCCTACCAGTACAACGATCTCCTCACCGAAATGCTCGCCGACCATCCGAACGCCGTCATGCTCAACGGCCACACGCACTACCCGGCCGAGCTCGGCGACTGGGCCGTGCAGCGCCGGACCGCCGACGGGCATCCGGATGGCTTCTGGGCGGTCAACACCCTGGCCATGCATGTCGAGTGGGATGCCCGTGGGGAGAACACCTCCGGCATCCGCGAGATCGTGACCCGCGACATCAACCGCGGCCTCACCATCGATGTCTATGGCGACCGCATGGTCATCACCGCCCGCGACTTCGGACCGGTCGCGAGCACCGGCATGAACAACACGATCAACACCGAGCTGCGCTCTGTGACGATCGCCAACCCGTTCGTGCAGCCGACCGTGAAGGCTCCCGAGCCGGGGCGCGGCGTGGGCCAGCGCGGCGTACCCCCGCACGCCCAGGGTCGCCCCGCCAAGCCCGAGGCGAAGCTGCCCGTTCCCGCCCAGGGTCTGCAGCGCTGATCTGATCCCGAGACGGTACGCCGGGTCGCACGGAAACGCGCGGCCCGGCGTACTCAGGAAAGTGCACCCGATCGCTTCTCAGATGTGTTCGCTGGGCACGCGTGGAAATCAGCCGCGCAGCTCGTCCCGGACCCGGGCGAGCGTGACCAGCGAGGCCTCGGCCTGTTGCATCGCGAGGATGGGATTGTCGGCGAAGGTGGCGAAGCCGCAGTCGGTGTTGAGGAAGACCCGCTCCCGGCCCCAGGTGTTGACCGCTCGACGAGCGCGCTCGAGCACGATTTCGAAAGACTCCTCCCCCGGCTGCTTCTGATTGAACACCCCGACACCGATTCGCTGATCATCCCGGATCCCGGAGAGGGCATCGAGTTCGCCGGCCCGGGCTTACTCAACTCAAGCACCAGATTCTGCACATTTAGCGACGCGAGCAGTGGCGTCAGCGGGCGATAGTCCCCGGCCAGCGCCTTGGTCTCGTCGGGAGTCCAATTGCCGCGACAGACATGCACGGCCAGGCGTTCCGGGGGCAGGCCCGCAGTCACCTCCTGCAGAGATCCCGCGCCAGGGCCAACTCGTCCTCGACTCCGAGTCGGTCACCGAGAGCGCCGCACATGAAGGTACGCCCACGCTCACCCACCAGCCCATAGACAACTTCGGTGAGCACAGGCTCGTCGAGCTGAATAAGCGCGACACCGGCTGCGAGCAGATGATGCAGCTCCTCCCGGAGGACGCGGACGATGTCCCGGGCGAGATCCTCGCGATTGTCGTACGCCCGGTCGGAGATGCACTCCATCCACATGGTGCGCGTCAGGAGATAGGGCCCAGGGAGGTCCACCTTGATCGGCTTGTTCGTGATCGACTGCACGAATTCGGCCTCGTGCACCGCCAACGGCCTCGACCGGCCGAGCGGCCCGAAGACCGCCGGATGGCGGATCTCGCCCGCCGGCACGTCCAGCGCCCGCAGCTCCCGCTCGAACTCGATCGGATCGTCGACATAGGGCAACAGATCCGTGATCGGGATGAGCTGGCAGTTGTCGAGCAGCCCGCCGACAAAGCTTGAATAATTGTCGCGCCGCATCTCCCCGTCGGACACCACGTCGGCGCCGCCGCGTTCCTGGGCCGCGACCACGAGGCGTACAGCATCGTCGGCCGCCGCCTGGAATTCGGCGTCTGGAAGGCGTCCTTCCAGATGCTCGTGCAGCGCGCGCAGCAGCCATGACGGCCGCGGCCAGCTGCCCATGTTGACCACCGCGAGCGGCTCGATCGCCGGCGCAGGGGCCGGGGCGGGCAGCTCGGTCGGGATCACCGGGGTGACCACTTCCTGCGTGATCGCCATCTGGGGTTTCTTGCGCTGCTTCTTGGTGCGCTTGCCCGGGTGCGTTGCGATCTCGGGGTCTGCGGCGTACGCCTCGGGCTCGGGACCGGGCTCCGAGGCCGCAGGCGCAGTGAACGCGCCCTTGCTGACGAGGAAGCTCCACTGGGGGTGATCGGTGCCGCCGATCGTGGTCGACCCCTTGTGTTGGTTCACGAGTTCGTTGCCCGTGAGCCGACACAAGGCGGGCAGGTCGACCTCGACCGTGGAGTCCAGCGAGAGGATCTCCAGCAACCCTCCCCGCTCGAGCGGATCGATGTGTTTGCGGATCAGCAGCAGCAGGCCGTTGCCACAGTCCAGGTCACCGCCATCGAAACTCACATCGGGCGGGAAGGGATGCGGAGACACGTTCTCGGGGTGGGGCATGGCTCAGTAGGAAACGTGCGGCGTACCCTGCGCCAGCAGCTCGACCAGCTTCGCCCCACCGACGACGGTGGTGCCCTCGATGAGTTCGAAGATCTGGCCCGGCTCGAGACGGCGCATGCGCCCGCGCAGCTTCACGATCAGTTCACCGCAGCCCATGTCCCCGGCATCCCAACGGTCCGCCGGCAACTCGCCGCCGTGCCCCGCTGCACTCTCCGGCATTGATCCCCCTGTGTCGCGACAGTCCTTGTCGCGACGCGAATGATCCTATGCACGCCCGGCAACAGGCCAGAAGGCAGGTCAGGAAACAACACACTCAGCCAGGACGAGGGGCTTCTCATAGGTGGACACCGCCGCCGAGACCTGGAACTGCCAGTTCCCGCGCACGGGCAGGGTGACGGTGCCCTCATAGGTCCCAGGATCGCCCGCAGCAGGGAGGTTCGTTGTCAGGGGCCCAAGGTTCTGGGCCGGGAGCCGCGCCGAAACCTCGATCTCGGGCGCCTTGACATACTCGGTCCCGAACTCGGCCAGGATGGTCAGCTTGTTGCGGCCCCCCCGTGCCGGGTCGAGAAAGCCCTGGACATGGAGCCCCTGCGACCAGGCATGGAATGTGCACGGGTTCGAGCCTGCGGCGTCCTCCGATGAGGTCTCCGCCGCCGCCACCGGCCGCGGGCTGAGGCTGGTCACGAGGCCGGTCACGCCGAGAACCCCGATGAGCAGCAGCGCCTCCAACCTGAGAAACCGGGCCAGGAGGCGTACGCCCGCAACGTGGCTTTCAACCGAGCGCACGCGCGGCAGCAGTCGCCATCGATTCCACGCCGCAATCGCCAGAACGAGCGCGACGAGCCCCAGCTTGACCAGCAGCAACTGGCCCCAGGCCGTCGAGAACAGCGCCGCCGGCGAGTCGAGGATGCATATCGCCATGGCCGTCCCGGACGCGGCTAGAGCGCCCACGCTGACCAGCGCCGCTGTCGAGAACCGATCCACGACGCCGATCACCGCCCGTGGAGTACGCCCCGGACCGCGGAGCCAGCCGATCAATGCCCAGACACCGCCCATCCAGAATGCGCCCGCGCCCAGATGGGCGAGGTCGCTCAGGAAGACGAGCCAACGGGGACTCTCCGTTGCGGAATGCCCGACCCACACCGGCGAGATGAGCGCGATGAGCGCCCCCGCAACCGCAACCTCCCGGGTGGTGGGCGAGTCCCGACGGGTCGCCACCGCCACGACCACAATGCCCAGGATCGTCAGGCCCGAGCTCACCACCTGACTCATCTGGACCAAGGGAAGCCAGGCGTCCAGCCCGCCCCGGCCGAGCGGCGTCGGCCCGGCTGCGCTCAGCGCCCCGAACGGGATCAGCGCCAAAGCAGCCCCGATCCCGAGGGATGAGCCGAAGCCCACCGCGTGCGGCGTACCCCCGGGTCGCACGGTCCGGTCGAACAGGATCGGCCCGCAGACGAGGAAAAGACCGAGGTACCACGCAGCTCCCAAGAGCCCAGCCGCCAGGTCGGTCGACTCGGACGGTGCCGATGTGGGTACGCCCGGCGCCTCTCCCGCCCCCACGCGGAAACTCACCACGCCGGAGACGACGTGCCCATCGGCCGACAGAATCCGATAGCTGACCGCGTACGCCCCATCACCCAGCGCGTCGGGCAGCGTGATCGTGACCCGGGAATCGCGGGCCACTGCCGCGACAGGCTGGGCCGAACCGTCGGACAACACCAGCCGGGCCGCCTCGGGGACCGGCTGCACCGCCTCACTGAAGTCGAGCTCGACGGTCGCGGGGGCGACCTGGAGGACGGCACCGTCGGCCGGTGAACTCCCGAGCAGTTCGGCATGAGCCCACGCGGGGGTCGCGCCGGCCCAGCAGAGGAGGAAGCCGATGAGTACGCCCAGCAGCGTGGCACGGAGCGATCGCCGTGGCGTACGACGGGAAGCCGCAACGAGGTTCACGCGACCGGACGCCGTCCCCGGAACAGGGCGAGGCCACCCGCCAACAGGCCGAGAGCGCCCAGCACCAGCGCAGCGATGGACAGGCCGCGGGAATCTGTGGCCGTCTCGGAGTGGGCCACGGCTTCGGTCGGGTGTCCCGTGGGTGCCGCGTGGTCCTCATCGGAGCCGGACACCGCTGCGGTCACGCCAATGCTGGGGGCGGGATGTTGCAGATCGTGCTCGGCCTGCCCTGCGGCGGGAATCTCCACCCAATCGGCCTGGCCCTGCTCGCAGGTCTGGATGGCCGGGAAATAGAGAGTCGTGCCGGCCGCTCCGGCGGGCAACTGCATCGACAATTGGAACGCGTCCCGATAGCCGTCGGGCAGGGGCGTGGTCGCCGTATAGACCACTTCCGACACACGTTCGCTGATGGTATTGCCATGGGCGTCGGTGATCGGGGCGGGCAACTTGGCCATCGTCTTGGTCACGGTCCAATTCGCGGTGCGCGTGGGTGTGACTGCGTTGATGCCATCCGGAATCTTGATGGCCAGCTTGGTCGTGGGCGACCCGCTGCATCCATGCGGCACTGACAGGGTCACGACGGTGTAGGAGCCAGCCGCCGTGCCACTTGCCGACGCGCCCACATGGGCATGCGCCGGCAGGGCCGAAGCAACTGCAAGCGCTGTCGCGCCGACGGCAGCCGCGGCAAAGGCGACGGGACGGGGGTGAGTTGAACGCATGGATTTCCTCGGGTGGGCGCCCCCTCATGGGACGGTCTGCTCAGTAGTCGCCCTTCGGTGGTCATTAGTTCCCTGCGCAAGCTGATTTTCTTGGGTCGGAACCGATCGGCGTACGCTCGCGCACCGTGCTGCGGGGAAGTGAAACAGTGAGCCCATGCACCAACAGCGCCGCGCGCCCCTTCCCGTTCGCCTGCTGCGGAGCGGTCTCGCACCTTTCACCAGGACCCGGTTCTTCAGGGACGTCGGGCCTCGACTTCTCCCGCCGGCCGAACGCATCGCGAAGCGCCTGACCGGCGGCCGGCTCATCGTCTCCGGCATCCTCGTGCCCTCATTGGCACTGCAGACCACAGGCGCGAAATCGGGGCTACCGAGGACGGTGGAGTTGATGTACACCCCCGACGGCGACGGACGCGCCATCATCGCGGGCACCAACTTCGCGCGCGGCAACCATCCGGCGTGGACCGCCAACCTCATCGCGCATCCGGCCGCCGAAGTCGTCGTGCGCGGGCGCCGCTATCGGGTTCGCGCCGAGCGCATCTCGGAGGGGGACCGCGAGGGTGCCTGGGCAAAGATTGAGGCCCAGTGGCCGGGCTATCGGGCGTACGAACGCGACTCCGGGCGCGTCGTGCGCCTCTTCCTGCTCACGACGGACGTCGAGCCCAGCCCGTTCACGGGACGACTCTGAGGGACTCCTGCGGAACCATCAGCGGTGACCTCTGCGATTCCTACCGTTGGGCGATGAACGCCCCCACGTGGCAGATCATCACCGTGTTTGTCATCCTCGCCCTCGCGACCGGAATCCTCGGCCTGTTCATCGTGCACCGGACCTTCAAGTCGGTCCTGGGCCTGGATATTCCGGAGTTGGTACGCATGATGTTCAGGACATCGCCCCCGAAGGGGGAGCCGCCGGGGTCAGCTGAGGGCTGAGGGCCAGCGGGAACCACAATCCCTCACGCGATGATTCTGTACATGACCGTGATCCCTTTGGCCGAGGTCCGCGCGAACCTGTCGCGATTGATCGACGAGGCAGAGCGTACGCATCAGCGCATCGAGATCACCCGCAATGGGGTGCGCGCAGCTGTCCTGCTGGGCGCCGATGATTATGACTCGCTCCTCGAAACGCTGGACACCCTCGCGGGCGCCAAGCTGGTAGGTGAGCTACGCCAGGCCCAACTGGAAGCAAACGCAGGTGATGTCTTCACGCTGGAGGAGGTCTTGAACGACCTTCCTGCTGTGCGATGCCCAGCACCCGACCCAGGCACTTCCCAGTGACGGACACCTATCACTGAACCCACAAGGAGAACCGGGTCGCCACCCCTCTAGGGGCAGCGACCCGGCGTACACAATCTCAGGCTTCGTGGACCTGATCGGCGAGGGAGTCGGGCGTACCCGCCTCATCACCGACCACGACCAGACCCTCGCCCTCGGGCGCACGGTCGAAGCGGACGGTGTCGCCCTCGAGCAGCTCCCCGGCCAGGACCCGCCGAGCCAAAGCATCCTCGATCGTGTTCTGCACCAGGCGACGCAGGGGCCGAGCGCCATAGACCGGATCGAACCCGGTCTCGGCGAGCCACTGCTTGCCGGCGTCGGAAACCTCGATGGTGATCCGACGATCGGCCATACGCTCGTTGAGCCGGCGCAGGTTGATCTCGACGATGTGGGTCAGGTCCTCCAGACCCAGCGGATCGAACATGACGACCTCGTCCAGCCGGTTCAGGAACTCCGGCTTGAACGACCGCCGCACGACCTCCATCACCGCATCGTTCTTGGTCTTCGCGTCGAGCTTCTGGTCGGCCAGGAACTGCGAACCCAGGTTCGAAGTGAGGATGAGGATGGTGTTGCGGAAGTCGACGGTACGCCCCTGCCCATCGGTCAGGCGCCCATCGTC
Source organism: Propionibacteriaceae bacterium ZF39 (assembly GCA_039565995.1). Taxonomy (GTDB): domain Bacteria; phylum Actinomycetota; class Actinomycetes; order Propionibacteriales; family Propionibacteriaceae; genus Enemella; species Enemella fulvus. The sequence continues at coordinate 229,272 of CP154795.1, read as the reverse complement.
GAGGACCTGCAGGAGGATGTCGAAGACCTCCGGATGCGCCTTCTCGACCTCGTCGAGCAGGACCACCGAATAGGGCCGACGCCTGACGGCCTCGGTCAGCTGACCGCCCTGCTCATAACCGACATAGCCGGGAGGCGCGCCGACGAGCCGGGACACGGAGTGCTTCTCCGAATATTCCGACATGTCGATGCGGACCATCGCCGCCTCGTCGTCGAACAGGAACTCGGCGAGCGACTTCGCGAGCTCGGTCTTGCCGACACCGGTCGGACCCAGGAACAGGAACGAACCCAGGGGACGATTCGGATCGGAGATGCCCGCCCGCGAGCGGCGTACCGCATCGGCAACCGCCACCACCGCAGCCTTCTGCCCGATCAGACGCTTGCCGATATGCGACTCCATCGTGAGCAGCTTCTCGGACTCGCCCTGCATCATCCGGCCGACCGGCACGCCGGTCCAAGCCGAGACCACCTCGGCGATATCGCTCGCGGAGACCTCTTCGGAGACCATCGGTTGGTACGCCTGCTCCTCCTCATCGGCCTTGGCCATCTGCTGCTCAAGCGCCGGGATCTGCCCATAGAGCAGCTCCGATGCCCGGGCCAGATCACCCTCACGCTGGGCCCGCTCGGCCTCACTGCGCAGCTCATCGATCTGGGCACGCAGCTCACCGACCTGGTTGAGGCCCGACTTCTCGGCCTCCCACCGCGCCTCAAGCCCGCGCAGCTCCTCCTTGGCGTTCTCGAGCTCCTCCTCCAGGCGCGCGAGACGCTCCTTGGAGGCGACGTCCTCTTCCTTCTCCAGCGCCAACTGCTGCATGGTCATGCGGTCGACATTGCGCCGGAGCTGGTCGATTTCCTCGGGCGAGGAGTCGATCTCCATGCGCAGGCGGCTCGCTGCCTCGTCGACCAGGTCGATGGCCTTGTCGGGCAGTTTCCGCGCGGTGATATAGCGGTTCGACAGCGTCGCGGCCGCCACCAGAGCGCCATCGGTGATCGCCACCTTGTGGTGCGCTTCGTAGCGCTCACGCAGACCACGCAGGATCGCGATCGTGTCCTCGACACTCGGCTCACCGACATAGACCTGCTGGAACCGGCGTTCGAACGCAGGATCCTTCTCGATGTTCTCGCGATATTCGTCGAGCGTGGTCGCGCCGATCATCCGCAGCTCACCACGGGCGAGCATCGGCTTGAGCATGTTGCCCGCATCCATCGAACCCTCGGCCTTGCCCGCGCCGATGACGGTATGGAGCTCATCGATGAACGTGATGACGTGCCCTTCCGCCTCCTTGATCTCGGTCAGGACGGACTTGAGGCGCTCCTCGAATTCGCCGCGATATTTCGCGCCGGCGATCATCGCGCCCAGGTCGAGCGAGACGAGCTTGCGACCCTTCAGCGAATCGGGGACGTCGCCCGCGATGATGCGCTGGGCCAGCCCCTCGACGACGGCGGTCTTGCCGACGCCGGGCTCACCGATGAGGACGGGGTTGTTCTTGGTACGCCGCGACAGCACCTGCACCACGCGCCGGATCTCGGAGTCCCGACCGATGACAGGGTCGAGCTTGCCGGAGCGGGCGGCCTCGGTGAGGTCGATGGAGTACTGATCCAGCGCGCCGGAGGTGCCTTCGGCCTCGGCCGACGTCACACGCTTGTCGCCGCGCGCCTCGTTGAAGGCCTTGGCGATCTTGGAGTCGGTGACATTGAGCTGATTCAGGATCTGCTGCGCATTCGACTTGACCTTCGCGAGCGCGATCAGCAGGTGTTCGGTCGAGACGAACTTGTCGCCCAGCTTCTGGGCCTGGTTCTCGGCCTCGGCATGGACGCGCGCGAGCGCACCCGACATCGTGGGCTGCGCCACGGTCGAACCGGAGGTCGAGGGGAGTTTCTTGATGGCACCCTGTGCCGCGGCCTCGACCACCTTGGGGTCGGCGCCGACAGAGCTCAACAGGGGACCGACAGTGTTGCCGGGAATGGAGAGCAGCGCGAGCAGCAGGTGCTCCGGCTCCGCCTGGGGATTGCCTTCGGTCAGAGCCATGCGAACCGCCGCCGAGACCGCATCCCGACTCATGGTGGTCAGTTTGTTGGTGTCCATACGTCCTCGTCTGTCTGGGGGATCACGTCTGGTGGCTCAAGTTGAGCCGCTCAAGCTCAACTATGCCGCCAGATTGTGACACCCGGCAACCAAAGTTGAGTCACACACACTCAACTCCGGGAGGAATAGGGATATTCCCTGGATCCTGCACACTGGGGACATGCTTTCCGAACGCGTCCAGGCCCGGATCGTCCGGGATTTCGGACGCGTACGCCGGGCCGACGTCGCCCAACTCCTCGAGTCGCTCGACTGGCACTCGATCGGCGACAGCGATGAAGCCCGCGAGCGGATCCACACGGCCATCCTCGTCGCCGCGGCCGGCGATCCGCGACGCCTGCCCGAGGCCGCTTCCCTGGCCTGGCTCGACTATCGCGATCTGCTGATGGCGACGGGCCTGGAAGGCGCTGACTGGCGTACGCGTGTCGACGCGGAACTCGGCCCATCGCCGAGGCGGCCGCTTCGGCGGCTGCTGTGGAGCCTCCGCAAGCCGCCCCGAGGCGCCTGATCGGAGTATGGTGATCAGTATGGCGAATACGCGCAAGGTCACCATCACGCTGTCCGTCGAGGCCGTCGACTCCATCAAGACCCTGGTCGAATCCGGCCAGGCCGACAGCATGTCGGGCTTCGTGCAGCATGCGGTCACAACGGCGCTCGACGACATCGGCGCCTGGCAGTCCATGCTCCGTGAAGCACTGGACGAGACCGGCGGGCCGCTCACCGACGCCGAGCGCGCGTGGGCCGATAGCGTCCTTGCACCGAAGCGAGACTCGGCCGCGTGAGCGGAGTAACCCTCGACGCGGGGCCACTCATCGGCCTCGATCGCGGCAATCGGAGGATCCTGGCGCTGATCGCACGCGCCCAGGAGACACAGCAGCCTCTTTTCATCCCGGCCACGGCGCTCGCGCAGGCGATGCGCAACCCCGCACGACAGGCCCGACTTTCCCGCTTGGTACGCCAACCCCGGTCGGTGATCGTGCCTCTGGACAGATCCACTGCCACGGCGACAGGGCTGTTGCTTGCCGAGAGCGACACCGCGGACATTGCGGATGCACACGTCGTCGCGACGGCGCGGCGCCTGGGGACAGGGATCATCACCAGCGACCCCGACGACCTTCGCCGTCTCGACCCCGGGATTCCGCTGACAGAAGTCTGATCAAGCAGAGATCTCGGTTGAAGGATTTTGGTGGCCGGAGCAACCAAAATCCTTCACGCGAGATCAGGGGTCCGACAGGTCAGGGCCGGAACCGCTTGCGTACCTCGTCAGCAATCCCCTGCCGACCCGCCGACTCGGCTGCTGCGGCGACGGTCTCGCCGATCGCCGGATCCAGCGTTCGCAGTTCGTCCCGAGTACGGGCTCGCGAGCCGAAGTGGCGGGCGGCGCCGAGCTTGGTGGCGTCGGTGGCGTGCAGGGTTACGGCGACCACGTCGAGCGGGACCCGCTTGAGCAGCTCGTTGGGGATGTCCTCATAGGTCGGCTGGCCCACGAGAAGGCCCGTGCCCTGCGCATGCCAGTTGAGCAGGGCCACACAGCGCTCCTGCTCGTCCGGGAGACCGGCGACCAGCTCCTGCTCCGCCTCGTCAACCAGGCGATCCGGGATCGACCCGGCCATCTCGGTGGCCATCAGGTGCGGGGCGAGCGCACCCTTGAGCGGAGACGGCATGGCGTCGATCCAGGCCTGCCGCTCGGTGGTCTTTCCGGTGCGTTGCGCCTTGAGCCGGGCAGCCGCCAGACCCGCCAGCGAGATCCCGTTGCGAGCCAGCCAGGAGATCAGCCGCGGGGGCTTGGCCACGGCCAGCGGATGATCCCAGTCGGCACCGACCAGGACCTCGCCGTGGTGGATGGCCACGGTGTCGAGGAGCTCGTCGCCGGCGTACAGCCGCAGTGTCACATGTCCCGGACCCGACGCCGATGCGTCCTCATCCGAGGTCGCGAGTCGCTCGGCCAGGGTCTGCACGGCCTCCGGTTCGGCGATGGTGATCATGCCCTCCGCCGTGGCCGGCGCGCCGTCCTCCATGCCCGCGAGATAGACCTCGATCCGATCGGCCTTCGCTACTGTGTCGGCCCACTCCGCTGTCGTCATCAGTCCTCCTCGACCTCGCTCGCCAGCAGACCATAGATCAGCGTGTCGGTCCATTCGCCCTTCGACCACCAGTTCTGCCGGAGGTAGGCCTCCCGCCGCATCCCCAACTTCTCGCACACCCGCGCCGAGGCGTCGTTGCGGCCGTCGAGCTGGGCTTCGACGCGATGGAGTTGGTACGCCGGGACAGCTGCCCGGATGAGTCCGCCCGCGGCTTCCGTCGCATAGCCCCGACCGGCCACCCACGGCGCGATGACCCAACCGATCTCGACCTTCTGCCCGGTGTCATCGGTGCACCACATCGCCACATCACCGACGACCTGTCCGTCGGCCTCGATGACGAGTGCCAGCGCGGCCTGCTCGGTGTTGAGCCCCAGGCGCTGCACGCGTTTGTTGACCTGGACCGCCGTCTCGGCTGACGTCCACGGGTCGTCGAGGAGAAAACGCGCGACGCCCTCGTCGGCATAAATGGCCAACAGGGCGTCGCGGTCGCTGAGCTTCGTGGGCCGCAGCGTGAGTCGATCGGTGTGCAGAGGCAGGGTCAGGGCCACTGGTGGAATCTAGCGGGTGCCTCGCGCGAGACACCACGGCGTGGGGCGAGACGCCTGCTCGAGCAGGGGTCTCGGCGTACTCCGAGGGGTCTCGGCGCTGGGAAACGGAGTCTCGGCGTACTCCGAGGTGTCTCGCGGCTGGAAGGCAGTGTCTCAAGGCAGCACGTGGGGTCTCGGCGTACTCGATGGTGTCTCGCGACAGGAAGCCGACCGTCAGCCCCGCCCGCCGACCACGGCCTCCAGGCCGGGGATGCGGGCGAGGCTCCGGAGCTCGGCGGCGGTGGGTGGCTCCCAGCCGAAGAACTCGAGGTAAGCCGGGATCTGCTCGAACAGCATGTCCACCCCCAGCTGCGTCGCACACCCCCGGGCCCGGGCCGCCGCGAGGAACGGCGTCACGTGCTCGGTCATCACGACCTCGCCGACGAACGCGCCCGGTGCCAGCCGGTCCACGTCCACCGGCATGGGATCCCCGGGGTTCATCCCCAGGGGCGTGCCGTTGACGACGATGCCGAACCCGGCCGGATCGCGGTGGCCGGTCGTGATCCGCAGTTCGGGATAGTGAGCGGCCAGCCGCTCGGCCAGCCCCTCCATCGCTTCCACCCGCGTGTCGAACAGGCCCAGTTCGGCCACCCCGGCCGCAGCCAGCGAGGCCGCGATTGCCGAGCCCACACCCCCACACCCGACCACGAGGGCGGAGTCTCCCCGCGGATCGTGACCGCCGGTACGCATGCCCCCGACAAACCCAGCACCGTCGAACATGTCGGCCACCAATCGCCCGTCCGCCTCGACGGCCACCGCGTTGGCGGCGCCGGCAACGGCGGCGCTGGGGCGTACCTCATCGACGAGGTCGAGGACCGCGACCTTGTGGGGCATGGTGACGAGCGCACCGCGGACGTTCCCGGACTTCATCAGTGCGGGGAACGCCGCCGCGAACTCGGGAGCCTTCACCCCGAGCGGGACGACCATGGCGTCGATCTCGCGCGACTCGAACCAGGGGTTGTAGATCATCGGGGCCTTGAACGAGTGGGTCGGCCAGCCGATGTGGAGCAGCAGGGATGTGGTGCCGGTCAGCATCAGAGACTCCGTCCTTCGGCGCGCATGCGCAGGTAGTCATCGCGGGGGATTTCGACGGCGTGCTTCTCGCCGAGGTCGTTGACGTGGATGCGATAGGTCTCACGAGCGGACAGTGCCGACAGGAAGCTGACGATGGTGATGCCGAGGGCGATGCCACCGACGATCCACGGGATGTTGTTCGACCCGGGCGGGGCGACCGCGGCGAAGATCGCGGGCAGGAAGGCCGTGATCATGGTGCCGACGTTCTGGGCGATGGCCATCGAGGTGACGCGGGTGCGGGTCGGGAAGAGCTCGGGATAGAACGACGGGAACACACCGTTGTAGCCCTGATAGACGATGCCCCACATCAGCACGGAGAACAGGATGGCCAACGGCACCGAGCCGATGCTGATCGCCCACAGATAACCGAAGGCGAGGACACCGGAGCCCAGGGCGCCGACCATGATCGGGATGCGCCGGCCGATGCGGTCCGACAGCGAGCCCACGAGCGGGATGACCAGGCAGGCAACGATGTTGCCGATGACGGGGATCCAGAGATAGACGTCCTTGTGGAAACCGATGCCATAGGCCTTCTGCGTCGCGTACGCCGCACCGAAGATCGTGGTGACCGTCGGGATCACGTTCATCAGAGCCATCAGCATGACCCGGATCATGTTGGGGCCGGTCTCGGTGAAAGCAGCGGTGATGGGGTTGACCTGAGGGGCGCCCTCGGCGGTTTCTTCCTTGAAGGCGGGGGTCTCGGGCACGCGGCGGCGGATCAGCCAGCCGGCGACGATGACGACGACCGAGAGGATGAACGGCACGCGCCATCCCCAGGAGTTGAAGGCGGCGTCGGGCAGGAGCCGGGCCAGCGGGATGAAGACGGCGGCGGCGAGGATCTGGCCGAACTGCGTACCCTGCAGCGTGAAGCTGGCGAAATAGCCGCGCCTTCCGAACGGTGCGTGCTCGACAATCATCGAGCTGGCTCCGGAGATCTCACCGGCGACCGCGAAGCCCTGGACCAGGCGCAGGACGACCAGGAGCGCCGGCGCGAGGATGCCGACCTGCTGATAGGTGGGCAGGAACGCCACGGCGAGCGTCGAGAGGCCCATCAGGAACATGCAGAGGACCAGCACGTTCTTGCGGCCGTGCGTGTCACCCCAGCGCCCGAGGAAGAACGCACCGATCGGGCGGGCGACATAGCCGACGCCGTAGGTCGCGAGCGACGTGATGATGGCCATGCGCGGATCCCCGGAGGGGAAGAAGATCTGCGGGAAGATCAGGGCGGCGGCCTGGGCATAGATGAAGAAGTCGTAGTACTCCAGCGCGCTGCCGATGAAGCCGGACGCGGCGGCTTTCTTGGGGCTGTGCTCGCCCTTGGGCTCGTGGTCCCGCTCTGCGGTGGGAGCGACTGCCGAGTGTGACATCGGTGTCTCCATTCGGTGATTTTAGTGGGCTGATCGCTGGGGGTTCCCTAGCTATTAACTATCCGGTACATTCAATGTACGAGATGGTTCATTAGCCGCGCATGTGGAGACGGAGAAAAAGTTGAAGCGAATTTCAGACGGCGTCCGGGGTGGACATCCAGGCCAGCACGGCCTGCACCGCGTTGTGGCGCAACCGCGCCCTATTGGCCGGTTCACCCATGTCATAGCCGAAGCCGGCACGCACGGTCGCGCGGTGATTCACCGCATACATCGCCTGGGCCATGATCATGACGTGCACCTCCATCGCATCGGCTGCGCGCGGAAAGAGGCCCTCGTCGCGACCCCGGGCGAGGATGCGGTCCAGCAGCTCGATGATCGGCCAGTTGACCTGCTTGGCGCGGTTGGACTGCTCGAGGTGCTCGGCCTTGTGGATGTTCTCGATCGCCACGATCCGGCAGAGCTCCGGATGGCTTCCGTGGTAGTCAAACGCGAATCGGACGACTTCTGCGAGCGCCTCCCGCGGGGGCAGGACGTCGAGGGCGAGCTTCTGCTCCGCGCCACGGATGGCCGAATAGACCCCCTCGAGGACGGCCATGTAGAGGCCCTCCTTGTTGCCGAAGTAGTAATAGATCATCCGCTTCGTCGTGCTCGTCCGGGCGGCAATCTCGTCGACGCGCGCCCCCGAATAGCCGACATCCGCGAAGTAGGCTGTCGCGACCTCCAGAATCTCCGCCTGCGTCCGCGCGGCATCCCGCTGCAGGGCCGCATCGTCCCGGCTGGCTCCACGCCTGCGCCCGACCGCCTCCGTCATCACTCCCCCGATCCCCGGCCCTTGTCTGGCCGAGCCTGTGCGGCACAATGTACGCCACGGTTCATTCCTCATGCCGACCGGGTCCGAAACCACTGATCCGCTCTCCCTCCCATCGAAAGGACCCCGCATGCCCGAGAAGTTCATCGCCGTCCTCAATGGCCCCAACCTCAACCTGCTCGGCACCCGCCAGCCCCTTATCTACGGTTCCGACACCCTGGCCGATATCGAAAGACTCTGTGACGCGACCGCTGGGGCGTACGGGATCGGGATCGAGCACCTCCAGTCCAACCACGAGGGCGAGCTGGTCGAGGCCGTGCATCGCTGGCGCGAATCGGCGCTGGGATTCGTGGTGAACGCGGCGGCGTACACGCACACCTCGGTCGCGATCCGCGACGCCCTCGCCACGATCGAGGGCCCGCTGATGGAGGTGCACATCTCCAATGTCCATGCGCGCGAGGCATTCCGGCACCACTCCTATCTGTCGGATCTCGCCGCCGGCGTGATCGTCGGCTGCGGCATCGAGGGGTACCGGTTCGCGATCGAGCGCCTCGTCACCCTGACCGGCCACCGGCCGAAGGAGGCCTGATGCACAAGGGGATCGCCACGGTCTCGGTCGGCGGCACGCTGCCCGAAAAGCTGACCGCCATCGCCGCCGCCCGCTTCGACGGGATCGAGCTGTTCGACAACGACCTCATCTCCTCGGAGCTGTCGCCGCGCGAAGTCGCGCAACGCTGCGCGGACCTCGGGCTGACGATCGACCTGTTCCAGCCGGTGCGGGACGTGGAGGGTACGCCCCCGGCCCGCTTCGGCTCGGTCCTCCATCGGGTGCGGTCCAAGTTCGCCGTGATGGGCGAACTCGGGGTGACGGACGTCCTGATGTGTTCGAACTGCCTGCCCGACGCGATCGTGGACAAGGATCTGATGGCCGAGCAGCTGGCCGCCGTCGGGGACCTCGCCGCCGAGGCAGGGATCATGATCGGGTACGAGGCGCTGGCCTGGGGCCGGACCACCAGTCGGTTCGTCGATGCGTGGGACGTGGTGCGGCGGGCGGATCACCCCCATGTCGGCGTGGTTGTCGACACCTTCCACATGCTGTCCCGGGGTGACGGGCCGGAGGCCCTGGCGGGCGTACCCGGCGACCGCATCGCCTTCCTCCAGATCGCCGATGCACCCCGGTTGGGCATGGACGTGCTCGACTGGTCGCGCCATTTCCGCTGCTTCCCCGGGCAGGGCAACCTGCCGGTCGCGCCGCTCGTTGCAGCGGTCTTCGAGCGCGGCTATCGCGGGCCGCTGTCGCTGGAGATCTTCTCCGACGTCGTCCGCGAGGCCGATCCGCGCACCACCGCGCTCGATGCCATGCGGTCGCTGCTGTTCCTCGAGGAGGAGCTGCGTCAGCACTGGGCGACTGGCACGGCGGCGGAATCGCGACCCCGCGTCGAGCTGTTCGACCCGCCGCCCGCACCCGGTCGCGTGGACTTCTCGTTCGTCGAGATCGCGGCGGGTACGCCGGCCGAGCGCCGCGGCATCGAGACGACTCTGGGGGCTCTGGGCTTCCACCACGCCGGCCGTCATCGCGGGTTGCAGGTGGACTGGTGGCGCAACGGCGAGGCCCACATCGTGCTCAACTCGATCTCGGACGAGACCCCGTTGGCGGTCACGGCCCTGGGGGTTGGCGTACCCGACACGACGGATGTCGCCGAACGCGCCCACGCCCTGCTCTGGCCGAAGGCGATGAGTCGACAGCGGCCGGGTGATGCACCGCTGCCGGGGCTCGATACGCCGGGTGGGCTGGCGGTGTTCCTGTCGGAGGGCGAACGTGGCGATGGCTGGCAGGTGGACTTCGTCTCCACCGGGGATCCGGGGACCGGCGATGCGCTCGGCGTCGATCATGTCGGCGCCTCCATCGACGCGACCCTGCTCCCGGCCGAACAGTCGTTCTTCCGCACAGTGTTGGGGCTGACAGCCGGCGTACTCACCGAGTTCATGCAGCCCTGCGGCCGCATGCGGTCGCGCCCGCTCACCCCGACCGAGGGCGACCTGCGGGTCATCGTGTCCGTCGACGACGGCACCCGACCGACCGAGGCCCGACGCGGGCTCAACCAGATCGCCATCGCCGTGCCGGACATCTTCGCGGTGGCGGAGCAGGCAGCGACGGCTGGGGCGGAACTCATGCCGGTGCCGGACAACTACTACGCGGACCTGGCCGCGCGCTTCGACCTGCCCGCTGACCTGCTCGCCCGCCTCCGGCAGCACGGGATTCTCTATGACCGCACCGACGAGGGGGAACTTTTCCACCTCTATACGCCGATCCTCGGGAACGGGTTCTATGTCGAGGTGCTGCAACGCGTCGGTGAGTACGCCGGGTTCGGCGCCCCGAACACCCACATCCGACTCGCGTCGCACGCGGCGCAGCAGGGTCGCTGATCGGCGAAAAAGCCGGACACGGCTTTGGGCGTAACCCCTCCCCGGAGGGGCGTGGAGCACCTAGGCTCTCGGTATGGCTACCTATGTGATCACCCTTATCGGAGACGATCGGGTCGGTCTTGTCCAGTCGCTCGCGGACGGAGTCGCCCGCACGGGCGGCAACTGGGAGCGCAGCTCGCTGGCCGAGCTGGCGGGGAAGTTTGCCGGGATCGTCATGGTGACGGTGCCCGACGATCGTGCGGAAGAATTGGCCGACAACCTTCGACACCTTGACGGAATGCTCGACGTGCGGATTCAGCGCGCGAGCGAGGAGACCACCGCGGCCGAGGATTCGGCCACGATTCGTCTCGAACTCGTCGGCAACGACCGGCCCGGCATCGTCAATGAGATCAGCACGGCCCTGCGGTCGCATGGGATCACGATCGACAAGCTGGAGTCGCATGTGAGCGATGCACCGATGTATGGCGGGCAGCTCTTCAACTGCAACGCCGTCCTTCGTGGGCCGGAGTCGGCCCTGTCGGGTGCCCGGGCCGACCTCGAACGCATCGCCACCGAGCTGATGGTCGATCTCAACCTGGTGGCGGACGCGGCCTGATTCAGATCTGCGACCGGTGCAGGGAGAACCGGGCAGACTGGGGCCATGAGCCTCCCTGACGATCTTTTGGCCCAGTTGTCCGCAGCCAACCACATCGCCGTGTTGACCGGGGCGGGGATGTCGGCCGAGTCCGGTGTGCCGACGTTCCGGGACGTGCAGGACGGGTTGTGGGCGAAGTATGACCCGATGACCCTGGCAACCGAGGAGGCCTTCGCCGAGGAGCCGGATCTGGTCTGGGCCTGGTATCTCCGCCGCGCCCAGCTCATCCGACAGGTCCAGCCCAATGCCGGGCACCGGGCGCTGGCCGAGTTGGCGGAGTTCAAGCAGGTCAGCGTGATCACCCAGAACGTCGATGACCTCCATGAGCGGGCCGGCAGCGAGGTGCTGAGCCATGTGCACGGTGGGCTGTTCGACTATCGGTGCTTCGATTGCGCGAAGCCATGGTCTGGCGAACTCGAGATTCCCCAAGAAATCCCCGAGCGGGTGTCGCCACCGAAGTGCGCCTGCGGCGGCTGGATCAGGCCCGGCATCGTGTGGTTCGGCGAGATGCTGCCGCCCAGGGCTTTCGAGGATGCTGTTGATGCCTGCTCCACGTGTGACCTGATGCTGGTGGTCGGGACGTCCGGGATCGTCCAGCCCGCCGGGTCGCTGCCGTTCGCGGCGCTCGAACGTGGGACCCCCGTGATCGAGGTCAATCCCGAGGAGTCCCGCCTCACCGACTATGTGACCCACTGGTGGCAGGGCACCGCGGCGGAGGTCCTTCCCCAGCTTGTTCGGTTGGCCCGCTGACGGGGCTGGCCGGCCCGTCCCAATTGTCACTCTCTATCAAGATCATCGGAATAATCCTGATGATCTTGGTCAGGAGTGACAATTGGGCGGGGTGTCTCCTTGGGCAGGGCTCGCAGATGGAGTCCGAGCCTGAGGACGCGGAGGATTCTTGTCTCGACGCGGTCCCAGTCATACATCACCTGGCGATAACTGATCCGGATGACGATGTATCCGAGGGCGATGAGGTCCTGATCCCGAGCCCGGTCCTGCTCGAACGCTTCGCCGGAGCCGTGGTGATCGACACCGTCCACCTCGATGATGAGTCGTTTTCCGACCAGGAAGTCGACCCGGCCCACCTCCGGGATGGTCACCTGGGGAATGAGTGTCACGCCGTGACGTCGGAGCCGGAGCCTCACCAGGGTTTCGGTGCCGGATTCCGAAACATCCATCTTCGACATCATCGACGTGATCCGATGATTGATGCCCGCCATGGTGGCCTGGATCTCCTCTGCGGACATCAGTTCGCGATAGACCAACGACTCCGCGACGACCAGGAAGTCATAGGGGTGCAGGCAGAACGCCGACTGCACCAATGCATCCGCAAGGGGAAGAACGCCGGTCTGATAGGTCCTCCGATACTTCGGGGACGGACAGCACTTCTGGTCTTTCGGCCCCGCCTTCTTGCCCGATTTCTTCCTGGGGGACTTCTTCTGTCGCCCTCGCTGACTGCAGTAGGTGTGGGTCCTGCCGTCCTTCAGCGACCATCCGCCATGGAAGGCGATCGCAGAGGAGCAGCCGAGAATGCCTCCTTGCGACACGGCTCGTACCACTCGCTGGTCAGCGCCCTGTGCGGCATACCAGCCCCTGCGCACCCGGACGAGGGTCTTGCTCTCGACCGCTTTCCGGATCTGCTGCTGGGTGTATCCATGCTGCCGCAGCGTCGAAGTCCTCACGACGCCTCCGAGGGAGAGTTCTGCGGGGATGGCGGGAATCTGTTTGTACATGCCGTAGACATGCGCGATCCGGCGCCGATTCGTTCAGAAACTCACGCCAGCTGTGGATGAATCCACTCCGTCGGGGCCTGTGGACAGCAGGGAGCCTCCCAATTGTCACTCTCTATCAAGATCATCGGGATAGTTCTGATGATCTTGGTCAGGAGTGACAATTGGGAGGCCATCGAGGAGGGATCGGCTCATTCAGGCTGTCGGGACGGCGATCACGGCGGTGGTGGGCCCGCCGGTGGGGCTGGTGATGCCGAGGCTGCCGTCGAACGGCTCGAGCCGTCGGCGCACACCCGCCAATCCCCCACCCGCGGCCTCTTCGGCCCCGCCCCGACCGTTGTCGCCGATCGTGACGCGCACTTTGTCGGGCCCATCGACCACGCGGATCGTGATCCGTTCGGCCTCGGAATGCTTGACGGCGTTGGTGACCAGTTCGCTGATCCCGAAATAGAGTGCGGACTCCAGCGGCGGAGAGAGCTCACGGCGCAGGTTGGACTCGACATCGGTGGCGATGGGCGACTGGGCGGCCAGCGCCCGCAGCGCTTCGTTCAACCCCCGGTCCGCCAGCACGGGCGGTCGGATTCCCCGCACCAGCGACCGGATCTCGTGCAACGCTTCCTTCGAATCCTGCTTGGCCGCGGCCAACAACTCCGCTGCCCGCGCAGGGTCGGTTTCCATCAGCCGCTCGGCCTGGCTGATGGTCATGCCCATGGTGACCAGCCGCGCCTGCGCCCCATCGTGCAGATCCCGCTCGATCCGCTGGATCTCGGCCTGCTGGATGTCCAGGGCCGTGGTCCGGGTCTGTTCGAGGCTTTCGACGCGTTCCCGGAGCCGGGTCGACGGGTCGCCGCCCAGAACCAGGTGAGTCCAGAGCCCATGGAGGCGCAGCATCGGCCGGGCCAGCAGGGGTCCGGCCACCAGCCAGATGACTGCCTGGATCCCGACCATCGTGAAGCCGCCGAAGCCGTGGATGGGAAGGAAGCCATACCAGCTGCCGCTCTGGTGATGACCGCGTCGCGCAGGGCCTCGGGCCCGAGCACGAGCACCAGCCCCCACACACCGAGCAGGGTCAGGCCCGCCGGCAGGACCCCGATGGTCAGGCCGATCGCCGGGTTGACGATGTGCCACACGAGATCGCGCCAGGTCATCGGATCGGTGTATTTGCGACCGAACGTGCCCAGCCCCAACCACCCGCGGCCCTCGGGAACCGAGCGATAGTGGGCCAGGACCGGAATGCCCGAGTGCACATAGGCGGCCCGCCGCTGCCGCTCGGCGTTGTCGCGCAGGAGTTCGGACGACCGGGACAGCAGCGGCAGGCCCACGCCCACCACGGACAGGCACAGCACGAGGCTGAACCACAACACCGAGCAGAGTTCGGCGAGGGCGTACCCCGCGAATCGAAAACCAGACAGCATCGCCGGAAATGCCACGGGCAGATCGGACAGGGGACGTCGCGGGGTGGCGTCGGAGACGGCATATGCGCTGGGCGTGGTGGCCGTTTCGGTCGCAATGGAATCAGTCGGGCGGGATTCGGGGTTCATCTGCATCAGCTCCATGCCCTGAAGTCTTCTCGTCACAGCCTCTCCTGTCGGTGGTGCAGGCACCACACTTGCTCGGGGTGCGGAAGCCCATGCCGGAGGGGCGAGCCGGTGGAAAAGTGGGTTTCGACCGCTCAGCCATCGTTTCGACAGACTTGCCCCCATCGCACCGAAGGAGAAATCGATGCGCGTGTTCATCGCCGAGGATCAGTTCCTGCTGCGGCGGGGACTGGAGGACCTGCTGACCGCGCATGGGATCGAGGTGGCCGGCTCGGAGGGGAACGCCGAGGACATCGTCGCCAGGGTCGCTGCGAGCGAGGCGTCGTTGGCCCTCCTCGATATCCGCATGCCTCCGACCAATACCGATGAAGGCATCCGGGCCGCGCTGGCCCTGCGCTCGGCGTCGCCCGGGTTCCCGGTCGTTCTGCTCTCGCAGTATGTCGAGGAGCTCTATCTCGACGAGTTGCTCTCCGACGGCGTCGGCGGCGTGGGCTATCTGCTCAAGGACCGGGTGTTCGACGATGTGCAGTTCGTGACGGCGCTGCGTACCGTTGCCGCAGGCTCCACCTCCGTCGACCCCGAGGTGATCGCCCGCCTGATGCAGCGCCGCACTGTGCGGACCCGGCTGGACCGGCTGACCCCGCGGGAATACGAGGTGCTGTCGCACATGGCCGAGGGTGCGTCCAACAGCCTGATCGCCGAGCGGCTGGTCGTCACGGAGAAGGCCGTGGCGAAACACATCAACAGCATGTTCGCGAAATTGGACCTGCCGGAGTCATCCAGCAACGCCCGTCGGGTGCAGGCGGTGCTGGAGTTTCTCCGGCAGTGAGGTACGCCAGGCCTGGATTCAGCTGGCCAGCGGCTCAACCAGGGCGCCGGCGGATTCGCGCAGAACCTCGGCGATCTGGGGCATCAGTTCGCGATAGACCGAGGTCTTGCGCCAGAAGAGCGCCAGGTCGCGATGGGGCGCCGGATCGGCGAAACGGCGCAGGGCGATACGCGGGTTCTCGGTCACGGGCGGCGCGACCGACAGTTGTGGCAACAAGGTGATGCCCACGCCCGAGGCGACCATGTGGCGCAAGGTTTCAAGGCTCGTGGCGCGGAAACCGTCGCGCTCACCGGCTCCGGCTGCATGGCAGAACTCGAGGGCCTGATCACGCAGGCAATGACCCTCATTGAGGAGCAACAGCCGCTCCCCCTTCAGGTCGGCCGATCGGACCTCCCCGTCGCCGGCGAGATCATGACCCACCGGCGTCGCCAACAGGAAATCCTCCCGGAAGAGACTCGCGTGCTCGAGGCTCTCGTCGTGGACCGGCAACGCCAGGATCGCGGCATCGAGGCGGCCGTGCTTGAGCAGGTCGAGCAGTTCCTGGCTCTTGTCCTCGGTGAGGAAGACCTCCAGCTCTGGGAACGTCTCCCCCAGACTGGGCACCGCGTGCGGCAACAGGTACGGCCCCAGGGTCGGGAAGACCCCGAGCCGCACGCTGCCTGTGTGAGGGGTGTTGAGCTGGCGGGCGATGTCACGGATGTCATCCGCCTCGGCCAGGATGTGGCGGGCCCGGCGTACCACTTCTTCACCCGCGGGGGTGAACAGGACCTGCCGGGCACCACGCTCGATCAGCTGGACGCCCAGCTCCGTCTCGAGCTTGCGCACCTGGGTCGACAGCGTCGGCTGGCTGGCATAGCACGCCGCAGCTGCGCGTCCGAAGTGGCGGTGCTCGTCGAGGGCGACGAGGTACTCGAGATCACGGAGATTCATGACATCCCATTCACGGTGGTTGAGGAGCGAGGCACGAGCGTCTCGAAACCCTGGGTGTCGAGACGCCCGCGCCGTCGCGAAGAGTCAGGCCGGGACCGACGTGCGGATCAGATAGTCGAAGGCCGACAGCGCCGCGGTGGCGCCCCCGCCCTCGGCGACCACGATCTGCTTGAACGGCTCGGTGGTCACGTCACCGGCGCCGAAGATGCCGGGGATGTTGGTCTTGCCGTGGTTGTCGATGACGATCTCGTGGCGATCGGACAGCTCGACACCCGACTCCTTGAGCCACTCGGTGTTGGGCAGCAGACCGATCTGCACGAAGACGCCGTTCACGTCGAGGGTGCGCAGCTCGCCGGAGTCGCGATCCTCGTACGCCAGCTGGGTCAGCTGGCCGCCGTCGCCCGTCACCTCGGTGGTGCGAGCACCGGTGATGATCTCGGAGTTGGGCAGGCTCTGGAACTTCTTGAGCAGCACGTCGTCACAGCGCAGCTCGTCCAGGAACTCGACGAGCGTGACCTTCTCGGTGACACCGGCCAGGTCGATGGCCGCCTCGATGCCGGAGTTGCCACCACCGACGACCGCGATGGGCTTGTCCTTGAACAGCGGGCCGTCGCAGTGGGGGCAGAACGAGACGCCCTTGTTGCGATAGTCCTGCTCACCCGGGACGCCGAGCGTACGCCAGCGCGCACCGGTCGCGAGGATGACGCTGCGGGCCTTCAGCGAGCCGCCGCCCTCGAACTCGACGGTGTGGAGTCCACCCTCGGTCTCGGCCGGGATCAGCTTGGTGGCCGCGACGTTCTTCATCACATCGATGTCGTATTTGGAGATGTGCTCCTCCAGGCCGGCCGCGAACTTGGGGCCCTCGGTGTAGGGCACCGAAACGAAGTTCTCGATCGACATGGTGTCCAGCGTCTGGCCACCGATGTTGGGGGCCGCGAGACCGGTGCGGATGCCCTTGCGGGCGGCATAGATCGCAGCCGCGGCGCCCGCGGGGCCGCCACCGAGCACGAGGACCTCGAAGGCTTCCTTGTCGTTGAACGACTCGGTGGAGACGCCGCCCTTGGCGAGCTTGCCGACGAAGTCGGCGATGTCCATGCGGCCGGCGGAGAATTCCTCACCGTTCAGATAGACGGTCGGAACGGCCAGGATGCGACGCTCCTCGACCTCTTCCTGGAACAGGGAGCCCTCGACCGCGACATGCTTGATGTTGGGGTTGATGACAGCCATCGCGTTGAGCGCCTGCACCACGGTCGGGCAGTTCTGGCAGGTCAGCGACATGTAGGTGACGAACTCGTGCTCACCCTCGATGTTCTTGACCGCATCGAGGAGCGCCTCTTCTTCCTTGACCGGGTTGCCACCCACCTGGAGCAGCGCGAGAAGGAACGAGTTGAACTCGTGGCCCATGGGCAGGCCGGCGAAGCGGACCGAGATATCGGAGCCGACCCGCTCGATCGCGAACGACGGCTTGCGCTCGTCGTCGTTGCGCACCTCGTGGGTGATCTTGTCGGAGAGTGCCGCGACCTCGTCGAGCATCTCCTTCATGTCCTTGGCCTTTGGCCGGTCATCGAGCGAGCTGGCCAGCACGACCTGCTCGGTCACGCGGTCGTCGATCAGGGTCTTGAGCTGGTCCAGCAGGTCCTTGTCGAGCACGTTTCCTCCATGATTCGAAGTGGCGGCGGTTGTCAGGGCACGCCAACGAAGGCGTGCGGGGGAAATGGTGGGCCGGAAGCCCGGCGAACACTCAGGTGAGCCGCATCAGCGGTGCGGTTCACATCAACGTTCGGATCAGGTACGCGCGATGGTTCGACAACTCAACCACCGCTTGGGAGCGTCCCCTGGGCTGAGACGTGGAGACCGAGACTCACGCGGAAACCCGGATCGCGGGAGCGAAACCGAGTCCCCGCGTGAGTCGAATCGACATGTCTCAGAGCGACCGTTCGCGTCGCGGAGCGACGCAATTCAGCACGATCAGATCTTGCCGACCAGGTCGATGCCCGGCTTGAGGGTCTCGCCCTCGGCCTCTTCCCACTTGGCGGGGCAGACCTCGCCCGGGTGGTTCCGCACATACTGCGCAGCCTTGACCTTGCGCATGAGCTCGGCGGCGTTGCGGCCGATGCCCTCAGCGGTGGTCTCGGTGAACTGGATGATGCCGTCCGGGTCGACCAGGAAGGTGCCGCGATCGGCGAGGCCCTGGCCCTCACGCATGACCTGGAAGTTGTTGGTGATGGTGCCGGAGGCGTCGCCCAGCATGTAGTACTGGATCTTGCCGATGGTGTCGGAAGCGTCGTGCCACGCCTTGTGCACGAAGTGGGTGTCGGTCGACACGGAGAAGACCTCGACGCCCAGCTTCTGGAGCTCATCGTAGTGATCCGCCATGTCGCCCAGCTCGGTCGGGCAGACGAAGGTGAAGTCAGCGGGATAGAAGAAGAAGATGGCCCACTTGCCCAGGACATCGTCCTGGGTGACGTCCACAAACTCGCCGCCCTTGAAGGCGGTGGTGGCGAAATCCTGGATCTTGGTGTTGACGAGCGACATAGATTCGACCTCTCGTTGTCGTGCCCGAGGATCTCCGTCGACGTCCCCGGTGCTTCGATCAATACTATATATCAAAATCAGAGTTCTTGAAAGATAGCATTGATTGAAAGAAGGCATCCGGGGCATAGAGGGCATCTATCGTGCTCGGGCAGTCACGATTGACCCCACTGTCATCTGACGCAGTCAACGTTATCGTCCCGAGACAATTGCCGGCACGCGGGGGGTGGGGGCGTCTCAGTCACTGGAGCCCGGTCAACTTCTCCGGGTTGCGGACCACCCAGATGTCGGTGACCACCCCCTCGATCACGCCAAAATGCACGGCCGAGACCGTGTCACCCGCGGTGACCAGCAGAGCCGGCAGGCCGTTGAGCACGGCTTCGCGAGCGCTCCAGTCGGGATAACGCAGCGCCAGTCCCTGGAAGAATCGCAGCACGTTCTCGGGCCCGGTGATCGGTCGCAGCGCGGCCTGCACCGGGCCGCCCCCATCGGTGATCAGCACGACGTCGGGCGCCAGGACATCCAGGACACCTCCGATGTCGCCGGCTCGGATCGCCTCGACGAACCTGCCGCCGAGCCGACGCTGGGCCTCGGGGTCCCGGTCGTATCGGGCCGCACCCCGCAGGTGCCCCCGCGCCCTGCTGACGAGCTGGCGTACCGCCGCCGGACTCCGCTCCAGCGAATCCGCCACCTCGTCGGTCGGCACCTCGAACACCTCCCGCAGGACGAAAGCCGCCCGCTCGAGCGGGGACAGCTGTTCGAGCAGGACCATGAGCGCGAAGGTCACCTCGTCGGCGATCACCGACGCGTCTTCCGGGCGGGTGCCGGTGTCGACGGGTTCCGGCAGCCACGGCCCGACATACGCCTCGCGGCGGCGCTGGCGGGTGCGGAGCGCGTTGAGGGAGCGGTTGGTGACCATGCGGATGAGGTACGCCTCCGGGTCGCGCACCGTGCCACCGTCCACCCCACTCCACGCGATCCACGTGTCCTGCACCACGTCCTCGGCATCGGCGACCCCGCCCACGATGCCGTAGGCCACCGCGAACAGCCTCCCCCGCAACGACTCGAAGACCTCGGTCATGCGGGTCTCGTGATCGGGCACAGATCCTTGAAGCCCTGGGGCGTCAGGCCGAGGGCACTGTTGAATCGCGAGCGCAGATTCTCCACAGCCACCATCATCGTCAACTCGACGAGGGCTTCGTGCCCGAACCGGTCAGCCAGATTGGCGACCATGTCGTCGGTGACCTCGGTCGCGATATCACCGGTCATCGCTTCGGCGTACGCCATCACGGCGCGTTCGTCGTCGGAGAAGATGTCGGAGGTACGCCAGCCCGCCACCGCCTCGAGCTTCGCGACGGGCGTGCCCTTCGAATAGAACTCCCAGAAGCCGAAGTCGAGGCACCACGGGCAGTTCAGGCGCTGGGCGGCCGCCATGACTGCGAGCGCCTTCAGGTTCGGGTCGAGCCGATTCCAGCGCGCGACCAGAATCTCCTGGACCACGTACGACGTGGCAACCCGGGTGTTGTGCATCGCCGCCTCGGCGGGCTGGAGGTCTCGCCCATAGGTACGCCGGACACACCAGCGGGCGAACCGATTGAGGAGGGTGGGAGGTGCGTCGAGAGGGATGCGGGCCATGATCGTTCCTTTCCTGGTTGGTTACAGGCAAGGACACCGGCCGGCCCGGATGTGTGACATCGCCGATGCAGGAACGATCAGATCGCGGCGGACGGGTCCTCCGGGGCGTACCCGCCGGGAACGATCGGGCCGCGAATCCCCGCCCGGCGCAGGTCCTCGACCGAGCGCATCAGGATGGTGCGCTGCACTTTCCAGTGTTGGTTGGGGGCGCACTTGGCGAAGATCTTGACGGTCATCGTGCCGCCGGACACGGCATCGATGCCGGCCACCGACGGCCGCTCGAGGAGCACGTCGGCGAACGCTTCGTCGGCCTCGATCTCGTCCATGGTCTTCTCCAGCACGGCCAGCACCTTCACCGGATCGGAGTCCGCGGCGACCGGCACTACGACGGTGCCGGTCGACCAGCCCTGGGAGAGATTGCCGACGCGGAGGATCTCGCCGTTCCGGACATACCAGACCTGGCCGCTCACATCCCGCAGCCGCGTGACCCGGAGCCCGACCTCCTCGATGGTCCCGGTGGCCTCACCGAGGTCGACGAAGTCCCCCACCCCGAACTGGTCCTCGAGAATCATGAAAATGCCGGACAGATAGTCCTTCACCAGACTCTGGGCACCGAAGCCGAGCGCCACGCCGCCGACACCGGCCGAGGCCAGCAGAGGGGTGAGCGGGATGCCGAGCGCGCGCAGGACCATCATCACCGTCACCGTGAGGACGACGACCGCATTGACGCTGCGCAGCACGGATCCGAGCGTCTTGGTGCGGGCCTGATGGCGCTTCAGCGAGATGCCGGTGAAGCTCGTCAGGATCCGGGCGGCGCGGCTGTCCTCATCGGCATAGCGCTCCTCCGCCCGCCTGACCGATTGCCGCACCACGAGCTTGATCCCGTGGCTGATCACCCGATAGATCACGAACGCGACGACCAGCAGCACGCCGATCTCGATGGCGGTCTCGGGCCAGTTCCAGACGATCTGCGGTGTCATGCGCACCATCTTGGCGGGCGCAGCCGACAGTTCAACAGATCTCACCTGCCGCGCCTCGGGGGTTCCCCGGATCGCCCCCGGCCCGGCCCCCGGACAACCGGAAAGTGTCACCCCGGGCCGTTAGGGTCGGGCCAGGAGGTTGACCATGATGTCCCAGCCCGCGGCCGTCACCGCCCCACCCAGCTCCACCAACACTCCGGCCCGAGCCCTGGCCCCTGATCTCGCCCGCGGCGTGATGCTGTTGCTGATCGCGATCGCCAACAGTGCGTGGTATCTCTGGGGCCACCCCGGTGGCTTCACCTCCGCCCACCCGACCGACGGATCCGAGCTGGACCGCGTCGCCCGGGCCGTCATCGCGATCACCATCGACGGCCGGGTCTATCCGATGTTCGCGCTGCTGTTCGCCTATGGCATGGTCCAGTTCGCCCGCAGCCGCGCCGCCCGTGGCATCCAGCCGCGAGACATCAAGCGGATGCTGCGCAAACGTCACCTGGCGATGCTGTTGCTCGGCTTTCTCCATGCCGCGCTGCTGTTCGGCGGCGATGTGCTGGGGGCGTACGCGGTGCTGGGCCTGATCTTCGTGCCCCTGCTGTTCGAAGCGAAGGTGAAGACCCTCAAGCTGGTCCTGTGGATCCTGCTGGCGTACGCCGCAGTGAGTGCGATCAGCGCCATCGGCGCAATGCTGTGGCTCGACTCAATGGGCATCGACGCCGCTGGCGGGCCCGAGATCAGCAACGGCCCGGAAATCCCCGGTCTGGCCGATCTGATGAGCGGCTTCGACAACTATCTGATCGCAATGGCGGCCCGCGTCGGCATGTGGCTCATCGCGACCCCCGCAGTCCTCCTGGCAGGCACGCTCCCGGCCTGCCTGCTGTTCGGCTGGCTCCTCGCACGGCATCAGGTGCTCGAACACCCCGAGCGCTATCGCCGTCAGCTGACGATGCTCGCCGTGGGCGGAATCGCAGTGGGCTGGCTCACCGGCCTTCCCGTCGGGTTGGCGCACCTGGACATCCACTTCATGAGCACCAACCTCGAGATCGGATATGTGAACGTCAGCTATGTGGGCGGTCTCTTCGCGGGTGCGGGTTATGCGGCGCTGTTCGCGCTGATCGCCGGTCGCATGCGCCGCCCCGGCGTCGTCACCCGTTCGGTGGCCGCCGTCGGCAAGCGTTCGCTCAGCAGCTATCTGTGGCAGTCGCTGATCTTCGCGCCGCTTCTGGCCGCCTGGGGATTCGGGCTGGGTGCGCGCATCAACACCCTCGGCGTTGTCGCGATTGCGGCTGGCATCTGGCTGTCGTCGGTGATCATCTCGGCTGTGCTGGAGGCCCGCGGAGCCCGCGGCCCGGCCGAGGTGCTGCTGCGGAAGATGACCTATCTGCCGCCCGACAAGCTCACTCCTGCGCCGCAGCCCGGGCGACCGATGCCACCCGCTCCGCATACGCCGACCGGGTTGCCTCAGCATCCGGGGCAGTCGGGGTCATGAAGAGAGTGACCGTGTTGGCGTACTGCACCAGCAGCAGGTGGTGGCGGTTCCCGCGCGACTGACGGGGCGGCTCGAGCCGGAACGCGAGGGTCTGCTCGATCGCAGTGTCCGGCTCGACCAGCTCCCAGCGAGACCCGCGCTGGGTGCAGTTGCCGAGCCCTCCGGCGAGCTGCGCGTACGCCGCGTCGGCGGCCTCTGCCTCGGCATAGACAGCGGTCAACGCATTACCCGGTCGTTCACCCCGACCGGTGGACATCACAACCGAATCCGCCGGATCCACGGCGCGAAGAAGTAGGCCCCCACAGAAGCGCACGAGGAACGTGTCGGGTTCGAGCTCACCCGGCTCGGCCCAGTGGCGTCCGTCGACACTCAGGGGTGGCTGATAGAGGGCATGGACGCGATCGTGGGCGAGGTGCACCGGCCGGATCCATGGCAGCAGCGTGACCAGGAGGACCCCCACGAGGCCGGTCAGGACCACGAGCAGGAACGCCGGACCCAACCAGCGCGCCCTCGGCACCATGTGGACACCGGGGTCTTCGAGCGATTCAGACTCGCCCCCGCCGAGCAGGCGTACCTGATCACCCGAGCTGACCTCCGGGAGCTCCTCGGGCACGTCATGTCCGGGCCTGGGTGGTCGGGGCATGAGGGAAGCCTACGTGGCCCACTCGAAGACCGTCAGGTGCAGCCGCAGGTCTCGCCGGCGCACCATAGGCCCCGACGCGGGACTGGGTCTGAAAATTGCACCCAGAGGTGCAATTTGCGGACCCAATCTGCGCGGGTCAGGCGGCCTGGGCGAGCAGTCGGAGGGCCGTGCACGTGGGACCGCACCTCTCCAGGGTCCCGGCATACCCGCGAGCCGTCAGCGTGCCGAAGATGTCGACTGCCAACTGACAGGCCTCGAAGAAGACGTCCACCCACTCGGCACGCAGCGTCACCCCACCCTGAGCGGCCGTTCCCCGATCGCGCCGGTTGTCACCGCTCCGGTTGCCCTCGTGGCCGAGTCGGCCATCGAGCTCGACCACGACCCGGCAGGCCTCCTCCAGAAAGTCGCGCCGGATCGAGTGATGGCCCACAGTGTCCGGCACGGACATGCGCATGGCCGGAAGCCCATGGGCCCGGAGGACGTCGGTGACAAACCCGACTTCCAGCACACTTTCTGCGCCTTCGTCGATGACGCCGAGGGACAATTCAAGGGCTCGACGATGCCGATGCCTTTTCCGAGCCGCCAGCTCACTCGTGAGCGCGTCGACAGAAGTGACGTCCCGTTGCACCGCGCGCGCTGCGACCGCGATCGCGTCTTCCCGGCTGGCCAGTGCTGTGTCACCCAGATCGATCACCGTGAACGCCGGCTCTGTAATCGGCAGGCGCTGACGCTCCGTGACACGGAGGGTTCGCCTCCTCCGCAGGCGTACGCCGACGGGCTTGGTGTGCTTCAGGTGATGCGGAATGTCGACCTGCAGGACCTGCGGTGGCTTCGGCTCGAGACCGAGCAGATAGGCCGCTGAGTTCAGGGAGAGAGCTGCGCCCTCACCGCAGTGCAACAGCGCTGCGCTCGCCCGGCCGCGCCAATCCAACTCACCGGTGTGAGCCCGATAGACGCCGGGGAGGACTGCCCTCCAATGCCCACCGTCGAGCCGGGCCCGCACCGCGCCCGGGCTGAGTTCGTGCAGGGCCTGTGACCTGGTGACGACACCGTATTGCCAGCGCGCCAGCGCATCGAGATCCATGCCGGCACCATGCGCTCGACACGACCGAATCGTTCATTTTGGTGCTCGGAGCTGTGGACAACCTGCACCCGGGATCATTGGGTCCGAAATTTGCACCCTGGGGGACAAAATTCGGACCCAATCCGCCGATCGAACTCAGCGCACCGGGTTGGTGCCCATCTCATCGCCGAGGGAGCGCTCGCCCTCGAGGCTGCCCACGTCGGCCGCACCTCCGAGCACGTCCGTGGCGAGAACCTCGCGGAGCGCCGCGGCCAGCTGCTCCCTGGCCTCAGCCTCTTCCCACACCGCCTGCGACTGTCGCCAGGCGACATAGCCATCCGGGCGTACCACCAAAGCACCCGCCTCCTCGATCTCGCGAGCATCGGCCCAGTAGCCATACAGGTCCTGATGATCGTCCTCACCAATCACCACCACCCGCAGCCACGGCAGGTCGAGCGCCCCGGCCGCCTGCTCCCAGGCCTGCCCCGACAACCCGGTGACGAGGGAGAAGAGGCCGCCCTGGGTGACATCAAGGGTGGAGGTACGCCGGCCGCGGCGGTCCACGAGCCACGCGTGCGGGATCTTGGCCCCGGGCCGGGTCGTCGACTGCAGATAACGCTCACGATCCCGCACGAACTCCTCCGGCCCGGACCCGTCACCCACCACCGCCGACGACTCATAGCGCTGGTTGAGCTCCACCCCCTGGGCATTGAACTCCTGACTCTTCAGATCGATCGCCGCGCGCAGTGCCGCCCGGGCCTCCGCCCCCGCCGCCGTCGTCGCCCGCAGCTTCGCGAGACCCGCGGCCACCGGATCATCGCCCTCCGCTGCGAACGCAGCCCGCAGCGGCGCATAGTCGTGGCGCGACTGATTGGCCCGTGCCACGATCTGCGCCCCGACCGGCGCTCGCTCGTCCGAATAGGTGTCCAACAGCCCTGGGCCGGCGTACCCCTTCACCACATAAGCCAGCTTCCACGCCAGATTGAACGCGTCCTGCAGGCACGTGTTCGACCCCAGCCCGCTCGACGGTGGGTGCCGATGAACGGCATCCCCGCCACAGAACACGCGGCCACGCGAATAGGTGAGGGCGTGCTGCTGATTGACATACCAGGGAGAGACCCAGCGGATCTCCGCCTCCAGATCGGGGATTCCGACCAGCGTACGGATCTTCGCGAGCGCCCCCTCCTCGCTGAGGTCCGGTTCCCCCTTGGTCTGGTCGAATCCCCAGCCGATCATCCACTGATCCCAGGGCCGGACGGCTCGGAGTACGCCCAGCCCGAGCTCTCCGAAACCCGTATCGGGCTGGAAGAAGTAATGCAGGATGCTCGGCCGATGCGCGACATGCTCGGTCAGGTCCGCATCGAACATCGCATAGATCTGACCGGCCCGCGCGGCCTGACCCACGATCTCGAGCCCGATCTCATCGGCGATCTGCGAACGCGCACCGTCGGCTCCGACCAGATAGCGCGCCCGTCGGGTGAACGTCAGCCCGGACACCGAATCCTCGAGCGTCACGGTGACCCCGTCGGCATCCTGCTCGTGCCCCAGATACGTCATCCCGAACCGGAACTGCGCACCGCGCGCGGCCGCCTTCGCCACGACGATGGGCTCCATCAGCGGCTGCCCGAGGTCGAGCAGGCCACACGGGCTGCCCATCCGATAGTCCGTCGCCCGTTCGTCCCCGGTGCCCCACGTCCGCAGTCGCGCGATCTCCGGCCCGGTCAGGCTCGTGGCGAAGATGTGGTCGCCCATCAGCTCCCAGGGCGTACCCGCCGCCTTGCACTCCTCCTCGACCCCGAGGTCGCGCAGGACCTCCATCGCTCGCTGGTTCACCACATGGGCTCGCGGGCTGTGCGCCACCCAGTTCCACCTCGACACGGCGAGCACCCGCACGCCATAACTGGCCAACGCCAGCGCGGTCGTACCGCCCATGGGTCCGGTGCCGACCACGATGACATCGGTGTCGTACGCCTCGGCTGCGGTTTCGGGCCGGGCAACAGGATCAATGCTCACGATGAACTCCTCACTAACATGCTAGGACTCTTGCATTACTTCACACTGTTGTCCTAGCATGCTAGTAAGTCAATACCCCGACAGGAGTTCTCATGTCCGCATCGCCGCAGACGGGAACCTTGGACGCTGAGAATCAGCCCAAGACCAACCCCGCAACCGTGGCCGTCGCCAGCTTCGTCGGCACCACGGTCGAGTACTACGACTTCTTCATCTTCGGCACTGCCGCCGCCCTCGTGTTCCCGAGGCTGTTCTTCCCCGATGCCAACCCTCTGACCGGCACCCTGCTGTCGTTCGCCACGCTCGGCGTCGGCTTCCTCGCCCGCCCGCTCGGCGGCGTGGTGTTCGGCCACTTCGGTGACCGGGTGGGCCGCAAGAAGATGCTCGTCATCACGCTGCTGGGCATGGGTCTGGCCACCATCCTGATGGGCCTGCTGCCGGGGTACGCGACCATCGGCATCGCCGCGCCGATCCTCCTCACCCTGCTCCGACTCGTGCAGGGCTTCATGGTCGGCGGCGAATGGGGCGGTGCGACGCTCATGGCGGTCGAGCACGCTCCGGCCGGTCGCCGTGGCTTCTTCGGCGCCTTTCCGCAGATGGGCGCCCCGGCCGGCGTGGCCCTCGCCACCGGCGCCTTCCTGATCGCCGCCACCCTCCCGGACGAAGCCTTCCTCGACTGGGGTTGGCGCGTGCCGTTCCTGCTCAGTGCCCTGCTCGTCGGCGTCGGACTCGTGATCCGCCTGGCCGTGTCGGAGTCCCCGGCCTTCCAGGTCATGGAGGAGAAGGACGAGAAGGTCGCTCTCCCCATCGCCACCGCCTTCAAATATCACTGGCGCCCGATCC
This sequence comes from Propionibacteriaceae bacterium ZF39, assembly GCA_039565995.1. GTDB lineage: Bacteria > Actinomycetota > Actinomycetes > Propionibacteriales > Propionibacteriaceae > Enemella > Enemella fulvus. The sequence goes on along the minus strand of CP154795.1, from coordinate 201,993 downwards.
TGCTCATCGCCGGCACCTACCTCAGCCAGGGCGTCCTCGCCTATATCTGCATGTCCTACATGGTCAACTACGGCTCCCGCGTCGTCGGTGTGCCGAGGGTCGAGGCCCTCATCGGCGTGCTGGTCGCGGCGGTCATCGCCACGGTGGCGTACCCGATCTTCGGTGCCCTTTCCGACTTCTGGGGCCGCAAGACCATGTATCTCCTGGGCGCCGTCCTGATGCTGCTCAGCATCTTCCCCGCATACCTGCTGATCAACACCGGCTACACCCTGCTGTTCGTCCTCGGCATCACGCTGATGTTCGGCATCGCGATGCCGCCGGCCGCCGGTGTCACCGGCCCGCTGATGTCGATGGTCTTCCCCAAGGAGGTCCGCTACTCCGGTGCGTCGATCGGCTACACGATCTCGCAGGTCGCCGGCGCCGCCTTCGCCCCGATGATCGCCACCGCCATCTTCGGCGCCACCGGCTCCTGGGTGTTCGTCGCGATCTATCTGACCGTGGTGTGCACGATCTCGGTCATCTCCGTCCTTGCCCTCCCGCGGCCCATGGGTCGCCGTGAGGCCGAGCTGCAGCGTCAGGAAGTGCACTGATCATGGCTGACAACACAAACACCACCGACGTCCTCGTCGTCGGCGCCGGACCGTTCGGCGTCACCACCGCGCTCGCACTCGCCCGCCAGGGCGTCCGGGTCCGGATGATCTCGCGGGCCCCCTGGGTCGCCAACACCCCCCGCGCCCACATCACCAGCCAACGCACGATGGAGGTGCTGCGCGACCTCGGCATCGAGGAGAAGGCGAAGCATGTCGCCACCCCGTGGGACCAGATGGGCGATTCGCTCCTCGCGGTCAGCCTGACCGGCCCGGAGATCGCCCGGATGCCGGCCTGGGGTTCCGGGTACGCCCGCCACGGCGACTACGTGAAGCACTCCCCCTGCGACTATCTCGACATCCCGCAGGACCGCATCGAGCCGGTGCTCATCGACGCTGCCGGCCAGGCGGGCGTCACGATCACCTATCACACCGAACTCGTCGACTTCGAGGTCGATGACGACGGCGTGACTGCCACCCTGCGGCATCTGATCTCGGGTGCCGAGGAAACCGTCCGGGCGGCGTACCTCGTCGGCGCCGACGGCGCCCGCTCGCGCGTCGCCGAGAAGATCGGCCTGCCGTTCGAGGGGCATGTGAGCCGGGCGGGCACGCTCTACACCCAGTTCCGCGCCGACCTGAGCGAATACGTCGCCCACCGGCCGAGCATCCTGCACTGGTTCTTCAACCCGGACACGGGCGTCGGCGAGATCGGCCTCGGGCTGCTGCGCTGCACCAAGCCGTGGCACGAGTGGATCTGCGGCTGGGGCTTCCTGGTCGAGGACGGCGTACCCGATGTCAGCGACGAGGAGATCACCGAACGCATCCGCGCACTGGTGGGCGTACCCGATCTGGAGATCGAGATCTTCAACCGCATGGTCTGGTACGTCAACCAGCAGTGGGCCACCGAACTTTCCCGCGGCCGCGTGTTCTGCGGCGGCGATGCCACCCACCGGCACCCACCGTCGAGCGGCCTGGGTCTCAACACCTGCGTCCAGGATGCACACAACCTGGCGTGGAAGATCGCTTACGCGTTCAAGGGGTACGCCGGCCCCGGGCTGCTCGAGACCTACACCCCTGAGCGCGCACCGGTGGGCAAGCAGATCGTGCTCCGGGCGAATCAGTCGCGGCTGGACTACCAGGCGATCCGCGACTGCATCGACACGAGTGGTGACGCCGATCCGGTCACCAACGCGATCGCCAACCTCAACGCGCCGACCGAGGAGGGCATCGCCCTGCGTGCCAAGCTCGAGGACGCGCTGCAGCTCAAGGAACACGAGTGGAACGCCGAAGGCGTGGAGAAGAACCATCGCTATGTCTCGGACGCCGTGATCCCCGACCCGAGTGCCGGTGAGGAGGTCTGGGCCGACAACATCGAGACGCACCACCAGATGACCACCCGGCCGGGCGCGAAGATCCCGCACGCGTGGCTCGTGGGATCGGACGGTCACCGCCTCTCGACCCTCGATGTCGTCGGTGACGGCAGGTTCACCGTCGTGTCGGGACATGCCGGGGTCGCCTGGCGCGAGGCTGCGGACGGCCTGGGCCACGAGTGGCTCCGGACCGTGCTCATCGGCGCCGACGCCGAGGCCCGCGATCCCTATCACGACTGGTATCGCAAGCGCGAGATCCACGAGGCCGGAGCCCTGCTGGTCCGGCCCGACGGGGTCGTCGCATGGCGGATGCCGGACGCGGTGTGGGAGCTCGATCAGGCGCGCGAGCTGCTGGTCGCCGCCCTCGACCAGGTCCTCGATCGCGCGGCGACCGAGTCGGACGATTCCGGAGCAGCAGCATGACTCTGGCCATGGTCTGCACCTCCCACACGCCGCTGATGGGCTTCACCGAACCCGCCGCCGGCGTACGCGAGGAGTTCGACGCCATGCTCGATCGCGTCCGGGCGTTCGTCGCGGAGTTCGATCCGACGCTGGTGGTCTCGTTCGGGCCGGATCACTACAACGGGTTCTTCTATGACCTGATGCCGCCCTATGCCGTCTGCCTGGCGGCCGAGGGCGTGGGTGACTTCGACACCGCGGCTGGGCCGTTCGACGTGCCCGAGGGCCTCGCGATGCAGCTGGCCGAACATCTCGCGGCGCGCGAACTCGATGTCACGATCTCCCGGCACGCCCAGCTGGATCACGGTGCGGTCCAGATCCCCGAACTCCTGCTCGGTGGCATCGACCGCGTCCCCACGATCCCGGTCTTCGTCAACGGAGTGGCCAACCCATTCGTGCCCATGCGGCGGATCCGGCTGCTGGGCGAGGCGATCGGTGAGTACGCCGGCTCACTCGACGAGCGAGTCCTGTTCATCGGTTCGGGTGGGCTGTCGCACGATCCGCCGGTGCCCCGATGGGCGTCGGCCACCGAGACGCAGCGCGAGTTCCTGCTCGCCGGGCGCAATCCGACACCTGAGGCCCGCGCCGCCCGGCAGCAGCGGACCATCGACACCGGCGTGGCCTTCGCCAAGGGCGAGGCCACGATCCAGGACCTCAATCCCGAATGGGACCGGGCGTTCATGGAACTGTGCGCCTCCGGTGAGGTCGAGGGCTTCGACGCCTATGCCGCCGACGAGATGACCGCCGCCGCGGGGCATTCGTCGCACGAGGTCCGCTGCTGGGTCGCCGCCTGCGCAGCCCTGCGCTCGGCGGGCCCGTACGTCATCCACGAAAACTGGTATCGCGCCATCCCCGAATGGATCGCCGGCTTCGGCGTACTCACCGCGACCACTGCCTGAAGGAGAAACATGCTCACCTATGACTCGACCAGCCGCATGGTGCAGACCCGCCGCTGGAACATCCACACCAACCAGGCCGGACCGGCCGATGCGCCGGCGGTGATCCTGCTCCACGGCTCCGGCCCCGGCGCGACCGGCTGGTCCAACTTCCAGCACAACATCCCGGCGCTGGCAGAGCGCTATCGCGTGATCGCCGCCGACATGCCGGGCTGGGGCGAATCCGACCCTGTCACCTGGCAGGACCGCGACCACCCCACGGCGCTGGCCGACCTGATGGACGCGCTCGAACTCGACAAGGCGTCGATCATCGGCAACTCGATGGGCGGCGGCACCACGATCCGGTTCGGCTACGAACACCCCGAGCGGGTCACGAAGCTGGTCACGATGGGCTCCTCCAACGGCGCACCGGCCCTGTTCGGCCCGGGCGGGCTGACCGAAGGGTTGAAGATCCTGCAGAAGGGCTATCGCCAGCCGACCTTCGACACGATGCGCGAACTGGTCGATGTGATGACGTTCGACGGATCGTTCGCGACCGATGAACTGATCCAGGGCCGCGCGGACATGGTCGCCGCGCACCCGGAGCACAACAAGAACTTCATCGACGGCATCGGCAAACGTGCGATTGTCGAGCTCGATCATGCGAAGGTCGCCACGATCCAGGCACCGACGCTGTTGTTCCACGGCCGCGACGACCGAGTGGTGCATTTCGAGAACAGCCTCAGGTTGGTGCAGCTGATCCCGGATGCCGCGCTGGTATTGATCAACCGCTGTGGTCACTGGCTCCAGATCGAGCACGCCGACACGTTCAACCGCATGATCCTGGAGTTCCTGGGACGGGACTGACGCGGGGACGCTCGGACAGTGCCCCGTCTGGCGGGGCACTGTCCCAGCACCTCCGGCCCCACCCTTCTGCACCCCTCGATTTGCCGGGACCCGCTTCTTCCCACTCCTCGATAGGATTCGACTCATGCGTCCCTCACCCGGCAGCCGAACCGCAGTGGTCGGCGGCCGCCTTGCCAATCAGGTCTACGACGATCTCAAGCAGAAGCTGCTGGCAGGTGAGTACGCGGCGGGCGCGCCCCTGGTGGTCGCCGGCATCTGCGCCGATTACGGCGTGAGCAAGCAACCGGTCATGGAGGCGATGCGCGCGCTCGCCGCCGATCGTCTGGTCGAGATCCAGCCCCAGGTCGGGGTGCGCGTACGCCAGTTCGACGAGGGTGAGGTCCGCGCGTTCTTCTGGCTGTTCGCACGCTGCGAAGGAGCCATGGCCCATCGCGCCGCCGAGCTGCGCAGCGATGACGAGTTGCATCGTCTCGAGGTCCTCTGCGATCGGATGCGACGACTGGAAGCCGCCACCGCGGGCGACGTGAACAGCCCCACCTATCTCAAAGCCAACCGCGAGATCCACGGCCTGATCCACTCGATGGCCCGCTCGACCCTCGCCGCCGATATCAGCTATGACCTCTGGGACCTCAGCGATTTCCTCATCGCCACGCACGGCGACGGGTTCGCCGGCAGGTTGTCGGAGCGCAACCACGGCCACGACGAGGTCCTGCAGGCCATTCGCGACCAGAACCCCGAGGCTGCCGAGGCAGCGATGATCGAGCACGTGCTCAGCTCACCCCTCGGGGGCGGCGCACCGGAGATCGCGGAGCCGGCCGTCAGCTGACGACATCCGCGCGGACGAACCGGCGTACGCCGAGGCCCGCGAAAATCACCGTATAGAGCAGCGACCACGCCACCCCGCGCGCCAGGTTCGTCCACGAAATCTCGTGGGCGAACAGGTCCATCCACGCGCGGGCGTAGTGCATCGGCAGGCCGTTGCGCAGCGCACCCAGACTGCTCAGCGAATCGAGGATCGCGGCGACGATCACGATCAGGATCGCGCCGCCGACCGCCGCGAGCGGCGCATCGGTGCGGGCGCCCAGGAAGAACGCCAGCGCGCCGATCTGGAGCACGCCGATGAACAGGAACACCACCGTCCCGGCCAACCGCGGCCAGAGCTCCGGCCAGGTCAGCGTGGCGCCGGTAAGTCCGCGATAGGGCTCGATGCCGTACGCCACAGCGCCCACTGCCAGTGCCCAGAGCGCCAGCAGCACGATCGCCGCCAGCGTCAGCCCGGCCCCGACCACGAGCTTCGACGTCAGCAGCCGACCTCGCGGGACCGGCGCCGTGAGCAGGTAGCGCAGGGACTTCCAGTTGGCCTCGGTCGGGACCGAATCGCCGAGGAACATCGCCGCCACGATGCCCAGCAGCAGGTCGGCCGACACGATGAGCGTGAAGAACGCGAAGTTGGGCGCGGACAGCGTCGCCAGGTCGATGAAACTCGTCGCTCCCGCATCCGTCGACGTGGAGCGCCCGATCGCGAACGCTCCCACGAACACCGGCGGCAGGATCAGGATCAGCGCAAAGAGCCATTTCGTCCGCGCCCGGCCCAGTTGGCGGCGCAGTTCGTGCCTCAGGGGCAGGGCGGTCGTGGTCTTCTCAGGCGCGGTTTCCACACGTTCGACCTGCTGGTTCATCGGGGCCTCACCTGCCTGAGCCGCTCGGCGAGGGTGGCCTCGTCGTCCGCACCGACCTCACCGGGCGCACGTCCCTGCCCGATCACCGCGAGGAACAGCTCCTCCAGGTGTCTGCGCCCGGAGACCTCGACGATCTCGAGCCCGACCGCGACGGCCGCGCGGACCACATCGGCCCGGGGCAGATCGGCATCGATCACGATCCGGGTGTCCTCCTCGGCCACGACACCCGTCACCCAGGCGACCTCCCGCAGCGCCGCGAGCTGGGCGGCGGTGACCGGTCGCGCGGTGACGAGCACGGAGGTGTCGTGACTCTCGAGCAGGTCTTCCACCGGCCCACTGACCAGCACCTCGCCGGCATCCATGACCACCACATGCGTACACGTCTGTTCCACCTCCGCCAGCAGATGACTCGAGATGACGACGGTGCGACCGGTGTTGGCGTACGCCCGCAGGATCGGCCGCATGGCCGCGATCTGGGGCGGATCGAGGCCGTTGGTGGGCTCGTCGAGGATGAGCAGGTCGGGACGGCCGAGCATGGCCTGGGCGATGCCGAGACGCTGCCGCATGCCCTGCGAATAGGACTTGACCGGCCGATCGAGCGCACCTCCGAGAGCCGCCACCTCGAGTGCCTCCTCGAACCCGGCCTCCTCGTCGGGCCGACCGGTCGCGGCCCAATAGGCACGGAGGTTCTGGCGGCCGGTGAGGTGCGGCATGAACCCCGGCCCCTCGACCAGCGCGCCGACCTTGCGGAGCACGGGAGCTCCGGCGGTCACCGCCTGTCCGCGGACCCAGGTCGCACCCTCATCCGGGGTGATCAACCCGAGCACCATCCGCAGGGTCGTCGTCTTGCCCGCACCGTTCGGTCCGAGCAGGCCGACCACCTGCCCCGCCTCAGCGCGCCACGAGACCCCTTTCACCGCGCGATGTCCGTCGGGATAAGCCTTGGCCAGCCCCTCGACCACGACCGGGGTGGCTGCCAGTTCCGGCCGCTCCGGCAGCCGCGCCCGGGAGCGCCGGTGCGCGATCGCCCAGCCCGCGAGGGCGAGGAGGGCAAGGCCGAGGGCGATGAGTACGCCCAGCAGCTCCGGATCGATGGCCTGGGTTCCGCCCGCCGGCGTACCCGTGAACACCGGGAACCGCACCGCACTCACCTCGACCTGGTCGACGCGGGCGGCGGTGGCGTTGGCGTACGCCGAGTCGGTGGTCGTGACGAGTACGCGCCAGGTGCTGCCGCGTTCGAGCCGCCACGTGCCGGCCGGGAGGGTGACGGTGAGATCGGTGGGCTGCCCCGGGGTCACGGCGACGCGGACAGGAGCGACACCCCGGCGCGGCTGGGCAGCCGTGGCCCCGTTCACCTGCCAGAGGGACACGAAGAGGGTGACCTCGTCTGCGCTCGACGTCACACGAAGATCCACGGCCGGGGCGCCGACGACGCTGTGCTGCTCGGTCACCGTGACCGTGTCGAACGCCGCCGACTGCCCGGGGAGCGCGGCCAGCGGATAGGCCTGGAACGGGTTGTCGGCGTTGTCGGAGCCGAACGCGGGCGTACGCGTGATCGCGGCCGGCTGTCCGCCCGGCGGGGTGATGACCGAACGCGCGGTCGCCTGCTCCGGATCGATGGCCAGCGCGAGCGGGTCGGTCGCCAGCCCCGGATAGTGGTCCGCGACGAACCCGCGCGCGGCATCCCGGCCGAAGGGCCGCGGCCCGGGATAGGCGAAGGTCGGGGTTTCGTCGGGTACGCCGCGCAGCTGCTCCGCGAACCACTGCTCCACCGCCGCCGTGTCCGCGTCCGGATCGCTGGCCTCGGCGTCGTGACCGCCGTCGGTCCAGCGGACGGCGTGGGGCGTGCCGGTGCGCTCGAGCGCCGCGGCGACCGTGTCCGCCTGCTCGATGCCGAACAGCGAGTCGGCCATGCCCTGGACGAGGAACGTGGGAGTACGAAGCTCGTCGAGCGTGCTGACCGGGCTCCGGCGGTGCAGTTCATTGAGGAGCTCCGGGCTGGGACGGCCCTGTTCCGCAGCGGCCAGCAGCTGCCGGCAGAGGTCCGGCTCGAAGCGGCCACACGTGGGATCAGTCGCAGGGCCTGCACCGGGCGACGGCGCGAGCGCGGCCCCGAAGAAGCCCGCGATCCACTGCTGTTGCAGAGGCCCGGGCGTCTTCGCCGCGTGATTGGGGAACAGTGCCCCGCCCAGATCGGACCACGTCGCGATGGGAGCGATGGTGTCGATGCGCGGGTCTGCGGCGGCGGCCATCATCGCGACCGCTCCGCCATAGGACGCGCCCGTGATGCCCACGCGAGGATCCCCGGACGCATCGAGCTCGGCACCCGGATGGGCCGCGGCCAGATCGACCATCGCCCGCAGGTCCGCAACCTCGAAGTCCGGATCGTTGAGATGGATGCGGCCACCCGAGGCGCCGAACCCGCGCGCCGTATAGGTCAGCACCAGATAGCCCTCCCCCGCGAACCGGTCGGCCTGTTCGGCAAGGTCGTCCTTGGTCCCGCCGAAACCGTGAGTGAGGATCACCACCGGATGAGGGCCCGGCGTCGCAGGCGTACGCCAAGTCGCGTCCAGCTCAACCGGAGTGGCGTCGGTCTCCGCTCTCACAGGGACCCGCAGGTCCTCGACCGTGATCGCCGAGTCGGCGTACGCCGGTCGCGCAAGAGCACCCGTCAGCAGCACCACCAGGAGCAGGACGAGCACGCGCACGCCGCCATCCTGTCAGCCGACGACAAACGGGGATTGGGCGCGGTAAACCCGGGAGGCATCGATGACGCGACGGATGAGGGTGCCGAGGATCCGGAGCTCGTCGAGCGTCAGCTCCGCACCCACGGCATCGGCCCAGGCGTGCTGCTCGGCGGCCATGGCCCGCACTGCCTCGCGACCGGTCTCGGTCGGCGCGAGGAGCTTCGCGCGCTTGTGGTGCGGATTGTCGTGCCAGACCGCCCAGTCCTGCGCGACCAGCACGTCCGCCACCCGCTGCACACTCTGGCGCGCCAGGCCCAGCCCCACCCGCCGCGCGATCTCCGCGACGGGCAGGGGCTCGGTCATCGTGGCGCCCAACACCTGCCAGAGCGCCGGCGTCAGCTGATGGGGCGCCGTGATCATCTCTGCCGCAGCCAGGAACTCCCCGTTCAGCTCGAACGCCGGCAGCACGAGCTCGGTCAGCGCATCGCCCTCAGGCGTTCGCGAACGCGCCATATTCATCCATTAATCGGAAGAAGTCGTCCGCCTCGTTCGACTCCTGCAGCGCGAGCCACGCGTCGACGAGCGAGTCGGGATACAGCCCGACCGCCCGGAACACCGCGCCCGAGAACTCGACAGGCCGCAGCCCGGTGGCCGTGATCACGCCCCGATCGCTGACCACCGGCGCGAAGTCGTAGTGCCCGGCGCCCGCATAGCCACTCGACGCCAGGAAGATCGGGGCATTGCTGGTGTGGGCCCGGTCGTCGAGCAATCCGGACCGCGCGAGGGCGAGGGTGCCGCCACAGATCGCGGCGATGGGTACGCCGGCTGCGGCGAGCGACCGGACCGCATCGAGGAGCGGTTCGTGGCCCTCGGCATAGGTGTCCGCCCCTGGCACGACGAGGACCGCGACCTGCTCGGGATCCAGTTCGGCGAGCGTCGTCGTCGCGGTCAGGGGCAGTCCGCCCAGCGTGGTGACGGTCCCTTTGGCGGCGCCGGCCAGGACGAGCCGGAACCTCCCCGGCCGCGACTGTTCGGCGCGCGTGATCTCGGTGGTGATGTAGGCGAACTCCCAGTCGGCCATGGTGTCGGTGGCATAGAGCACGATGTCTCGCATGATTCCCCTCTCGTTGCCTCCAAACTTATTTGACAGCATGCTGTCAATCAACCCTTTCGTCTGAAGTTCTTCAGGAAAAGGCCGCGGTCCCGACTCGGGGGAATCGGGACCGCGGGATCAGAGGGGTCAAGGCTCGCTCAGCAGGGCGATCGAGGACCGCGAAACAAATGCTAGCGCGCACGCCAGATCGCCGCGGCCCTCATTCGTCGCGGGTCGATCAAACGTCCAAGTATAAAGAAATTCTAATCCTGCTCACCGCGCAGGCAGCGCTCGCGGTGGCTGGGGCGGGTGGCGACGGGACTGCTGAGCGGGAGCGAGGCGTACGCCGCCGGCCTGGTCCGCCGCGAACACACGTGACCCGGCGGGGGCCGCATGGGCCTGGCGCAGCAGCTCGGTCACGTGTTCGAGTTGCTCGCGCAGGATGTCGATCTCGGCCTGCAGATCGAGGATCCGGCGGATGCCCTGGAGGTTGATGCCCTCGTCGGTGCTCAGTCGCTGGATGAGCCGCAGTTTCGCCACATCGCGGGGCGAGTAGCGGCGGCCGCGCCCCGACGTACGCCGGGGAGAGACGAGGCCCATGCGGTCATAGGTACGCAGGGTCTGCGGGTGGAGGCCCGCCAACTGGGCCGCAACCGAGATCACGAAGATGGGCGCATCCGAGTCGATGACCTGGAGCCCATCCCCCGGCGGCGCATCCCTCTGGGCGCGCGACCTGCGTGAGGTCGCGCGCTTGCGGGGTGCAGGGCCAGGGGGCGTCATCACACACCGAGCCTCGCGCGTGGGTCAGGTTCTCCGGCGGTCTGGGCGTACGCCTGGAGCGCGGAGCGCGCATCATCGGACAGCTGCGACGGGACCACGACCTCGACGGTCACCAGCAGGTCGGCGTGGGTGCCGTCGGAGCGGGAGAAGCCCTTGCCACGGGCACGGAAAGTCCGGCCGTTCGGCGTACCCGCCGGGATCTTGAGCCGAACCTTCGACCCCGTCAGGGTGGGCACTTCGATCTCCGCACCCAGCGCTGCCTCGGCGTACGTGATGGGTGCCGTGATGGTGAGGTTGTCGCCGGTCCGCCCGAACACCGCATGCGGCCGGACGTGGACGATGACATAGAGGTCACCCGCGGCACCGCCGTTCTCGCCGGCGCCGCCCCGACCCTTGATGCGGATGCGCTGGCCGTCGGTGACTCCGGCGGGGATGCGAACCTGCATGGTCCTGGTGGACTTGGCGCGACCCGAGCCGTTGCAGACCGGGCAGGGGTCCTCGACCACCAGGCCACGGCCACGGCAGTCGCGGCACGGCTCACTGACAGCGAATACGCCACCCGAGGCCGAGGTCGTCATGCCGGATCCCTGGCAGGTCGAGCACACGTTCGGCATCGTTCCAGCCTTGGCGCCCGTGCCGTGACACGTGGTGCACGCCTCGGTCGACACCATCTGGATCGGGACGGTCTTGCCCTCGACCGAGTCGACGAAGTCGATCGTCACCTCGCCCTCGACATCCGATCCGCGCCGCGGACCGCGACCCGGAGCCTGCGTCCGGCCGCCACGGTTGAACAACCCGCCGAACAGGTCACCGAAGTCCGCGCCCTGGGCGTTGCGGAACAGGTCCTCCGCGCCTCGGCCGGCACCCCCGGCACCCGGGAAGCGGAAGCCGCCACCACCATTGCCGAAATAACGGCGCTGGTCGTCGTATTCCTTGCGCTTCTTGGGGTCCGACAACACCGAGTTGGCCTCGGAGGCCTCCTTGAACCGCTTCTCGGCGGCGGCATTGTCGGGATTCTGGTCGGGGTGGTTCTCCCGAGCGATCTTGCGGAAGGCCTTCTTGATGTCGTCCGCGCTCGCGTCCTTGGAAACGCCAAGGACCTTGTAGTAGTCCTTCTCGAGCCAGTCCTTGGTGCTCATGCGGGTCCCTTCACGGGTTGGTCTGGGTGGGTGAAAACGAGCGGGTTCACTCGGCGGCGGGTTCCTCCGCCTCGGCCTTGGCGCCCTTCGCCGGCGCTTCCGGGGCGTCGTCGGCGGGCATGCCCACCGCGACCCTGGCGGCGCGGAGCACGCGGCCGCGGAACTTGTAGCCGAGCTGCATCACATCGAGGACCGTGGGCTCGCTGACGCCGGGCATCGGGGCCTGCATCAGGGCATCGTGGATCTGGGGGTCGAACGGCTCGCCCTTCTCACCGAAGGACTCGACGCCGTACTTGACCGTGACCTTCTCGAGTTCTTCGACCAGGAGCTTGAACCCACCGGTCATTTCCTCGTGCTCCCGGGCGATGCGCAGATCGTCGAGGACGGGCAGGAGATCCAGCACCACGGACTCGACGCCGGCATTGCGGGCCACGTCTCGGTCACGGTCGACCCGGCGCTTGTAGTTCACATATTCGGCCTGCAACCGCTGCAGATCCTCGGTCCGCTCCCGCAGGGCTTTCTGGGCGCTCGCGAGTTCGGCGTTCGAGCCGGCGGCCTCGTCGGCAGCGGCTCGCTCCGGCGCGGTCTCCTCGATGACGACACCCTCTTCCGCAGGGGCGTCCTCCGCCGCGCGTCGGGGCTTGGCCTGATCGGCCGTGGGGTTGGCGGTCACGTCCTGCTCACCGGCTTCGGGGCGGGGGTCGTTGTCCACGTCAGATACTCCAGTCAGTCAGTCTTGTTCCGGACGAGTACGCCGGGCCAGGCGGTCGCTTGGCCCGGCGTACTCATTCTCTTGGATCAGGGGCCGGAGCCCCACGGGTTGTAGCTGGGGGTCTGGGGGCGGAGCCCCCAGCTACGGGGGTGTCCGGGGGCGGAGCCCCCGGATGTGTTACTTCTTCTCGTCCTCGTCCACGATCTCGGCGTCGACGACGTCGTCATCGTTGGAGGTGTCATCCCCGGTGGGGGCATCGCCGGAGGCGGCACCCTGCTGCTCGGCGGCCGCTGCGGCGTACATCGCCTGCCCCATGGCCGCGGCCTTGGTGTTCAGGTCCTCCATCGCGGACTTGAGCTCCTCGACCTCGGGCTCCTGCTCCTTGTTCTCGAGCATGGCCTTGAGACGATCGACGGATTCCTGGACAGGCTGCTTGACGTCGTCACCGATCTTGTCGGCGTTCTCGGTCAGGAGCTTCTCGGTGCGGAACACCAGGGAGTCGGCCTCGTTGCGGAGGTCGACGGCCTCGCGACGCTTGCGGTCCTCATCGGCGTGCGCCTCGGCGTCCTTGACCATGCGGTTGATGTCGTCCTTCGACAGGGCCGAACCGCCGGTAACAGTCATGGACTGCTCCTTGCCGGTGGCGCTGTCCTTGGCGTGGACATGCACGATGCCGTTGGCGTCGATGTCGAACGTGACCTCGATCTGGGGCACGCCACGGGGGGCGGGCAGCAGGCCGGTCAGCTCGAAGTTGCCGAGCGACTTGTTGTCGCGCGCGAAGTCACGCTCACCCTGATAGACCTGAATCATCACCGAAGGCTGGTTGTCCTCGGCCGTGGTGAAGATCTCGGACGACTTGGTCGGGATCGTGGTGTTGCGCTCGATGATCTTGGTCATCACGCCGCCCTTGGTCTCGATGCCGAGCGACAGCGGGGTGACGTCGAGCAGGAGCACGTCCTTGACCTCGCCCTTGAGCACGCCGGCCTGGAGGCTGGCGCCGAGAGCGACGACCTCGTCCGGGTTGACGCCCTTGTGGGGCTCCTTGCCGCCGGTCAGCTCCTTGACCAGGTCGGAGACGGCCGGCATGCGGGTCGAACCACCGACGAGCACGACATTGCTGATGTCACCGACGGAGATCTTGGCGTCCTTGATGACTGCGTTGAACGGAGCGCGGCAGCGATCCAGCAGGTCGGACGTCATCTTCTGGAACTCGGCGCGGGTCAGCTTCTCCTCCAGGTGGAGGGGACCGGACTCACCGAGGGTGATGTAGGGCAGGTTGATGCTCGTCTCCGACGCGGAGGAGAGCTCGATCTTGGCCTTCTCCGCGGCTTCGGCGAGACGCTGCTTGGCGATCTTGTCCTTGCCGAGGTCGACACCGTTCTTGTTCTTGAACTGGGTGACCAGCCACTCGACGATGCGGTCGTCCCAGTCGTCGCCACCGAGCTTGTTGTCGCCGTTGGTGGCCTTCACCTCGAAGAACGACTTGCCACCCTCGGTGCCGATGTCGAGCAGGGACACGTCGAACGTGCCGCCGCCGAGGTCGAACACCAGGACCATGTGGTCGGTGTCGTCCTTGTCGAGGCCGTACGCCAGCGCGGCGGCGGTGGGCTCGTTGACGATGCGGTCAACGGTGAGACCGGCGATCTCGCCGGCTTCCTTGGTCGCCTGACGCTCGGCATCCGAGAAGTACGCCGGGACGGTGATCACCGCGTTGGTGACAGGCTCACCGAGATAGGCCTCGGCGTCGCGCTTCAGCTTCATGAGCACGCGCGCGGAGATCTCCTGCGCGGTGTATTTCTTGCCGTCGATGTCCACCGACCAGTCGGTGCCCATGTGGCGCTTGACCGAGCGGATGGTGCGATCGACGTTGGTGACGGCCTGGCGCTTGGCGACCTCGCCGACCAGGACCTCGCCACCCTTGGCGAAGGCAACGACCGACGGCGTCGTGCGGGCGCCCTCGGCGTTGGGGATAACAGTGGGTTCGCCGCCCTCGAGGACAGCAACAACGGAGTTGGTGGTGCCGAGGTCGATACCGACTGCACGAGCCATGGTGTTTCCTCCAGAAGTGTCTTGCGTGTGGATTGTGCTTGAGTCTGAGCGGCTCAAGTTTGATCTTGAGCCTTACGCGCTCAACTATGGCGCGGAGTTGGTCTCGACGCAAGCAAAGTTGAGTGCATCTGACTCAACTCCGGGTCCGATCAGGTTATTCCCTGGGGGTCTGCGCGAACCCCACCCCCCAATCCGGAGCCGCTGGCAGGATGGTGAGCGTGAAGCTTCCGGATTGCCTGACGACGCCCGAGCTGGAGTCGGAGGCGGTGGGCCTGCTGCGCACCTACTACGGGCCCCGCTCCGATGGCCGCAAGCTCTTCGCTGGACGCCACTTCGATACCTGGCTGCCGGGAGATCCCGACGAGTTCACGGCCGAGGACGTCCTCGCCCTCCGGTTTCTCAGCGTCAACGTGCCCCTGAGAGCCATGCGCGAACTGTTGGAGCCCGACAATCGATTCAACGAACAGCTGGCTGACATCGACTCCGCGAAGGATTTCTGGGAGGCGGAGCCCGACGAGGAGTCCCCGCAGTGGAAGCTCTACGAACTGCTGCGGCGGGAAGATGGTATTGGCCCGGCTATCACCAGCAAGCTGCTCGCCCGCAAGCGCCCTCACCTCGTGCCGATCAGGGACAGCGTGGTCGCACGAGAGCTGGGCTTGGGCAACGACTTCTGGAAGCCGTTGTTCGAGATTTCCAAGGACAATGGGCTGAAGGAGCGGCTGGAATCGATCAAGGCCCGCGCCCACTCCGCGGACGTAGCCCTGCCCGACGACCTCGCACTTCTGCGTGTCTTCGACGTAGTCGTCTGGATGTCAGGCAGGACAGCCAAGGCCAAGACGCCAACACAACTGAAGAGAGCTAAAGACGCCCACGAGCCTTAACGGGAGTAACATCAAAGTAAAGACAATGAGTTTATCCTTTATTATGGTTTCCCAAAGTAAAGGATAGGAACAATGAGCCCTTGGCCGCCCGTGGACCACGAAGTCCTGGAGTGGCGAGATTCCTGGCGCACCTATCGAGCCGCCCTCCCGGCATCCATCTCCGGCCTGGAGGTGACCGAACACCTGTCGGCCGCAGTCGTGGCCGATGCCGCGAAGGCTCAGCAGGAGATCACAGAGTTCGACCGCAGACTGACCGAACGATTCGGGCCGGGAGAACTCGGCACCGTGGCAACAGTCCTGATGCGGACCGAATCGGCCAGCTCCTCCCAGATCGAACACATCACTGCGTCCGCCCGACAGCTGGCCCTCGCCGACATCGGAGAATCCCGGTCCGTTAACGCCCGCCTGGTCGCGAGCAACGTGCACGCCATGCAGACGGCCATCGCGCTCAGCGCCTCCATGGATCTGGCCGCCATCCTGAGCATGCACCAAGCCCTGATGGCCGAGACCGACATCACCCCGGGGCTCCGCCAGGAACAGGTCTGGATCGGCACGTCAGGATCCTCGCCGGTTGGTGCCGACTTCGTGCCGCCTCACCATGATCGACTGCGCCCCGCCCTGGCGGACCTGATCGCCTACACCAAGGAACCAGCGACCTTGCCCTTGGCCATGGCTGCAATAGCGCATGCACAGTTCGAGACCATTCACCCATTCGTGGACGGCAATGGCCGAGTCGGGCGAGCCCTCGTCCACGCGCTGCTGAGGCGCGACAGGGTGGCCGAGCACCTCACGGTGCCGGTGTCGGCAGGATTGCTTGCGGACACACGCGCCTATATCCAGGCCCTGACCGCCTTTCGCGCAGGCGATCCGAGTCCCATTGTCACGCGATTCGCCGAAGCCGCACGACACGCCGTCGCAATCGGCGACGAGCTTCTCGAACGGCTCGCGGCTGTCGAACTGGACTGGCGGGAGCGCCTGACCGCCCGCACCGACTCCGCTGCGTGGCCCTTGTCTCGGGCTCTTCTCGCCCACCCTGCGGTGACGAGCTCGCTCGTGATGGAACGGCAGGAGGTGTCCCGACCCGCGGCCATGAACGCGATCACGGCGCTGGTCGAAGCGGGCGTACTCGTCAAAGTCTCCACCGGCCGCCGCAACCAGGTCTGGGTCGCATCCGAAGTAACGGCCGTCTATGACCGGGTCGCCGAGATGATCGGTCGTCGGCGAAGCTACGACCTGTGATCATCTGGCTGAACGGCGCCTTCGGTGTCGGGAAGACGCAGACTGCGCACGAGCTCGGGCGACGGGTGGCGGGGGCGTACGTCTCCGATCCCGAGGTCCTCGGGTTCGCCCTGCATCGCATGCTGCCCGGACCGGCGCGCGGCGACTTTCAGGACCTGCCCGAGTGGCGCGAGGGCGTACGCCGAGCTCTGCGCCGAGCGGCCGAGGCTGATCGTGCGCCTTTGATTGTCCCGATGACGCTGGTCCGGGACGAGTACTTCGACGAGATCATCGGCGGTCTGCGAGCGGATGGGGTGGACGTGCGGCATTACGCGCTTGTGGCGTCGCCCGCCACGTTGCGCCGACGGCTCCAGCGGCGTTCGGCGTACGTCCTCGGGAAGCTGATCGGCAGGGACGAAACCTGGGGCATCCAGCAGATCGAACGCTGTGTGCGGGCGTTGGAGCAGGAGAGGTACGCCACCCATGTCGACACCGAGAACAGGTCGATCGCAGAGGTCGCGGAGCACATCGCCGCGGACCTGGGCCTGCCGCTCGTTCGGCCGCGCCTGGGACCGATCGCGGCGCCCCTCACCCGACTGGGCGTTGCCGTCCGCCACATCAGAACCTAACCCTCGCGAGACTGGATGAGCAGCGCCAGGGGGCGATCGCGTGGATCCAGCCAGTCCAGGAGAGCCCTGTCGAACGTGGCGAGGACCACCCCCTCCTGACGGGCCAGGTTGATCAGGTGGAGGTCTGTGACCTGCCGATGGCCCTGCAATACGCGTGTTTCAACCTGTGGGTCGGCCAATGTCGTCCGATCAGCCAGAAACTCCCAGCGAGGGTCGTTGCGAAACCCCCCGACAACAGAGTGCACCTCTCCCACCGACCGCTGCGCCCCGACAACCAGGGGGTTCAGAAGCAGCCGGAACAACCCGGCCTCGGTCAGCGGACAGGTCGCCCAGCGGGAAACCCCACTCAGGAAAGCGTGGGCATCATGATGCCGAAGATGACTGGTCACGCACAGGGCAACCAGAGCATTTACGTCGAACAGAACTGGCCTGTCAGTCATCGCGGTGTTCGGCCACCAGATCATCTGTCACGACATGGCCCGGCTCGCCGATCAACACGGGGAACGGGCTGTAGGAAAAATCGGCTCGCGGCCTGGATTCGCAGTCGATTCCCTTGCGGGCCAGCCGGCTCACTGCGGCCCCAAGGGAAATCTTGTGGCTGGCTGCGGCAGCTCGGGCAACGGCCAGGACATCATCATCGATCTCCAACGTCGTTCGCATGATGACATCATAGCATCACAACATCAACTACCTGCTACAGCTCCTTGACCAGCGCGGACACTGCCTTGAAGGACTGGTTCTCGGCCGTCTCGAGCCACTCGAACGCGACCATCTCGGCGGTGACGACGGTGGCCCCGGCGGCGGCGAGTCGGGACAACGCGGCCTCGCGATCAAGAGGGTGCCGCGAGCCGCAGGCATCGGCGACGACCCAGACGCGGCGACCGGATTCGAGCAAATGCAACGCGGTCTGCAGCAGGCACACATGGGTTTCGCAGCCCGCGATGACGATCTCGCGCAGGTCGTCGGGCCTGGCATCGAGGTGCACCAGCACCTCATCGAGCGACCCGCCGGCGCTGAACGTCATCTTCTCCACGACCGTCTGGCAGCGGACGTGGATCGCCGGGTCGTTGGGCCCGAGCCGGGATGGGTTCTGCGCGGTGCCGATGACGGGGACACCGAGGATCGAGGCGGCCTCGGCCAGGAATCCGGCCCGGAGGATCACCTCGGCGGCGTCATGGATCGCCGGCATGAGTCGTTCCTGAAAGTCGACCAGGACCAGCACGCTCTGGTCCGCACGCAGGAGAAGTGAAGGAGCCATGACTCCACTGTCGCATCCCAGGCGGAAAGTTTCAGGACTCAGGTCGTACGCCAGGCCACTGCCCCGGCAGCATGCCGGAGACCGTCGATCCCGGCCGGATCGAGGGCCGGATCGTCGAGGACCGCGACAGCCTGATCGTGCTCGACAGCGATGAGGCGTTCGAGTTCGGCGTCGACACCGGCGGCACGCATCGCGGCTGCGAGTTGCGTGACATCGTCGGTGCCGAAACCGGGCGAGCCCAACCGCTGCAGCACCTCGGCATCGGCACCCGCGAGACGCTCGCGCGCGATCGAGAGCAGGACGGTGGGCTTGGCCTCGAGGAGGTCGTTGCCGGCGGGCTTGCCGGTCTCCTCGGGCTTGCCCCACACACCGAGATATTCGTCGCGGAGCGCGAACGCCTGACCCACGTGGCCGCCATAACGCCACAGTGCCTCGGTGACTTCGGCCGAACCGCCGGCCGCCTGGGCGCCCAGCAGGAGCGGACGCTGCACCGTGTATCGACCGGACTTCAGGCGCGCGACCAGCGAGGCGTGGTCACGGTCGGAACGCGCAGCCGCCGCGCCGGTGAGATCGCCGCGCTGGCCGACCAGCAACTCGACATTCAGCGTGCGCCACGTGTCCGCAAGCGGCGGGACGAGCGGCGCAGCGACCCGGTCGGCGAGCCAGTAGGCGAGGTCACCGAGGAGGATGGCCAGGTTGCGACCGAAGGTTTCGGGATCACCGATGCCGCGCGCCTGCCGGTGCCAGGCCTCCGCCTGGCGATGGGCCGACGCCTGGCCGCGGCGCGAGTCGGCCTCATCCATCACGTCATCATGGACGAGCGCGAACAGGTGCAGGGCCTCCAACGCCGCGGCCGCCCGGATCATGGCCGCCCGAGCCGCCACCGCGCCCCCACCGGCTGCAACGAAACCCCAATGGGCCATGAGGACCCGAAACCGCTTGCCACGCCCCACGAGCAACGAGCGCAACCATTCGGGCAGGTCATTCGGGAGGACGTCCACGCCGATCCCACCCGCATGCGAATGCCATTCGTCGGCCAGAAGGTCGAGTTCCCTGGTCAGCAATTCGTCCACCGCAAGGACGGTGGAAGCAGGAGTCGCGACCGGAGTGGGGGTGCGGGGCAACGAGTCATGGGACGGCCGCGCGGCCGGCGGCAGCGGGACCCCCGGGTCGGCAGGAAGGGCATCGGGCCCGCGGGTGAGCATCTCCCGGACGGCGGGGTCGAGGGCCGGGACCTGGCGTACCGACCAGGGACTGAACGCCCGCGGCACCGCCTCGATCGCGGCGACCAGGTCGGTCCACTCGACCCACTCCCACTCGGCCACCTCATCGGGGGCCGGCACCGGGTCGCCGTCGGCGACGCGGGCCACGAAGACCGGACAGATCTCGTTCTCCACGACCCCGGAGGCGTCGACGGCGCGATAGCGGAAATCCGGAATGCCGGGCGCGATGGAGAGGACGGTCAGGCCGAGCTCCTCGCGTACGCGCCGTCGCACCGCGTCCTCGATCGCCTCACCGGGACGCGGGTGCCCACAGCACGAGTTGGTCCAGACTCCGGGCCAGGTGACCTTGCTGACCGCTCGCCTGCTGATGAGAACCTGGCCGCGGCTGTTGAACAGATGGGACGAGAAGGCCAGATGCAGCGGGGTGTCGGGCCCATGGATTGGGATGCGCGCGGTCGCGCCGATGGGCTCACCCTGCTCGCTCAGGAGCACGACCTCGTCGGCCTCAGCCTGGTTCGCGCTGCCCATTGGCGACGCCTGCTTCATCTGTGCCCACACTCACTTCGGATCGACCTGGTGTGGCCACCGGTCGCGCCCGGAGCGCAAGGAGCCACGCCCCCACCTTAGGCACCCGGATGGCAGGGACGTGGCGGTTGGACCTGTTGCGTACGCCGGATCAGGCCTGCTGGCCCCCGATATTCACATGCCAGCGAATGCCGAACCGGTCGACGAGCTGACCATAGACATCGCCCCACATCTGCTTCTCGAGCGGCACGATCGGCTGGCCGCCGTCGACGAGGGCATCCCAGTAACCACGCAGCGCCGCATCGTCGTCGCCCGACAGGCTCAGCTGGATGTTGTTGCCGACCACAACCTCGGGCATGCCCTCCATCGTGTCGCTCGCGAAGATGTGGAAACCGGTCGGGGTCTCCACGTTGGAATGCATGACGCCGTCGGCATCCATGCCCGAATCACGGAAGGTCATGATCTGGACGGTGCCACCGAGCGCAGTGGCATAGAACTCCATCGCCTCCGCACAGTTGCCGTTGAACGTGATGTAGGGGTTCAGCTGCTGAGCCATTCGCGTCTCCTTGTTCGTGGGCCCATTTCAGTGAGCCGCGCATGATCCTTGCAGACCGCTCCGACAGTTTCCGAGCCGTCGGATTCGGGGGCGTCAACCGATCGGTGGACATGAGGTCTGACCGACCGGCGGAGGTTTCGCCGACCGATCCGGGCGACGCTTGGGTCATGGCATTGATCGAGGTTCGGAACGTCCACAAGTCCTATGGCGCACGCGAGGTCCTGCGCGGCATCGACCTCGATATCACCGACGGTGAGGTCGTCGGCATTCTCGGCCCCAACGGTGCGGGCAAGACCACCCTGGTCGAGGCGATCGGCGGTTTGCGTACGCCCGATTCCGGCTCCATCTCTGTCGCCGACATCGATCCGACCCGTGAGGACGCCCGGCTCCGACAGCTCGTCGGGATGCAGCTGCAGCAGTGTCGACTCCCGGCGAAGATCACCCCGGCGGAGGCGCTCGACCTCTTCGGGTCGTTCTATCCCGAACCCCGTGCGACCGAGGAGCTGCTCGAGCGCTTCGGGCTGAGCGACCAGCGTGGGCAGCACTTCGAGAAGCTTTCGGGCGGGCAGCAACAACGACTCTCCGTCGCCCTCGCCCTGATCGGCCGGCCCCGCATCGCCATCCTCGACGAGCTCACGACTGGCCTCGATCCGGCGGCGCGTCGGGAGATCTGGTCCTATCTCGACGGGCTCACCGCCGAGGGCACGACGATCCTCCTCGTCACCCACTCGATGGAGGAGGCCGAATACCTCTGCGATCGCGTCGCGATCCTGGATGGCGGCCGGATCGTCGCGGAGGGTACGCCCGCGGAGATTTCCGGCACGGGCGCAGCGCAGGTCATCACGTTCGTGCCGTCCGCGACGCTCGACCACGAGGTGCTCTCCGGCCTGCCCGGCATTACCGGCGTCAGCCTGGACAACGGCCGGTTCACCGTCACCGGAGATGCGGCCGCACCCCAGACCGTCCTCGCAGCGCTCTCGGGGCGGGCCATCCGAGCCGAGCAGCTCCGCATCGTCACCCCGAGCCTCGATGAGGCGTACCTCCGAGCGACCGCCCTCGCGCTGGAGAACCCCGCCGACGCCTCGAAGGAGAACTGACATGACCACCGTTTCCCTCACGAGTCCCCGCGCTGCCTCGACCTGGAGCGCCCTGCTCCGCACCGAGTCCCGGCTGCTGGCCCGCCAACCGGCCATCCTCATCTGGACGGTGATCCTGCCGGTTGCCGCGATCATCGTGATGGCTGCGATCCCGGCTGCACGACGTCCGCAGGACGGCTTCGGCGGCCTCTCGGTCCTGCAGGCCTATCAGCCGACCCTGATGATCTTCGCCTCGTCGATGATGGCGCTGCAGATGCTGCCGGTCCTGCTCGGGCAGTATCGCGAACTCGGATACCTGCGCCGGCTCCGCACCACGCCCGTCTCGCCCTGGCAACTCCTGGGCGCGCTGTTGGTCCTCATGCTGCTCGTCACGATGGCCATCGGCGTACTCATGGCCATCGTCCCCCTCCTCGTGGGGGTGGGCGAGGCCGCTCGGGCTCCCTCGATCCTCGGCGTACTCCTCCCCACCACTCTCGCCTTCCTGGCCGTCGGCGCCCTGATCGCCGCCGTGATTCCGAGCTCACGCGTCGCCGGTGGCGCGGGTGCTGCGTTGGCTGCGGTGATGTGGTTCGCCGCCGGGATGTGGTTCCCGCGGGCGATGTTCCCGGGTTGGCTCGCCGCCATCGCCGACTGGACGCCCGGCGGAGCGGCCGCTGCGGCCATGACGGATGTCGCCGTGGGCGCGGCGCCCGGTTGGCAGCCGTTCGTCTGCCTGGCGCTGTGGTTCGTCGTGTCGCTGGCCATCGCGGTTCGCGCCTTCCGCTGGGAGTGAGCGTGGTTTCGCTCCTCAACCAACGAACCCGTCCTGGGCCACGGGACAACAGGGAAGGATAAGCCCCATGGAATCCGGCACGGCGCGCGCGACGGCAGTTCTCGACAGCGTGCAGATCGGCCTGGCCCTGCTCGCCCTCGTCGGGTCCCTGCCCCTGCGCGGGATCCTGGTCTCCGATCGCCAGCTGCCCCTGATCATCGCCCTGACACTCGTTCTCGTCGGCTATCGGGTGTGGTTGAGCACGGGCGATCGGGGCGAGAGGGTACGCCGGGTGGGGTTCTGGGTTACGGCCCCGATCGTGTTCGCCCTGGTGTGGATGTCCCCTCTGTATGGGCTGTACGCGTTCACGGGCTACATCGAGGGGCCGGCACTCCCGAGAGGTGCCCAGCGTTGGGCCGCTCTGATCGTGACGGCGATCAGCACTGCGCTCGCCCAGATCGGTGGCCCGCGTTCCGGCCTGTTCTCGCCGGGGATCTATGGCGTGATCCTCGCTGTGAATATCGCCATCGCCGTGATGATCGCGCTGCTCGAGAAGGAGCGGGAGCGCGGCGTGACGAAGCTCCAGAGGACCGTCGCCGAACTCCGGGAGGCCGAGGCCCGCAATGCCGCGCTGCAGGAACAATTGGTGACCCAGGCCCGCGAGGCCGGCACGATCGACGAACGGCAGCGCCTGTCCCGCGAAATCCACGACACCGTGGCGCAGAGCCTGGTCGGCATCATCACCCAGCTCGAGGCGGCCGACGCGGGCGATGAAGCCGAACGCGCGGCGCGTCTCGATCGGGTGCGCGACACCGCACGCCAGGCGCTCGGCGAGGCCCGGCGAGCCGTCCGCGCGCTGGCTTCCCCGCGCCTGGACGAGCGGTCGTTGCCCGATGCCCTGGCCGGTCTGGTGGCCGACGTCAACCACAGCGGAATCGACGCGAGGCTGGTGACCGACGGGGAGGCGTACCCCAGCCGCGGCGATGCCGAGCTCATCCGCATCTGCCAGGAGGCCCTGTCGAATGTGACCCGCCATGCCGGCGCCTCACGTGTGGTGGTCACGTTGGGCTACGACCCCGAGGAGGTCCGACTCGATGTGCGCGACGACGGCATCGGGTTCGATCCGGCGGCGCCGACCGCCGGGCATGGGTTGCGCGGGATGCGGGAACGAGTCGCGCTCCTCGGTGGGACGCTGGAGATCGAGGCCCCGGAGGGAGGGAGTTGCACCGTGAGCGTGGCGATTCCGCGATGAGTACGCCGGAGGCCTCGGCCATCCGGGTTGTTGTGGTCGACGATCACCCGATCGTGCGCGACGGGCTGATCGGCATCTTTGCGCGCGAGCAGGACCTGGCAGTCGTCGGCGAGGCCAGCGACGGCCGCGAGGCGCTCGTGGTGATCGAACAGACCGCACCGGATGTCGTGATCATGGACCTCCGCATGCCCGGCGGCGACGGGGTGACAGCAATCCGGGCATTGCAGAAGCGCGGGAACCCGGCGCGCATTCTCGTCCTGACCACCTATGACACCGATCGCGACATCCTCGCGGCCGTCCAGGCGGGGGCGGATGGTTATCTGCTCAAGGACGCCCCGCGGGCCGAACTCGTGCGGGCGATCCGGGATGTCGCCGCAGGCCGGCCGGTGCTGACGCCGCGAGCCTTGGAGGCCCTGACCGCGCGTCGACGCGATGTGGCGCTGACTCCGCGGGAGGTCGAGGTGCTGAAAGTCATTGCCGGCGGCGGCACCAACCGCACCGCAGCCGAGACGCTGATGGTCTCCGAGGCGACGGTGAAGACGCACTTGGTGCGGGCCTACGAAAAACTCGGGGTCAATGACCGCGCCGCCGCCGTTCGGGTGGCCTTCGAGCGCGGACTGATCTGACCCACGACCCGGTCCTCTCCCAATTGTCACTGTCCACCAAGATCATCGGGATTATTCAGTTGATCTTGGCCCACAGGGACAATTGGGCGACGACTGGTGGCTTTGGGAGGTTCAACCCATCTCGCCGGCCGCTCGGGCCCGCTCTGCGACATGGTGGTGGAGCAGGAACGCGGCCTCGCGGAGTGAGGGGCCCACCTCGGCACAGACCGCAGCGAGCAGCGCATCATTCAGGTCGAGCACGGATGATGTGCCCGGAAGAGTGACTGCAGCGATCCGCAGATCGCACCATGCCCGCAATACGGCCGGGGTCAGGCCGGGAAAGTGGTGGGTGACGACCCCAAGCCCGGCGTGCCGCGCGGGCGCGGTGAGGTCCTCGTGGGTTCCGGCCACGACCGTGGCGCGCATCCGCGCCGCCCTGCCGAAGACGATCCGCCGCACGGGCGCGGCCAACCGATCGACCTCATCCCAATAGACCAGGGGCGCCACCGGCGGCATCGCCCAGCGCTGCCGGCCCGGAGCCACATAGTGATAGGGCCCGGGCGCGGCCTCCCGCCAGCGCAACAGATGAGAGGTCTTGCCCGCACCCTTCGGTCCGACCAACTGAACGAGAAGCCCAAGGCCGGCCGCCGGGGGTTCCGGCACACCCGCCCGGTCCAGCCACAGGTCGGGCTCGACTGCGCGGTCGCGGTCAGCCACGAAAGGATTGCCGGAGAGGCCGAGGCGGGCATAGCCGTCATCGGCGTACCCGAACCTCACATCACCCGCGGCACGACGGTGAAACGCCGGTCCACCTTGGGGTCGATCGCCCACGGCACATCGAGCCGGGCCTGGATCTCCCAGTGGATGGTGAGCAGGTTGCCGAAATAGGTCACCGGTCCGTCCTCCGGCAACAGGAATCGGAACGGGAAGGAGGTCGGCTCGGCCAGCGCGGCAGCCGGGAACGGAAAGCGCGCCTCACCGATGGTGGCCGTGTCGGTGTCGCCCCGACCCTCGGTCCGCCACCGGAGCGTCACTTGGATGGCGTTGGCCCTGCTACCCGGGACGGGGGCGAGCACCACGCGCCCGCGGATCTCGGTGCCGACAACGACGGGCTCGGGGGTGTCCAACTCAATCGAAAGCACAGCGTCCCTCTCTCAGCACAGATTGCGGACGACGACAGGGGCGACGGGCAGGGTGTATTCGTTCTTGGCATCGGGCCGGCCGGCGATGTCGGCGCGGATCGTCAGGATCCACTGGACCGCGTTGTCGGGGGCAGTGAACGAGGGTGGCAGCTCGGCCGGGAGCGTCAGCTGCCACATGCCCCGGATCATGGGCAGGTCACCGATCGGGTCGGACGGACCGGACGGCAATTCGGTCTGCCAGAGATCATGGGTGCGGGTTTCGGTGTCGGTGCCGCGCGTGAATCTCACCCATTCGCGACACAGCAGGGTGGCGGTGACCGCGCGTACCTCCGCCGAGTGGTTCCGACGCTGCGAGTAGCGGATCGTCACCGTCTCGCCGAGACGCAACGGCAGCTGGGGCAGCTCGAGGTGGGCGTCTCCCAGCGCCTTCAACTGATAGCCGTTCCAGCCGGCGACGCCCAGCGAGCCGAGCCCGACCAGACCGAAGATGCCGAACCAGAAGCCCGGAAAGGACCAAGTCGACGCAACCAGCCCGCCGAACAGGATATTGAAGAGAGGGATGGAGACGCCGATGATGCCGATGATCAGCGAGGTCCTGAACCTGCCTGCGCGGGCGCTCGCGTCCCGGACGACCTCCACGCCCGATGCGGTCGCCCTGACCTCGAGTTGGGGCAACACGGAGCGTCCCGATGTCAGTTCGTTGCTCACCGGACGGGCCCCCTCACGGTTGGGTTTCGGAGCTTCACCGTAGCCACCTCCGGGGGCAAGCGCAGGCCCTGCGACCCGGCTGGAAGAATGCGGCTCAATCGATTCGAAGGAGACTCCATGTCCAAGGTCAAGGCGATCATGCCCGACTCCCTGCCGGCCTCGGGTGCCCAGCCCAGCAACTATTCCTATGGCGTGCTCGCCGGTGACACCCTCCACATCGCCGGCATGGTGTCGTTCGCCTCCGACGGTTCGATCGTCGGCGAAGGCGATGTCGAGGCCCAGATCGAGCAGGCCTTCACCAACATGAAGGCCGTCGTCGAGGCAGCCGGCGGCACCATGGACAACATCGTCCAGACGACCACGTATCTCGTCCACACCACCGATGCGCCCAAGGTTTCCGAGGCTCGCCACCGCTGGTTCACCGGGCCCGTGCCCCCCACCCACACCGTCGTGGGCGTCGCGGCCCTCGGCCGGCCGGCGTTCCTGGTCGAGATCGAGGCGACTGCCTACCTGGGCTGAGTTTCTTTCCCGGTACGCAGGGTCCGCGAGACTCGGCGTACCGCCCCGGGAAGGTAATACGGCCGTTAGGCTGACTACGGCGTCAACGGCGACGTCAACCGACCCGGAAGGCGGGCCAATGACATTCCCAATTCTCGACGGCAAAGTCGCCATCATCACCGGCGCAGCGATGGGTATGGGCAAGGATGCAGCGATTCTCTTTGCCGAAGCAAAAGCCAAAGTGATCGTCGCGGATGTCAACGAAGAACTCGGCCAGCAGGTGGTCGCGGAGATTCAGGCGAATGGTGGCGAGGCCACTTTCGTACGCACCGATGCCTCGAACAGCGCGGACGTGCAGGCGATGGTGCGGCACGCAGTCGACACGTTCGGGCGACTGGATGTCGCGGTGAACAACGCTGCTATCCAGCCGGACAACGACCCGCTGGTGGAATTCGATGAGGACTACTGGGACAGGCTCATGTCAGTGGACCTCAAGGGTCAGGCATTGTGCTGCAAATACGAGATTCGCCAACTCCTCGCCCAGGGCGGCGGCGGTTTCGATCATCAACATCTCCTCCGTGTCCGGCTTCCGCCCCCAGCCCCACAATGTGGCCTACGTTGCGGCCAAGCACGGCGTGATCGGCCTGACCAAGGTCGCCGCACTCGAGCACGGCAAGGACGGCATCCGTGTCAATGCCGTCGCACCGGGCGCGATCGACACCCCCATGCTGCAGAGCGCCCTGCACGACGCCGGAATCAACCCGGAGGAGTTCGCCCCGGCCCTGTCCCTGCTGGGCCGCTTCGCAGCCGGTCGCGAGATCGCCCAGGCGTGCCTGTGGTTGGCTTCCGACCTGTCGAGCTATGTCACGGCCACCTGCATCGACGTGGACGCCGGCTACACGAACCGCTGACCGTGGATGGGACGGATGCCGTCTGACAGCATCTGGCTGGCCCGTATGTCCAATATTTGAAACGATCGAAACGTCTTCCCAATAAACCTTCTCTTTCCGGAGTTGTGAATGTCAGAAGAAGTTGTCGATTCCACAGTCGTGACCCGCATCGCGCGGCGTCGAGCGCTGCCGGGCCATGAGCACGCCTACGAAGAAAATGTCCGCGAAATGTTCGAGCGGATGAAGGAGCACCAGGGTTTTGCGGGTGCCGAGATCATCCCGCCCGAATCTCCCGGCTGCGCCTATCAGGTCGTGGTCAATTTCGACTCCGAAGCCGATCTGGCTGCTTGGGACAATTCTGGCGATCGCAGGGCGATCTTCGCCAAGATGCGTGACCACGCCGAGGGCGAGCCCCAACACCGGCGTCTCAACGCGCTCGAGGAATGGTTCGTCGGGCCGTCCGTGCCTGCCACCACCAAACCGCCCCGCTGGAAGACCGCCATCGTGACCTGGATGGGCATCTGGCCGTTGGCGTCGCTGTTCATCTGGCTCGGCGGGTTCTGGAATCCGGGGTTCAAGAACCTCCCCTTCCTCGCCACCACCGCCGTGAACGTCGCGCTCATCGTCCTCACGATGACCTTCCTGGTCGCTCCCGTCCTGACCAAGTTGATGCGCCCGTTCCTCGTCGGCAAGCCGCAGACCGACTGATCAGCCCTCCCGACCGAATTTCCCGCCTCCCCGAAGAAGGCCGCCGCGCGACCGGCTCGCAGCCGGACTGGTCATACTGGTGCCATGACCACCCACGTCGAGCGCGGCTTCGGTGAATCGCTGGTATTCATCCCGCCGCTGGGCGGCACGGCCGCGCTCTTCGAGACCCAGCTCGCGGAGTTCTCCCGCGACTATCGCACCATCGCCGTGACCCTCACCGGCAATGGCGACGCCGCCGATCTCGACGCGCCCGTCGAGGAGATCATCCGCGCGCAGGCCAATGAGATCGCCCTACTGCTCCGCGACCTGGCCGTTCGCCGCGCCCACATCGTGGGTGTGGGCTATGGCGGGGCGGTTGCCCAGCGCTTCGCGCTCGACCATCCGGCGTCCGTACGCCGGCTCGTCCTGTGCGACACGTGGGGCGACACAACCGCGCGTACGCCGACGGAAAAGGCCCTCGCCCTGGCCATCCGGAGCAGTTCGCTCGCCTACCGCGCACTGCCGAAGAAGTTCCTTGCCGGCGCGACGCTCAACACCTATGTCCGCTGGCCGGCCGCAGGCAAGGTGCTGGCCGATCAGATGCGATCAGCCCGCCTGCCCGAGCTGCGCCAGCAGTTCAAGGCCTACACGTCGATCCGCTTCGCTCCCGAGCTGCGTACGCTCACCTGCCCGACCCTTTGTCTCGTGGGCGACAGCGCACCCTGGCTGGTGGCTCTGGGGCGACGACTGGCCATGACCATCCCCGATGCCCGACTCGAGGTGCTCAAGAACGCCTACGAGCCGTCCCATCTCACCCAGCCGGCGCTGTTCAACGAAGCCGTGCGTCGGTTCCTGGCCAAGCCGTCGTCCTGACGACGAATTGTGACGACGAACAGGCCCCCGCGGGAAGAATCTCCCGGCGGGGTCCTGGCGTACCCGATGATCAGTTGTTCAGATCCGGATATTTCGCGCGGTAGTCGGCGACGATCCGGTCGACGACATCGTCGAGGGAGGTGTCCCCGGTGTTGATGACGGCGTCGTAGTACTGCGGATCGGTCGCGTCGTACTTCATCAGGCGGGCCGACATCTCGTTGCGCATGCGGTCCTCACGCGACTGGCGTTGTGCGGCCACCTCACGCGAGATCCCGGCGGACTCGGCAGCCCGGTCGATCCGCACGCGGACGGGGGCTTCGAGCCGGACGTGGTAGGCACCGCGCATATAGGCCAGCACCCGGGTGGCATCGCGGCCGAGGATCACGCCGCCATCGTCCTTCACATGGTCGATGATCTCCTCGGTGTTCTGCCGCACGACCCGCGTGTTCGACTCGGCGTCCGCCCGGACAGCAGCGTCGATGTCGGCATTGCTGGTGTGGGCGAAGTCCCACAGCCACCGGTTCATCGTCGGTTCGGCCTCGGCGGCCTGGTCGATGCTCTCGAGCTCCTTGGAGGTGAAGCGGGAGCCGACGAAGGGTACGCCCAGCCGTTCGGCGACCCGCTCACCGACATAGATGCCCCCGGCACCGTACTGCTGGTTGATCGTGATGACCGGACGCTTCGCAACGAGCATGCCGGCCGTGTTGATGTCGACAACCTCGGAGTCGGCGTCGGCCACGCTCGCCTGCGTACGCCGCGCGAGCAGGTCGCGCACGATATCGGCGTGCTTCGCAGCCGTGAGCGGATAGAAGAAGATCACCAGAGCGGCGAGCACGGCGAACCCAGCGGGAACATAGCCGGCGGCAACGCGAATGCCCTGCTCGACCGACCTGGCCACCTCCGGATCAGCGAGCCTCGCCGGGTCGTTGGTATAGCCATACATGCCGATCACGATGCCACCGACCCAGCCGCCGACGCCCTGGCCGACCTTCCGGACGAACGACAGGATCGAGTACGCCGCGCCCTCGGCCCGGGTGCCGGACTTCCATTCCCCGTAGTCGACCGTATCGGCCTGCATGGAGAACATGAGGGCGTTGGTGCCGCCGACACCGATGCCGTAGATGACGAAGGCACCGATGGCGACCGCGAGGGCGGCGGAGCGCGAGCCGTCAGCGCCCGGCCCCGGCACATTGGCGATGATCAGATAGGCCACGATCGCGACCATCGCGCACATCACATAGCCGATCCGCTTTCCCAGCTTGCGGGTGATGGCTGGCACGAACGAGGCGATGAGGATCGTGCCGACCGTGTTGCCGAGCTGCAGCCAGATGAAGTTGGCTGCGCCACCGAGAACGGTGCGGGCGTAGTACATCTGGACAGCCATCAGCGTGAACATCGCGCCCAGCAGGAACACCGCGCCGAGGCAGAGCACGAGCAGCGGCTGGTTCTTGCCGATCATCTTGAAGGTCTCGGACATCTTCACCTTGCCCGGAGGCCGCTGCACGGTCTCGCGGGTGTTGGCGAAGCAGATCAGATAGAGCACCACGGCGACCGCGGCAACGATCGCGATCACGATGGTGAACTTCAGCCGGAGCTCGCCCTCGGGGGTGTTGGCCAGCACGTCCTTGCCGAACTGCGGAGCAACAGCGATCGCGAGGACGACACCGGTGATCGAGGAGGCGATGGAGCGCGCACCGGCGAGCCGGGAGCGATCGACCGCACTCTGGGTCATGGCCGCGGACAGCGAACCATAGGGAATGTTGACGAACGAATAGCAGAGCTGGAAGGCGCAGTCGAGCAGGAGGATCCAGGCGATCGTCGCCGCGGGTGACAGGCTCGCCGGGGTGCTGAACAGTGCAACCAGCACGGCTGCCAGGGGGAAGCTGCCCCACAGCAACCAGGGGCGGAGGCGACCCCATCGGGTGTTGGCCCGGTCAACGGTCTGGCCCGCGATGAGGTCGGAAATGCCGGCCCAGATCTTGGTGACGCCATAGATCGTGCCGGCCATCGCACCGGTCAGTCCGGCGATATCGGTCATGTACGCCATCAGGAACAGCGACGTCATCATGAACGACAGGTTGTTGGCGACATCGCCGAGGGCATACGAGATCACGCGCCCGTTGGACAGCTTCTGCGTGCTGGGCGGTGGCGCCGTCGAAGTGGGGGTCGACATCAGTTCTCCTTCCGCGGCTGATCGGCATCGTTGCCGAGCTGCTCCCCGGGAGGGTTCGGGCGGTCGTCCGGACCCTTGGGTGACCCTGATTCAACTTGAGAAAGCTCAGGGCGGTAAGCAGTTTCCGGAACTTGCCAAGTCACCGTTCGGCAACGACGCCGCGGACTGACCGAGTCGCGGGGTCACGATCCTCCCGGGGGTACGCTGAACGACGTTGCCGCAGCCGAAGGAGAGGGGTTGTCATGGATGGCCGGACAGTCCTGATCGATCCGAATGCCCAGCCGCCCCGGCCGCCGTCGACCGAGAAGCTTCCGCCGTTGCGGGCGACGCGCTGGGTGACCCGGGGTTCGGGCGGGCCGGTGTGGACCATGACCAATCCGGGCCTCAGCCGCCGCCACCGACGCGTGGCCTCGCTGACGTTCGCGCCGTTCAACCCGCGCGTACTTTTCGGGCAGGTGGCCCTGCCCACGGCGCTGCTCCTCGCCGTCGGTGCCGGTGCCGGGTGGTGGATCACCACCGTCTTCGACAACCAGTTCGTCTCGCCTGTCCTGATCTTCGGATTCATGATCGGCGTCGCCGTGGTCGCGGCCGCCCTCTCGCTGATGGCGCGGATGCGTCAGGGTGCGGCCCAGGCCGAACATGTGTTGCAGGTCCACGACGATCATGCCCGGGCCCTCATGGACATCGAAGGCGAGATCGCCACCTACAACCGCACGGTGAAAAAGGCCTCGGCCAAGCTGCCCGCCTCCGAGCTGCTGTGGAATGCAGCGCACAGCTCCCGCACCGCGATCGCCATCGCGCGCACGCTCGCGGTGTTGCCTCCGGAGGAGGACGTCCGCGTTCTCGACTATCTCCATTCCCTCGCCGATGACGCCCATCGGGCCGCGCCCGGCAACTTCACCACGCTCCAGAACATCGTCCGCGGAGGCGAGAACTGACCACAGGCGGCACCCCCGATCGTGTCCCGGGCCATCGCCCGGGCGATCCTGCCTATCGTCGGATCACTGTCGCCCTGTTCCTGGCGGGTCTCGCGACGTTCGCGTTGCTCTATGTGCCGCAGCCCCTGCTGCCCGAGCTGGCCACCCGATTCCGGGTCGATGCCGCCACCGCCACGCTGAGCGTCTCGTTCGGGACTTTCGGGTTGGGAATCGCGCTGCTGCTCGCAGGCCCGGCGACCGAGGTCTGGGGCCGCACCCGCCTGATGCACCTGTCGCTGTTCGCCTCCAGCGCCGTCGGGATTGCGTGTGCGTTCGCGCCGAGCTGGGAGATCCTGTTGGGCCTGCGGGCCTTGCAGGGGTTTGCTTTGGCGGGCCTGCCGGCCGTCGCGACGGCGTACCTCCGTGAGGAAGTCCACGCCTCCGCCGCCTCCCGCGCCACCGGGCTCTATATCGGCGGCACCGCCCTCGGCGGCATGAGCGGGCGCCTGATCGTCGGCACCGTCGCCGACCTGCTCGGCTGGCGCTGGGCGACCGCGGTGATCGGGCTGCTGGGGCTCGCGTGTGCGGTGACGGTGCTGGTGTTGCTGCCGAAGTCGCGCAACTTCCGGCCGGTGGCGCCGAGGCCGGCCCAGATTGCGGGGCTGTTCCGCAAGGCGTTGTCGGATCCGGCCCTGTTGGCCCTCTATGGCCTGTCGGGGACGCTGATGGGCGGATTCGTGGCGGTCTACAACGCGGTGGGATTCCGCCTGGAGGGACCGCCCTATTCGTTGCCGCTCACCTTGGCCTCCATGGTGTTCCTGAGTTATGCGGTGGGCTCGTTCTCGAGCTCGTACGCCGGCCGGCTCGCGGACCGGCACGATCGGCGCCGCGTCGTGCCATGGGCCGTGGTGGTGTGTCTCGCGGGGCTGGGACTCATGGCGTTCCGGCCGCTGGCGGTGGTCATCATCGGGATGGTGGTGCTGACGGCGGGGTTCTTCGCCGCGCACGGTGTCGCATCCGGTTGGGTCGCCGCCCGCTCCGCGGCCCGGGGTGGAGGCGCGGGGCAGGCGGCGTCGCTGTACCTGTTTGCGTACTATCTCGGGTCGTCCATCTTCGGCAGCATCGCCGGAATCGCCTGGACTCAGGCGCATTGGTGGGGCGTCACCCTGCTGGTGGGCGTGCTCTGGGGCGTGGCCCTGGTGCTGACCCTGCTTCTGCGGCGCATTCCATCGGTCCTGACCTGATCTATCAGCCCAACCCGTGGACGAGCCCTGCGATCCGATCCACCAGGACCAGTCGATCCCCGACGGGCAGGAGTTCGGTCCCCCGCGTGAAGGTCACCCGCCAGGCCTCCTCGCCCGTGCCGAGGGCGTACGCCGTCACCGGGAACGGGCGCGGCACCTCGCCGCTCCCGATCGGGTCCTCGGTCACCAGAACGACCCCGTCGTGCACGAAGACCTCCCCGACGCGATACCCGGGCCTACCTGCGCCCGTCTCCACACCGGTTGCGGCATCGACGATGCTCACGCCGCTCTCGTCGGCGTACCGATTAACGAGCACGACCCTGTCCCCGGCCGGGATCACCCGGACGGCAGGCATCGCGTGCTCCCAGAGGGGCAGGCCCGAGTCGGGATCG
The DNA here is from genome assembly GCA_039565995.1 of Propionibacteriaceae bacterium ZF39. Taxonomy (GTDB): domain Bacteria; phylum Actinomycetota; class Actinomycetes; order Propionibacteriales; family Propionibacteriaceae; genus Enemella; species Enemella fulvus. Next base: position 168,177 of record CP154795.1, on the reverse strand, counting down.
AGCCGGCGTACGGTCACCACGTTGCCCTGTTCGTCCTCCTCGACGCCGAAGAGCAGGTCGCCGACACGGGCGATACGGACCTCCCGGGACCAGAGCTCGACCCCGACGGCGTTGAACGCCTGCGTCCGGGATGGCCCGGGATGACCGGCGCCCTCCCGCACCACCGGATCGTGCACGCGGAGCCAGCCCCCGCCGGGCCGAGGCAGGAACCCGAGCAAACCGTCGCAGGAGGTCTCATCGATGACACGCCCCGTCGCCGCGTCGACCACCGCCGCCGCCTGGAGATCACCGATGCCGGTCGGTGCGGCGCCGAGGAACATCAGATCCCCGCTGACCCGGGTCTCCTGGGGCGACGGCCAGCCACGGACCGTGCTGGTCCAGCGCACCTGGCCGTCGAGGCCGCGCAGGGTCACCTCGCCGGGGCTGCACTCCTCGAAGGTCTCCGGCACCACCGAGACGATGCCGCCGGCGAAGGTCCCATGGGCCCCAGCAGGAAGGCCGAGCTCCCGGGCCCGCAGCCTGATCTGTCCGGTCCGGGCGTCGACCAGCGCGCCCCGGACGTCCCCATCCTCGACGGACTGCTGGCCCCCGAGCGCCTCGGTGCCGATCAGGTTCGTCCCGGCGATGGGTGTGCCGCCCAGCCACGAGTCATCCGGTGATGACCCGGCCGGCACCGGGCCGTTGAGCTCGGGCTTGGCATGCCGCCAGAGCTCCCGGCCGGCAGCAGGGTCGACGCCCACCAGATCCGACCCACTGACCACCAACACATCGTCACCGGCCATCGCCGACGTGCGATAAGGACCTGCAACAACAGGATCGACCGCATAGCTCCACCTGATGACAGGAGCCTCTCCACGCGCGTCGGCGACTGCCAGAGGCGCCCGGATGAGGCGGTCCCGCTGCACCGCGTACGCCACCCCGACCCCGGACACGAGCGTCAACACACCGGCCACCGCCACGACCCGACGGGCCACGCGCGCCGAGGCCGGGTGGATCGACCAGCGCAGGCGTGGCGCGAAGATCAGGACCCGAAGGGCGTACGCCAGCCGTTCCGACTCGGGCAGGTCCGCCACCTCGGCCGCGAACTCGCGCCGATAGCGCTCGCGCTCCCCAGCAGGGAGCAGGCGTACCGCCAGGGCCAGCAGCCGCTCCGCCGCACTCATGCCGACCCGAACGGCGCGACGAGCGGGGTGACGATCCGGCGGGAGGCGCCGGGAGCCGGGGACTTGGCCAGCGCGCGGGTCGCGGCGGGGGCACCCTCGGGCGTCAGCCGGTAATACCGCCGCGCCGGACGCGCCTCGGCACTGGGGTCGATGTCCTCCCACTGCGACGTCGCCCAACCGGCGCGTTCGAGGCGGGCGAGGATGGGATGCACGGTGCCCGTGGCGAGGCCGGCAGCCTGGCAGATCTCGAGACCATAGGCCTCGTCGTGGTCCAGCAACACCTGCAGGACCAGCTTCGTCGTCGTCGACATCCGGATCTTCTCCATGCTCGAACTCTACCTAGGGTCATAGTCGTTGTCTACCTAGGGGGACATCAGAGTTTCCGTGCGGTTCGGCGCCACGGGATGGGGTGCAACAGTCGCTAGTCTGGGCGCGACCGCACCACGGAAGGTTGATCATGTCCGGATTCCTGCAGGTCCTTCGGGATCTCGCCCTGTTGATCGCACGCGTCGCACTGGGGTTGGCCCTCGTGTTCCGCGGGTGGCGCCGCTGGACCGGCGAGGGCGGCATGCAGGCCCAGATCGACTGGCTCCGCCAGTTCGGTACGCCCCAGCCCGAGCTTCTTGCTTGGGGAGCGACGCTCCTCGAGATCATCGGCGGTGTCTTCCTGGTCTTCGGCCTGCTGACCCCCGTGGTGGCGCTGGCGATCGTGGTGCAGCAGGGTCTGGTGATCTCCTATACGCGCTGGTTCCGGGGCCCGTGGCTGGAGAACGGTGGCTACGAATACAACGTGATCCAGGCCTGCCTCGCACTGCTCCTGGCCGTGTTCGGCGCCGGCCGCCTGGCGATCGACCGGCTCTTCCGGCGCAACAAGGACACCGGGGACTCCCTGCTGGACGACGATTTCGGCACCACGCGCCGACCTCCCGCCACCGACTCCGGCCCGGCCTGATCCGTCGCGTGACGCGTTCCACAGCCGGCTCACAGGAAACCCATAGCGAGAGCCCATCGAGCGGTGTCACGCTGGGGACATGTCCCGCACCGACGACCGCCTGACCAGGCCCGACGGGTCCCCGATCCGGGTGCTCACCGTCGACGACGAAGCCAGCATCACCGACCTTTTGTCGATGGCGATGCGCTATGAGGGCTGGGACGTATCCACGGCCGGCTCCGGCAACGAGGCCGTGCGCGTCGCGCGATCGGTCCAGCCCGATGTCCTGGTCCTCGACATGATGCTGCCCGACTTCGACGGTCTCGAGGTCATGCGCCGCATCCGGGCGTTCCAGCCGGACGTCCCCGTCATCTTCCTCACCGCCCGCGACGAGGTCGCCGACCGGGTCCACGGCCTGACGGCCGGCGGCGACGACTATGTCACCAAGCCGTTCTCCCTGGAGGAGCTCATCGCCCGCACCCGCGGGATCCTCCGGCGTGCCGGCGCCACCCTGCCCCGGGACGATTCCGTCCTGGTCGTCGGGGACCTGACCCTCGATGAGGATTCCCATGAGGTGTCCCGCGCCGGCGAAGAGATCCAGCTCACCGCAACCGAGTTCGAACTGCTGCGCTACCTGATGCGCAATCCCCGGCGCGTCCTGTCGAAGGCCCAGATCCTCGATCGGGTCTGGAACTACGACTTCGGCGGCCAGGCCAACGTCGTCGAGCTCTATATCTCCTACCTCCGCAAGAAGATCGACCTCAACCGGCCGCCCATGATCCACACCATGCGCGGCGCGGGTTATGTCCTGCGCCCGGCAGCCTGACATGGCGCAGCACGGAAGCCCCGGCCCGCCGGCCCGCGAACCCTCCCCCCTCGGTCCGGGTACGCTCGGCCGCCGGCTGCTGGTCCGCACCGTGCTGCTGGTCACCCTTGTTGCCGTCGGTCTTTCCGCCTCCACGTTGCTCGCCACCGGCGAGAGCCTGATGCGGAGCGTCGATCGCCAACTCGACGCCGCCTTCCAGCGCCAGGACCGGCGCATCCAGAACCACTCCGACGACGGGTTCATCCAGCTCCCGCCCGGGCAGGCGGCCGGAACGATCGTCCTGAACATCCATGGCGATGAGGTCCTCGCGGGGATCCTGACCGACTCGGGCCGCGGGGTGGAGCGTCTCGACGTCCGCGCTGCGCGGACACTGGTCGCGCTGCCCGCCGATGGGACGCCCCGGACCGTGCGGCTCGAGGGTTATGGGCCCTATCGGGCGATGGCGCTCCCCGTCGGCGGGTCGATCCGCGTCGTGGCGCTGCCGCTCAACGAGGTCATGCACGCCCTCGAGGAGATGCTCGGGCTGGCCATCACGCTGACGCTGATTGCGCTGGCGGTCGCGGCTCTCGTGCTGCGTACCGTCGTCGTCCGCAGCCTCGCCCCCCTCAACCGGCTGGCCGGGACGGCCAACCGCGTTTCCGGGCTGGAGCTGAGCCGGGGCGAGGTCGAGCTCCGCGAGCGGGTGGCGCCCGAGGATGCCGATCCCTGCTCGGAGGTCGGTCGCGTGGGGCAGGCGTTGAATCACCTGCTCGGCCGGGTCGAGGGTGCGCTCGCTGCGCGCCAGGCGAGCGAGACCCGCGTACGCCAGTTCGTCGCCGACGCCTCGCACGAGCTGCGGAACCCGTTGGCGGCCATCCTCGGGTACGCCGAACTCGGTCGCCGCATGAAGGGCGAGCTGCCGACCGACGCGGCGCACGCGATGGAGCGTACGCACGCGGAAGCGGAGCGCATGTCGCATCTGGTCGAGGATCTGCTGTTGCTGGCCCGGCTGGATTCGAGGCCCGACCTGGAACTGGGCCCGGTCGATGTCGGCGAGATCGTGCTCAATGCCACCAGCGATGCCCAGGCTGCCGAACCGGACCATGACTGGGGCATCGATGTGCCCGAGACGCCGGTGGTCGCCCGAGTCGACCGGCATCGGTTCCATCAGGTCGTCGCCAACCTCCTCGCCAATGCCGGCAGGCACACTCCGGCGGGGACCGAGGTGACCATGGCCGTGCGGGCGGAGGGCCCGTGGGTCGTCGTCACGGTGACCGACAACGGACCGGGCATCCCGCCGGAGATCAGGGACTCCGTCTTCGAGCGATTCACCCGGGCGGACGCCGCCCGGAGCCGGTCCGGGCGGTCGAAGGATTCCACCGGACTCGGCCTCGCGATTGTTGCTGCCGTCATGGAGGCGCACGGCGGATCGGCGACGGTGGACTCGGCGCCGGGGCGTACGGTTTTCACCCTCCGGTTTCCCCGCGCCTGAGCCGTGTCACGCTGGGAACATGTGCCGCAACATCCGAACCCTGCACAACTTCGAGCCCCCGGCGACCGACGAGGAAGTCGCGGCGGCCGCGCTGCAGTATGTCCGCAAGATCGCCGGGACGACCAAGCCCAGCCAGACCAATCAGGAGGCCTTCGACCGGGCCGTCGCGGCGGTCACCGAGATCACGCGACAGCTCGTCGACGAACTCGTCACCACCGCCCCGCCCAAGAATCGCGCGGAAGAAGCGGCCAAGGCGAAGGAGCGATCCCGCGCCCGCTTCGGCTAGGGCTCAGCAGCTCCGGGCGTTGGTGGTCGGGTCGGGACGACACGGCGTATAGGCGTCGACCACGACCCGCGACTTGGCATTGCCGCTACCGGTCACGCGATAGTCGGTGACGATCCCCTTCGCGAACCCGGCCCCGCCCGTGTTGTCGTCGGCGGTCGAGACGAACCACTTGATCCGGTTGCGCTCTGCACTGTCGGGCAGCACGATCTCGAGCTCCTGGCCCGGGTCGATGCGGGCCGAGTCGGTGACGGAGGCGTCGAGGGTGATGCGGGAGAGGTACGCCGGGTTGGGCGACTCGGTCACGGTGACCTTCCAGTTGCCACCGTTGGCGGTACGCGTGCACACCATCGGCTCGGCCCTATCGCACCGATAGCCCTCGGCTTCGGCGTTGGCTTTGACCTCGGACGCGCTGCCCGGGATGAGGGCCGACTCGCTCGGGCCGGGCCAGGTGCGGGCGACGGTGAAGACACCGTCGACGAACTGGGCACTGCCCCACGGGCCCTTTGTCGACTGGGTGGAGTTGGGGCCGCTGCCGATGATCGCCCTGGCCGCCTGCTGGGAGGTCGCGTCGGGCACGCTCGCGGTGATGGCGCGCTCCACGGCGTCGCGGGCCTCGGGGGTCCACTGGCCGTCGGTCCAGGCGTACACGCGCATGACCTCACCGCTCTTCGGGCCGGCGAACTCGATCGCGACCTTGCCGGCGGAGTCATAGCGGGAGCACAGGCGGTGATAGTGCTCGTCGACCAGTGTGTTCTCGTCGGAACAGGTGAAGCCCTCGCCGCGCAGGGTCTTGGTCAGGTCGCCGGCGACGCCGTCCACACCGCGCCACGCGGAGTCGATGCGGGAGTTGATCGGCCACACGCGGTTGCCGAGGAACGCCAACCCCAGCATGAGGAGGAGCAGAACCAGGATCGCGATCAGGCCGATCGGCGTGATCCCGGCACCCGCACCCGCAGTATCGCCCTGGTCGGGCTGCGGCTGCTGAGGCTGCGGCGGACCCCCGGGGCCGGGCTGGGTCAGCTGCTGACCCTGCTGTTGCGGGACCTGATGCGCAATCGGCGGCGTATAACCCTGGGACTGCCCGCCACCGAAATCGAAGTTCGACACGTGGGCAAGGGTAGTTGCTGACAGGTCGCCCGGGATGCCGTGCCGAAGCGCGGCCGGGGTCGGCTCATGGACCGCTCATGGAAAGATCGTGCCCATGACCGATCTGAGCCGCGCACAGCTCGCCCAATACATCGACCACACCCTGCTCAAGCCCGAGGCCACCATGGCCGATGTGCGGGCGTTGGCCGCCGAGGCGGTGGAGCTGGGGGCGTACTCCATCTGCATCTCCCCCAACATGCTCAGCGAAGCGGCCCTGGGGGGCCAACCGCTCGAGCTCGGTGACGTGAAGATTGCCGTGGTGGCCGGGTTCCCGTCGGGCAAGCATGTGCCCGAGATCAAGGCGGCTGAGGCTGCCCGGGCCGTGGCCGATGGGGCCCACGAGGTCGACATGGTCATCGATGTAGGAGCGGCCAGGGCAGGACGGTTCGACCTGGTCGAGGCCGAGATCCGGGCTGTCCGGGAGGCGATTCCGGGGGCGCTGTTGAAGGTGATCATCGAATCTGCTGCCCTGGACGAGGAGCAGATCGTCGCGGCCTGTCACGCGGCCGAGGCCGCTGTGGCGGATTATGTGAAGACCTCGACGGGGTTCCATCCGGCGGGGGGTGCGTCGGTCGAGGCCGTACGCCTCATGCGCGAGACCGTCGGCGATCGGCTGGGGGTCAAGGCCTCCGGCGGCATCCGGGACTATGCCGCGGCCATGGCCATGATCGATGCCGGGGCGAGTCGCTTGGGCCTTTCCGGCACCGCCAAGGTTCTGGCGGAGTGCCCGGAGTAGGGCTGACAGCGAACCTCGGCCACGACCTGGCTGTCCCCGGTCCCTCAGGGCTGGGTAAGGGCTGAGGACTGGGTAAGCGGCTGAGGGCTGGGTCAGTGCCCCGCTTGGCGAAGCACTGACCGAGTGATCGGATCCTGCTTCACGCCCACAGCCCGGATCGGCCTTCCACAAGCCCCGCCGCGCGGTTCAATCAATCAAAGGCAGGAATCCGTGGGACGACACGCCGGGCGACCCCTGCGACGCGCCAAATGGCACGACTTCGGGGCGAAAACTCGGTGTCCCGGTGGAGCTCGTGCCATCTGGCACGTCCTCCCCCAACTCCTCGGCGTGTCGCCTGACCCAGGATTGACGTCTACCCGTCCAGTGATTCGGCGCCACGGGCCCAATCGGCAATCTCCTCAAGTTGGTCAAACGTCAGACCGACATCTGGGCGCGACTTCAGGAGCAGTACCGAAGCTGGGTGGCGGGCATCTATCCACTGTTGATCCCGGCCCGTCAGTTCATCGTCGATCCAAGCGAACGGGCGGCTCCCAGCTGCCTCTACCAGGCTCGCGGTCTTCCAGTGCACCCCGACGGGGGGATCCGCATCGATCCATTCGACGACGGGGAGGCGTCCGAGCCCCAACCTGGGTGCGATGAGGTCATTGGCGTCCTCCTCCCAGGTCGTGGCCCACACGAGGTCGAGGGGCAATGCGGCCAGTCGTGGGCCCAACGCCGGATCCACTCGTGTCAGCAACGGGTGCGCGGCATCAGGGTTGTCACCGAAAGTCGGGATGTCGGATCGTCCGAATGGGATCAACACCCCATCGACATCCAGAAACAGGAGGGGAGTCACGTGACCTGCCCCCACGACTCGGCGTACGTCCTCATGCCTGGAAGATCAGTCACACCCACAGCTGACCAATCTTCCACACGACAGGGCTTCGAGACGCTCGTTCCTCGCTCCTCAGCCGCCGTTATCAGCCCAGGTTCTTGGTCTTCAGCCACTCCTCGGCGGCCTCGGCGGCGCTGAGACGGTCGTTGTCGACGCGCTTGTTCATAGCGGTGAGGTCCTCGGTGGTGAGGATGGCCTGGACAGCGTTCACTGCCTCGACCGCGGCCGAGTTGGACGTGACATCCGAGCGTACGAGCGGGACCACCTGCTGGGGCAGGATCATCAGCTGGGGATCGGCGAGCATGACCAGGTTGTTGTCGCCGATGGCCGCATCGGTGGTGAAGAACGTCGCCACCTGGATCGTGCCCGACGTGAGGTCCTTGACCTTGACTGCGAGGGAGTCATAGGTGCGGAACTCCTTGAACGTCGCGCGATAGATGCCCTCGAGCCCGGGCGGACCATAGGGCCGGTCCTTGAGCTCGGCCGGGCCGCCGAGGACGGCGTCGGCGGAGATCTTCTGCAGGTCCTCGAGCGAGGCGAGTCCGTGCTCGTCGGCGTACGCCTTCGTCACGCAATAGACGTCCTGATTGGCGGCCTGCGCGGCTTCGAGGATCGCCAGATCGGGCGCCACCGCGCCCTTGAGCTCGGTGACGATGTCCTCGGGACGGCTGGCCGGATTCTCGGCATCGAGATATTGCAGGAGGTTGCCCGTGTATTCCGGCACCGCCTGGATCGACCCATCACGCAGGGCGCGCAGATAGACCTCGCGGCTGCCGATGCCGTGCTTGGTGGAGGCGTCGACGTCCTTGGCCTTCATCGCCTGCGCGAAGACTTCCGCCAGGACCATGGACTCGGTGAAGTTGGCCGAGCCGACGATCACCGAGCCAGTCGACCCGCCACCGGTTCCCCCGGCAGCCGGCGACTGGGTCGGGCCGAGCGGGTTCTGGTTGGCCCCACAGCCCGCAAGCACGGGCACTGTGGCGGCGGAAAGAAAGAGGAAAGTCCTGCGCTTCATGCGGAAGCTCCTTTGTTTCTGGTGTCGGGGCCGGGCTCGGCCTCGTCCGTGTCGAACAGATCGGTACGCACTCTGCGACGCCCGGAGCTCCGCCGCTGCGCCACCCGGGTCAATGCCCCGAGCAGCAGGTCGGCCACGAGGGCCCACACCATCACCAGTAGGGCCCCGGTGACCATCTCAGGGTAGCCGTCGGCCCTCTTCTGGCCGTCCAGCACATACCGACCCAGCCCACCCGAGGCCGCCATCGCCGCCACGGTCGCGGTCGCGATGACCTGGAGCGTGGCGCTGCGGAGGCCGGACATGATCAACGGCGACGCGAGCGGCAGCTCGACCTGACGGATCTGTTGCCCGCCGGTCATGCCCATCGCAGCCGCCGCCAGCACGGCATCGGGATCGGCTGTGCGGAAGCCGACCACCGTCGAGTTGAGGATCGGCGGGATCGCCAGCACCGCAAGAGCCAGGACGACGGGCAGCATGCCCGTGCCCAGGAGCAGCACCACCAACACCAGGAGGCCCAGGGTCGGAAGCGCCCGGGTGGCGTTCGCGAGGCCGGCAACAAGGAGGTTGCCCCGCCGGGTGTGCCCGATCAGGATGCCCAACGGCAGCGCAATGACCATCGCCAGCGCCATGGCAGCCACCGAATAGGTGAGATGTTCCCCGATCCGGGCCGGGATGCCCTCGGCGCCGGACCAATTGGCCGGGTCGAGGAGGTGTTCGAACAGATTCATCGGGGCGCTCCCACCAGCCGGCGGAGGCGGCCGCGGCCACCACTGCGCGGCCCGAGGCCGAACCACGGCAGCATGATGCCCTGGATCAGCAGGATCAGCCCGTCGGCGAGCAACGCCATGACCAGGATGACGACGATGCCGACGATGATCGGCGTGGCGAATCCGGACTGGAAGCCGCGGTCGAACAGCTGCCCGAGTGCGCCGTTGCCGATCACCGCACCGACCGCGACGAGCGAGATCGTGGACACCGTGGCGACCCGCAACCCCGAGAAGATCACCGGCAGGGCCAGTGGGAATTCGACGCCCAGAACCCGCCGGATGGGGCCGTAGCCGACCGCGACGGCGGACTGGCGTACCTGCGGATCGACATCGGCGAAACCATCGGACACGCTGCGCACCAGCAGCGCGAACGTATAGACCGTCAGCGCCCCGATCACGTTGATCGGGTCGAGGATCTTCGACCCGAGGACCAGCGGCATCGCCACGAACAGCGCAATCGACGGAATCGCATAGAGCAGACCTGCGACCGCCAGCAGGAATCCGGCAGCGCGGCCCGTTCGGTGGACCAGATAGCCGATCGGGAGCGCCAGCGCGAGCCCCACCGCGACGGCGATCAGCGACCACAGGAGGTGTTGCACGGTCAGGTCCGCGATCACCCCCGTGTTGCGCCGGATCCAGTCGAAGTCGAGGAACTCGTTCATTGTTCCGCCGTCGGCTTGCGCAGTGCGGCCTCCGCATCGGGAGCCGGCTCCGCAGGCGTACGCTCCTCGGCCCGCTCCGTCTCCGGCGTCGCCTCGGGATCACTCCCCGGCTCGACATCGGGAGCCGGCTCCTCGGGCGTACGCTCCTCGCCCGGCGCCACCGCAGGCGCACCGGACCGCTCCACGGGCTCCGGATCCGGCTCCTGCTCCGCAGCGATCCGACGGCTCAGCTGCTGGTCGGCGACGGTCATGCGATAAGTACGGACCTGGTCCATCACGTCGGCGGCGGACAGTGTGCCGACATAGCGGCCGGTCGAGTTCACCGCGACCGCGCGCCCCACGGGAGAGGTGAGCGCGGCCTCGACCATGTCACGCAGCGGCGCACCGGGATGGGTGAAGGTCTCACCGAGGACGAGTACGCGTCCGGGCCGGTCGGGGTCGGCCCACCCCTCCGGCTCGCCCTCGGCGCTGACGACGAGGACGGGCTGATCGCGGTCGGAGCTCGCGGTGTGGGCCTGCTCGGCGTTGCGCACCGTGCGTACGCCCGCCAGCTCCGGCCTGGGCACCTCCGCGAACCCGAGGGACCGATAACCCCGGTCCTTGCCGACGAATTTGGACACGAAGTCATCGGCCGGGTCGTCGAGGATGGCCTCCGGCGGCCCGTACTGCGCCAGGATGCCGCCCGGCCGGAGCACCGCGATGCGGTGACCCATCGTGATGGCCTCGTCCATGTCGTGGGTGATCATGACGATGGTCTTGTTGAGCTCGCGCTGGAGGCGCTTGACCAGAGCCTGCAGATCGGCCCGCACGACCGGGTCGATGGCGGAGAACGGTTCGTCCATCAGCAACAGGTCGGGGTCGGCCGCGAGCGCCCGGGCCACACCTACGCGCTGCTGCTGGCCGCCGGAGAGCTGAGCGGGGAAGCGATTGCCGAGTTTGGGTTCGAGGCCGACCTGCTCGAGCAGCTCGCGGGAGCGCAGCAGCGTCTTGTTGTCATCCCAGCCCAGGAGGCTCGGGACGGTGCCGATGTTTTCGAGGACCGTGCGATGCGGGAACAGCCCACCGTTCTGGATCACATAGCCCATCTGGCGGCGCAGCGTCGTCTTGCGCATCGACTTGATCGGCTTGTCGTCCCACAGAATGCGCCCCGCCGTGGGCTCGATCATCCGGTTGATCATCCGCAGGATCGTCGTCTTGCCACAGCCCGACGGCCCGACCAGAACCGTGATGCCGTCCGACGGGATCACCAGATCCAGGTCAGTGACGGCTTTGGTCCCGTCGGGGTAGGTCTTTGCGACCGATTCGAACTGGAGCACGGGCGCCTCGGAGGTCGGGGGATGCGGACACCGTTGACCCTAACCCGCGCCTCCGACAAAACCTCGGCAGCCCGGCGGCATGGTCACCTCTTGAGCCGAATGTCCGGGTGGTTACGCTCCCGGCATGGAAATCCGCCGCGCTGCAGATCGGGAGATCACGCGCCTGAACTGGCTGACCTCCCGTGCGTCGTTCTCGATGGCGGTCTCGCACGACCCACGATTCGGGCATCCGCGGAACACGCATCACGGCGTACTCACCGCCAACAACGAGGACACCGTCGCCGCGGGCTGGGGGTTCGATCCGCACCGGCACCGCAACCTCGAGATCGTCACCTGGGTGCTGTCCGGCTCGATCGTCCACGCCGACGACAAAGGCAATACCGCGCTGATCACCTCCGGCGTAGCCCAGCGCATGTCCGCCGGCACGGGCATTCTCCATTCCGAGCGCAACGACGCGTGGAAACACTTCCCCGACATCCCGAAGCACGACGACGATGCCCATGTGGTGCAGATGTGGATCGTGCCGGACGAGGCGAACATCGCCCCGAGCTATGCCGAGTTCGACGCCAACGCCGCCCTCGCCTCCGGCGAGCTGGTGCCCGTCGTCTCCGGTCTGCCCCACCACCGTGAATCGGCGGGGATCGGCCTGCAGTGCCGGTACGCCGGGTTACACGTCGCGCGACTGCGCGCTCCGATCGAGAACGCTCGGCTTCCGGCCGCGGGCGCGGTGAACGTGCCCGCTGGGGCGTACCTGCATGTGTTCGTGACCCGCGGAGCGATCGAGCTGGAGGGCGCGGGGCGCCTGGACCAGGGCGATGCAGTCCGGCTGACCGAGGGTGAGCAACGGATCACCGCACTCACCGACGCCGAGGTCCTGATCTGGGAGATGTCGAGGGCGCTGCCCGATCGGTGAGCCACAAGTTGGCAGGTTCGTCTCCGCGGATTTCGGGCGTACGAAAGGATGGGCTTCGACCCGGGAGGAGAGACCATGTCCGACACTCTGATCGCCGAAGATCTCTTGCTGCTGCTCACGCACGATCGTCGCGGGAGCGTTCGTGAATACTCGTCCGCCGACTATGTCCTCGGCGGTGCCCTGCTGATGGAACTCGCCCTGGCCGGTCGGGTTCGGATCACCGAGGAGGGCGAATCGGCCCACAAGGCCGGTCGCGTGACGATCACCGATGATTCCCCGACCGACGACGCCATCCTCGACAACGCCCTCGCGCGGCTGGCCACCAAGCCCGACTGCAAACCGCAGAAGGCGGTCGAGTTGTTGGTGAAGAAGGTGCGCCGACCGCTGCAGGACCGACTGGTCGAGCGCGGCATGTTCCGCCACGAGAAGTCACGGTTCGCAGGCTTCAACAAGTTTCCCGCCGCTGACACCAGCCACGAGGACGAGATCCGGGCGGGGCTGTTCCGGGTGCTCGTCGAGAACGAGGAGCCGACGGTCCGGGAGGCGTCCCTGATCTCGCTGCTCTCGGCCATCGATGTCGCCCACAAGGTGGTCGCGGAGGACGTGTCGACGATCGACAAGAAAGCCGTACGCCGGCGCGCCAAGGAATTGATGAAGGAAAACTGGGCGAGCGAGGCCGCGAGGGCCGCGATCGAAGCAGTCCACGCGGCGGCCGCCGCGGCAGCAGCCTCAGCCGCCATCACCGCCACGTCGTGAGCGAGCTGCTGCTCGTCGAGGATGTGGCGCTGCTGCTGCTCGCCGACGACACGGGCTGGATGCGCGGTCAGTATCACGAGTGGGTCCTGGCCGGCGCGCTCGCCACCGAGCTGGCCATCCGTGGTCGCATCCGCCTGACGGAGAAGGGCGAGCGCGATGTCCGGCCGGGTCGGGTGGTCGTCTCCGACGCGAGTTCGACCGATGACGCGATCCTGGATCAGGCGTTGGTACGCCTGGCCGGGCGCCCGGTGCGGTGGCGCTCGACCACGGTCCAGCTGCTCCGCAAGAACGTCAAACGGCTGGTGTTGGAGCGGCTCGTCGAGCGCGGGTTCGTCGAGGCGCGGGAGCACCGGGTCCTGGGGTTGGTGCCGATCACGGTCTATCCGGCCGTGAGCTTCGATTACGAGCAGCGACTGCGCAGTGGTTTGTTCGCGGTGCTGGCCAGGAATGAGGAGCCGACCGTACGCGAGGCCTGCATCATTGCTCTGCTCAGCGCCGTGAACATGGCCGACAAGGTCATCGCCGAGGATGTCTCCACCGTGAATCGGCGGGCGATCCGCAAGCGGGCCAAGGAAATGCGCAAGGTGCACTGGGCCGCCGAGACGGCGTACCGGCTCATCCAGAACCAGCAGTCCGCCGCCGCGGGCTGACGGTGGTTCCGCCGGAGCCCTTCCGCTGGGCGGCCGGTTCGGCGATACTGACCAGTAACCTGGCGGTGGCGATGTTGCGGGGGCCAAACTCGCACCCGCCGGAAAGACCGTGCAGTTCTGTCAGAGCCGACGACTACGGTTCTCGGCACAGGACCATCGAGGGAGCGTGACCGTGACAACCGTGGCCATCGTGCTCGCCCTGCTGACCGCCGTGGTCGGCCTGGCGTTGTTCATCCGTGCCATTGCCGGGATCGTGGGGGTGGTCAAACTCGGGCAGCCGACCCTGGGCCGCACCGACGACCCGGGCCGGCGCTGGAAGAACCTGGTGGTGGAGTCGGTCGGCCACACCCGGATGCTCCAGCTGAGCAAGGTCGGCTTCGCCCACTGGTTCGTGCTGTTCGGCTTCCTCATCCTGTTCCTGACGCTGCCCAATGCCTTCATGCAGCTGTTCGATCCGCGCGCAGCGCTGCCCCTGATCGGTCACTTCGTCGTCTATGAATGGGTCACCGAGGCCATGGCCTGGCTGACCACTCTGGCGATCCTCGCCCTCATGGCGATCCGGTTCTTCGGGGTCGGCATCGGCAAGGGCCGGTTCTTCGGCTCCCGCACGTGGCAGGCCGTCTATGTCGAGCTGACCATCCTCGGCGTCGGCATCTGCATCCTGCTGCTGCGCGCCATGGAGTTCCAGCTGTTCTATGGCAACTCCGAGGGCCACATCCATTTCCCGCTGACCTGGTGGCTGCTCCCGGCCGGCATCAGCACGGGCACGCTCGAAACCGCCATCACCCTGGTGGCCGCGCTCAAGATCATCATCTCGTTCGTCTGGATGATCGTCCTGGGCCTCAACAAGACGATGGGCGTGGCGTGGCACCGCTTCACCGCGTGGCCCAACATCTGGTTCAAGCGCGACGCGAGTGGCCGCACCGCCCTGGCCGAGGCCAACCCGCTGCGCCTCGACGGCAGGCCGGTGACGATGGAGACGCTGGAGGAGCTCGAAGAGGACGATGCCGAGCGACTCGGCGTCGGCAAGGTCGAGGACTTCACCTGGAAGGGCCTGCTCGACTTCACGTCCTGCACCGAATGCGGTCGCTGCCAGTCCCAGTGCCCGGCGTGGAACACCGACAAGCCGCTGTCGCCCAAGCTGCTGATGATGGGCCTGCGCGAACATGCGTACGCCAAGGCCCCCTGGCTGCAGGCCGCCGAATCGGCCCGCACCACGCTGCCGGAGCGCTCCCGCGCCGAGGCCGAACGACCCCTCATCGGCGCGCCCGCCCCGAGCGCGGTCGAGCAGGCCCACGGCAACCCGATCCAGATGGGCGAGGATGGCCCGCTGGCCGTCATCGATCCCGAGGTGCTGTGGGCGTGCACGACCTGCGGTGCCTGCGTGCAGCAGTGCCCGGTGGACATCGAGCATGTCGATCACATCCTCGACATGCGCCGGTTCGAGGTGCTGGTGAAGTCGGAGTTCCCGGAGGAACTCAACGGGCTCTACAAGGGACTCGAATCCAAGGGCAATCCGTGGAACCTCAACAAGAAGGGCCGCCTCGACTGGACGAAGGATCTCCCCTTCGACGTCCCGGTCGTCGGCTCCGATGTCGAGGACCTGACGTCGGTCGACTACCTGTTCTGGGTGGGCTGCGCCGGTGCGTTCGAGGATCGGGCCAAGAAGACGACCCAGGCCGTCGCCGAACTGCTCCACACCGCCGGCGTCACGTTTGCCATTCTCGGCAAGAACGAGACCTGCACGGGCGACTCGGCCCGCCGTTCCGGCAACGAGTTCGTCTATCTGCAGCTCGCGGAGGAAAACAAGGAGACCCTCACCGAGGCCAAGGCCCAGAAGGTCGTCACCACCTGCGCCCACTGCCTCAACACTCTCAAGAACGAATACCGCCAGCTCGGCCTCGAGCTCGACGTCGTTCACCACACCCAGCTGCTCAACCGCCTGGTCCGTGACGGCAAGCTCACGACCGCGGCCGCTCCGGAAGGGTCCGCCGCCGGGCGCACGATCACCTATCACGATCCGTGCTATCTGGGCCGCCACAATCAGGTGTATGCGCCGCCGCGCGAGCTCCTCGGCTCCATCCCCGGCGCCACCGTGAGCGAGATGCCGCGACACGGGGCGACCTCGTTCTGCTGCGGTGCCGGCGGCGCTCGCATGTGGATGGAAGAGCGCATCGGCGAGCGCATCAACCGCAACCGCACCACCGAGGCTCTGACGGTCCTGGGTCAGGCTCCCAACTCGGCGATCGCCACCGGCTGCCCGTTCTGCCGCGTGATGCTGTCCGACGGCCTCACCGCAGAGCAGGCCGATGGCAACGGCGAGAACGTCGAAGTGCTCGACGTCGCGCAGCTCCTGCTCGAATCCGTACGCCGCAGCCAGCCCGCGGCCATCGAACCCGTGGAGGAGCCGGTTGAGCCCGACGCCGCCACGTCCACCGAACCCGACGCCAGACCTGAACCCGACACCACGCCCTGACCGCCCGGGCTTCGGAAGCGCTTCCGCCACCGCGACTCGCCGACGGCCGGATGGACTTGTGCCAACGGGCACGACTTGACTCCCGCCACGGGGTGTCCCGGCTGAGCTTGCGCCAATTGGCACATCACCCTGAGCACGTCGGCGAGTCCCCAGCTCAGCTCACCAGCGTGCCGATGCGCATGGAAGCGAGCTGGGCATTCGGCCTCTCAGCGGTCCCGTGCTGGCCGCCGAAGGCGCTGGTCGCATCCGTGCCGCAGAGGTTGAGGATGCGGGTCTGGCCGCCGGGGTGCTGACGGATCCAGTTGGTCAGGTCATAGACCCCGCCGTCGACCGCAGCCCAGCACGACTGGCGATAGTTGTGTTCCTGCACGTCGGCCATCGTGTAGACGGGCCCCGTCGGGGTGGGCGACGGAGACGGGCTGGGGCTCGGTGTGGGGCTGGGGGTGGGCGCGGCCGCCGGCGGCTGTCCCTCGTCCCCTTCGCCCTCATGCTCCCCGGCCTCACCGGGCACGGGCACCGCCGAGACGGTGGCCCCGGCCATGGCGAGCCGCTTCTCCCACACTTCCCTGGCGCCGCTGTGACCCGCCAGCACCGTCGTGACGATCACCGCGAGGGACAACGCAATGCCCAGACCCCCGAGCACCTTCTGGACGACCTCCTGACGATCGGTCGCGCCATAGGTCGCCGCCCGACGCTGGATCCACCACCACGCGCCGCTGACAATCATCAGCAGGAAGGCCACCAGCGCGGTCCGATCTCCCCACTCGGCGTGTTCCTCGGGCAGACCCAGGCGTTCGGCCAGTGCGCTGCCCGAGAGCTTCGCGACCATGCTCAGGGCGAAACCCAGCGTGAGGAGCGCAAAGCTCGCCGTTGCGAAGCTCTCCCGCAGCCTTGGCCATGCCACGCAGGCGATCAGCAGCACCGCCCCGAGTGGAAGCAGCACGACAACGGCATGAATGACAAGCGGATGCAGGGGGAGCCCGAAAACGGTCACCAGGGGGGACATACGCTTGAGCCTAGAACCCTGCTGGTTCCGCGCAGTGCATCTCCACGTCTTCCGTTGCGCCTCAGCGGGTGGCAAACTAACGACAAGTCGACTAATCAAGGAGGGCCATGAGCGACAGCAACCCGGAAAACGTGCAAAACCAGGAACCCGAGAAGCACTCGTCCGGCTACAGCGAGAACATCGACCCGGAGCCCTTCGATCCGGTCACCGAGCTGGGCGACGAGGAGCATCACCCCGAGCGTCATGACAGCGGTTACAACCAGCCGGGTCAAGTGGTGGACCCGACCAAGAACGCGTCTGACTTCGAATAGGCGACAACACCCCCAATCCTCACCCCGCCAGTCTGTCTCCCCCCGGCAGACGAGGCGGGGTGAGCCATTCCCGGGCACAGCCGCTTTCGTGGTTGGCTGACGGAATGTCCCCGACCTCCTATCGCACGATCGCCCGAACAACCGAGGCCGACCTCGAGCTCAAGCGCTCCATCTTCCGGTGCCGAGTGGAGCACGTCGTCGACGAGGCCGCCGCCCGCGCTGTCATCGAACAGGCCCGCACGGAACACTGGGACGCCCGGCACCATTGATCGGCCTTCATCCTCGGTCCGGATGGGATGACGGCGCGCTCGTCCGATGACGGCGAACCCGCCGGAACCGCCGGCGCCCCCATGCTCGAGGTCCTCCGCGGGGCCCGGCTCACCGAGGTCGTCGCCGTGGTCACCCGCTGGTTCGGCGGCACCCTCCTCGGCGCGGGCGGCCTGGTGCGCGCCTACTCGGATGCCGTTCGCCTGGGGCTCGCCGAGGCCGGCGTACGCCGACGCGAACTCCGGCAGGAAGTCACCCTCGGCCTCGATCACGCGATCGCCGGTCGGGTGGAGTCGGAGTTGCGGTCGCGTGGGTACGCGGTCCTGGACACCTCGTACGCCGCAGCGGTGACGCTCCGGCTGGGCGTACCCGGGGATCGCCTCCCGGAACTGACTGCAGCGGTCGCCGAACTGACCGGGGGCTCCGCCGCGCCCACACGGGACGGGGAGTCGTGGGTCGATATCCCCTGACGCACAGTTCGCCCGCAGGTCCAGTGAGTCAGCGCGGCAGATGACCGTGCCGGTGACCGGTGCGGGAAACGGCCTGCTCGCGGACGACGCTCAACAGCTCCCGGCGTCCGGTGGCGAGGACCTCACCCGCCAGCACGGCCCGTCCGGGGCGCACGATCTCATCGGCCACCCCGACCGCGCCCGGCCCGATCAATCGGATGCGTTCGACGTCGTCGGCGGTCGACATCCGGGCCACCCACGCCTTGTCGTCCTCCATCGGCTCCAGCAGCCGGCTCAGCCGGGTCCAACCCGCACCGTCGGCGGCCATGGCGCTCTGGCCCAGGGAGGAATCCAGGCTGACGCGGACCGGCGTACCCACCGCCAACGCGGCCAGCACCACCCGCACCACCTCGACGAGCCGAGCCCCCGCCAGCCCGCGCACGGTGAGCGGCGCGGGCCGATGGCGCAGGATGTTGGATTCGACCCGGAGCCCGGACGCGTCGGAGTTGGCGCCGAGTTGGTCACCCCAGACGCGGGCATCCGATCGCACCGCGCTGACCAACCAATCCCGGTCCTCCGGGTCGGCGACGAGACCGACCAGGTCGGCCAGCGCCTGCGACACCGTCCGGCTCGGCTCGGCTCCCTCGGCCGGACGGCCCGCCGACGACCACGCGCCGAGTTGACCGAGATAGTCCCAACCCCCCGCCTTGGCTCCGGCCCCGACGGCGGAGGCCTTCCAGCCACCGAACGGCTGACGTCGCACGATGGCACCGGTGGTGTGGCGATTCACATAGGCGTTGCCGACGTGAACGCGGTCGAGCCAGTGTTCGATCTCCTGATCGTCCAGCGAGTGGAGGCCGCCCGTCAGGCCATAGGCGACCTGGTTCTGCAGCCGGATCGCCGCGTCGAGATCGGTGGCCGACATGAGGCCCAGCACGGGCCCAAAACACTCGGTCAGGTGGAACCACGACCCCGGTTGCACCCAGGCGCGTACGCCCGGTGACCACAGCCGACCCGAGTCGTCGAGCTGTTCGGGCTCGACCCACCATTCCTCACCCGATTCGAGACAGGTCAGTGCGCGCTGGAGCTTGCCCTCCGGCGGGGCGATGACCGGACCCATCCCGACGCCGAGATCTTGGGGCTGCCCCACCCGCAGGGACTGCACGGCATCGACGAGCTGGCGTCGAAAGCGTTCGCTGTCGGCGACGTCGCCGACCAGGATCGCCAGCGAAGCCGCCGAGCACTTCTGGCCCGCATGCCCGAACGCCGACTTCACCAGGTCGATCACGGCCAGGTCGTAATCGGCCGAAGGGGTGATGATCATCGCGTTCTTGCCGGAAGTCTCACCGATGACACCGTGCCCACCCGCCCGGCCGCGGCGCCACTCGACGAACTGCTCGGCGGTCTCGGCCGACCCGGTCAGGACCACGCCGTCGATCTCCGGATGGGCCACGAGCTCCCGGCCGAGCTCACGATCGGCGAGCCGGACGACCTGAAGCGCACCCTCGGGTACGCCGGCCGCGTGGAGCGCCTCGACCACGATCTCAGTGCAGCGCGGAACCGCCGAGGCGGGTTTGACGATCACCCCGGATCCAGCCGCCAGCGCGGCCAGCATCCCGCCGGCGGGGATGGCCACCGGGAAGTTCCACGGCGGGGTGATGAGGGTCAGGGTGTGGGGCGCGAACCGTGCGCCATCGGTCGTCAGCCTTCCCTGCTCGGGGTCGAGGTCGAGGGAACGCTCCGCATACCACCGGGCGAAGTCCACGGCTTCCGACACCTCGGGATCGGCCTCACCGACGGTCTTGCCGCCTTCTGCGGCCATCGCCGTCACCAACTCGGCGCGTCGGCTCTCGAGTTCGTCGCCGGCCCGGCACAGGATGGCCACCCTGGTGCGCGCCGGAAGCGCTCGCCAGTCCGTGCCTCCGGCCCGGCCCCGCGCGACGACCTCGTCGATCCCGGCCCGATCGTTCAGCCGCGGCGAGGCGGGCTCCGCCGGCCGGGCCGTCACCCACGCCTGCGCCTGGGTCCGCACCTCGACCAGGGCCGGATCGGAATCGGTCGTGTTGGCGAACCGGGTGAACCGCATCGGTCGCTCGCTGCTGCGCCGCCGTTCCGTCGAGACGGTCGCCATGTCGTCGATCGCCGTCCGGAAGCGGACGCGCTGATCGGGCAACTGCCGCGCGAACAACGCATAGAGGAAGTTCTGCGGTTGGGCGTTCTCCTCCAGCCGGCGGATGAGATAACCGACCGCTGCATCGAAGTCGGCGCGGTCGACCACGGGCGTATAGAGAATGACCGAGCCCACCGTGTCGCGCACGGCGCGGACCTGGGCCGGGGCCATGCCGCGCAGCATCTCCACATCGACTCTGTCGGCAACGCCGCGCCCGCGCGCCAGGAGATAGGCCAACGCCACGTCATAGAGGTTGTGGGACGCGACCCCCACGCGAAACGCCTGCCCGTGATCGACGCTGATCGCCCGATCGACGAGGGTCAGATAGTGGGCATCGACCTCGGCCTTGGTCGCGAACGGCGCCTGGGCCCAGCCGTGCAGTTCGGCGTCCACACGTTCCATCGACAGGTTGGCGCCCTTCACCAGCCGCACCTTGATCGGAGCGGCGCCACGCTGGTCGCGCTCCTGGGCGAATTCCAGGATCCGCTCGAGGGCGGCACGGGAATCGGGCAGATAGGCCTGCAGCGCCAGCCCAGCCGAGAGCTCGTCGAACTCCGGTTCGGACATCACCCGGATGAAGGTCTCGACCGTGAGATCGAGGTCCTTGTATTCCTCCATGTCGAGGTTGAGGAACGCGTTGTTGGCGGCGGCCGCCCGGAACAGGCCCGCCAGCCGCCCGGCCGCTCGCTCGACGGTGCCCTCGATGTCCCAGGGCGAGATCTGTGACACCAGCGACGACACCTTGATCGAGACATAGTCGACATCGGGGCGGGCGATGAGTGCCTCGATCCGACGGGCTCGCGACTTCGCCTCGCGCTCCCCCAGCACGGCCTCGCCCAGCAGGTTGAGGTTGAGCCGAAACCCCTCCTGCCCGGCTTCCCTGAGCTGCCGCGACAGTGTCGGGCCGTCGGCATCGACGACGAGGTGGCCGATGAGCTGGCGCAGCCGCCGCCGTGCCAGGGGCACGACGACGCCGGGGGCCAGCGGTGCGGCGAGTGACCCAGCCCCCAGCAGCATCCGGTCCAGCGGATCCAGGAAGCCACCGGCCCGCGCGCTCAGGTTGGCGAATTCGCGGGCGGCCACGTCGAGGCTTTCGGGCCGGGCCACCCGGTCGACGAAGCGTACGGCCAGGTCGAGCCCTGCAGGATCACGCACGAGTTCCGACAATCCGGACGCTGCCCGGCGCTCCGCCCGCGTCGCCTGACCCCTCGGACCACGCAGCCAGCGCTCGGCCAACGTGATGGTCGGTTCCACCAACTCGCTCAGGTCGGCCGGGTCGGGAAAAGCGGATGGGAACATGCTCCCCCTCCTGCGGACGCGGATTTGGTCAGGCTATCTGGTGCCCCCCGTTTTTGGGGCACTGCCCCTTAGAATCCCGCCCTGTGACCAAGTCGACGATCCGGGCTGCCACTGCGTCCGACGCCCACTCCTGCGCCCAGATCTATGCCCCTTTCGTGACCGGATCCGTGGTCACTTTCGACTTCGAGAGCCCCACGCCCGAGGAGTTCGCGGCCAGGATCGAGCGGCTCGGCGCGAGCCATGCCTGGCTGGTCGCCGAGCAGGAGGGCCGCGTGCTCGGGTTTGCGTACGCCGCAGAGTTCCGGTCCAAGGCCGCGTACGCCTGGGTCTGCGAAACGACGATCTATCTCGATCCGGAGGCCACGGGTCGCGGGGTGGGCCGCGCGCTCTACACGGCGCTGTGTGAGGCCCTCGCCGACCGCGGGTTTCGCGTCGCGATCGGCTGCATCGCCGTGCCCAACCCCGCCTCGATCCGGCTGCACGAAGCGTGCGGATTCGAGCAGGTCGGCTTGTTCCCCGGGGTCGGGTTCAAGAATGACCAGTGGATCGACGTGGTCTGGTATCAACGCGGGCTCGGCCCCGGCACCACTCAGTCGCCCGAGATCTCGCCGTCGAGATAGAACCACCGACCCGCCCGACGCTCGAACCGGGACCGCTCATGGAGCCGCCCGGTCGTCCGACCGGATCGGTGGTGAGCCACGAATTCGACGATCCCGTCCCGGTCGGCCGGGCCACCTTCCACCGTGTCCAGGATCTCGAGCCCGGTCCAGGTGAGATCGCCCGGATCGACGTCGGCGGGCCGGGTCGCCGGGTGCCACGTGCGGAAGAGGTAGTCACCGTTCCGCACCACGAACGCCGCATAGCGACTCCGCATCAGTTCCTCGGCCGTCTCCGCCTGCCGGCTCCCCGCATGCAGCGGGCCGCAACAGTCGGCGCACGCCGGCCCCGCGCCACACGGGCAGGGTGCGTTCACTCGCCCCGGGCCTCACCGGACGGCTGGACCACGGTGCGGTGGAAGTTGAGGTGGGAGCGGCTGGGGGTCGGGCCGCGCTGGCCCTGATAACGCGAGCCGTACTGCGCCGAGCCATAGGGCGCCTGCGCCGGCGAGGACAGCTGGAAGAAGCACAGCTGGCCGATCTTCATACCCGGATAGAGCTTGATCGGCAGGGTCGCCATGTTGGACAGCTCCAACGTCACGTGACCGGAGAAGCCCGGATCGATGAAGCCGGCGGTCGAATGCGTGAGCAGGCCGAGGCGCCCCAGCGAGGACTTGCCCTCGAGACGCGCCGCGATGTCGGACGGCAGTGTGACGAGCTCGAGGGTGGAGCCCAACACGAACTCCCCCGGATGCAGGATGAACGGCTCGTCACCGATCGGTTCGACCATCCGGGTCAGCTCGGCCTGCTCCTCGGAAGGGTCGATATGGGGATAGCGATGGTTCTCGAAGACCCGGAAGAAGCGGTCCAGGCGTACGTCCACGCTGGACGGCTGGACCATCCCCGGGTCCCAGGGGTCGAGAAGGATCTGCTCCGCCTCGATGCGGGCATGGATGTCGCGATCCGACAGCAGCATGCGGGCAGGTTATTGGACGCCCGGGTCCGATGCACATCCGGTCCACCCGGCAGGCGCGTGGGCCTGCCGGGTCGGCGTGGGATCAGGCCGGGTGATCGATCAGGATCGTGACCCCGTCACCGAGGTCGAGCAGACACCCCGGGAAGACCCGGACCGGCTCGCCCGGCGGCATGCGCTCCGGCTCGGGCTGCCCGGGACGGATCAGGAAGGTGCCGTTGGTCGAATGCAGGTCGGTGGCCACCAGCTCCCAGCCGTCGGGACTCACCTGCAGGTGCGTACGGCTGATGTCGTGGCTCGGGCTCTGCACGGTGAGCAGCCTCGGCAACTGCTCGCGGGCGACCTGGTTGGCCTGGGGCGAACGGCCGATGAGGACGGCCCGATCGATGTCGACCGGAGTGCCGTTCGACGGGCGCAGCTGGCCCAGGACCGGCTGCGGCAGCATCCGCGGCTGCCCCTGCAGCGGCCCGCCGCAGCGCCGGCAGCGCTGCGCATCCGGCGGGTTCGGGTGGTCCATCGCGCAGACCATGCCGAGGAGCTGACCCTCGCCGGCCCCGAGATCCTGGTTGGCCGGCGCCTGGAGGTTCTGGGGATTCTGCTGCGGCAGCGGCGCCCACTGGTCATTGCCGCCCTGCGGCGGAGCGAACGGCGAGGGCTGCTCCGCCGGCTCGCCGAACGGGCCGTTCGGACCGGGCTGGCCGGGCTGGCCGGGCTGGCCGGGCTGGCCGGGGTGGCCGGGCGGCGGGAATTCGTTCGGGTACGCCGGCGGGGCGGGCGGGAAGCCACCGAACGGCCCCTCGGGACCATTGGGACCGGGAGGACCGGGAGGACCGCCAAGGGGCCCGCCGGGACCGGGAGCACCGACACCGGCACCGAAGCCAGCGGCCCCGCCGACAGGCGGCATGGGCGGCACGCCGGGAGGCATGGGCGGTGCGCCGGAGGGCATGGGCGCGACGCCGGGTGGCGGCACCGGCGCGCCGAATCCGCCACCGAACTGGGGGCCGGGGGCAGCCGATGCAGTGCCGGCGAGCGCCGGATCGCCGGGCTGGCCGGCGTACTCCCGATCGAAGGACCCGAACGGATTGACGTCGCCGGGCGGGGGCGTCGCCGAGGCGGACGATGAGGCGGAGGCGCCGAAGCCGAAATCGTCGTCGTCGTTGGCGTACTCCCCTGCGGAGAACCGCGCCCGCGCTTCCGGAGCGTCTTCGGAGGAGTCGTCGAGGGCCGGGACCGGGCGGAGGGAGCGCGCCTGTTCGACCTCGGAGTCGGCGCTGCCGTCGGAGGAACCCTCGTCGCCGTCGAACGGCAGCGTCGCGGCATCCTCGCCGTCATGGCCACGACCGGGTTGATCGTCGAAATCGGGCAGGTCTGCGGGCAGGAGCAGTTCGGTGCGCGGGAAGTTGTCGTCGGCATCCGAAGGAGCGCCGGTCTCGGCTTCGTCCGGGGCAGCGGCCACGGGCACGACGGTGGCGACGGGCTCGAAGGTCAGCGGGCTCAGGGAGGCATCCGTCGGAGCGGGCATGGGCTGCGGGCTCGCGACGCGGGCCGACTCGGTCGCATCGAGCGTGACCACGCACGCGGTGGCCGCACCGACCACCAGCGGCAGCTTGAGCAGGTCGTCGGTGTCGACGTCCTCCATCTCGACGCGCACCCGGCGGATATGGCCCAGGCCGGTTTCGGTCCAGGTCTGGACGCCGTGGCCCTGGGCGAGCACATCGCCGGAGTCGGCGTCGACCACATCGAGGCTGCCGCGGACCAGGGAGCGCATCTCGCCGTTGTTCCAGAAGAAGGCGGCGAAGTCGGGCATGCGTTCGACGTTGTATTTGGCCAGTTCACCGATCAGTTGGTCCAGCGAGTCGACCCGGAGGACGACCTCCCAGAAGCCGCTGATCATGGCGGACACGCGGGCAGGAGCGGGCTGCATGATGACGAGCGATGTCGGCCCACTCAGCACGATCCACTTGCCGGGCGCATAACTGGCGCGCCACTGGCCGATCTGCTCGGACATGATGGTCTCCCCTTGGGTTTGTTCGGTCACACCCTAACGGGCGCATCATTCACATCCACCACGACAACCGACACGTTGTCGCGGGCGCCGGCAGCCAGCGCGAGGTCGAGCAGCGACTGCACCGTCTCCTCCGGGGACCCTTCCCCGCCGACGATCGACTCGATCCGGTCGAACTCCACATCCCGGAGCAGCCCATCGGTGCAGATCAACATCCGCTCACCGGGCACCATCGGCACGAGCCAGTAGTCGGGCCGGCATCCCGCCCGGGACCCGACCGCGCGGGTGATCACATGCCGTTCCGGGTGGAGCTCGGCCTCCTCCGGCGTGATCACCCCGGCGGTGACGAGTTCCTGCACGTGCGAGTGGTCCACGCTCACCTGCTCCAGCGCCTCGCCCGGGGCGAGTTGGCGATAGAGGCGGGAGTCGCCGGCGTTGAAAACGACCCAGTACGCCACCTCGCCGATCTCGAGCGCCACTGCCCCGCACACGGTCGTCGCCGCGCGATGGTGATCGCGGGTCTGCGATTCGAGTACGCCGGCGTGGGCATCGGCGACAGCGGCCGCCACCGTGTCCGGCGTCAGGTCCGACTCGTCGGCCAGCCGTGCCAGGGTCCGCAGCACCAGGCCGCTGGCTATTTCGCCACGCTGACATCCGGAGATCCCGTCGGCTACCGCGAACACCGGGGGCCGGGCCAGAACGCTGTCCTCATTGACCTGCTTCACTGATCCGGCGTGCGTGACAGCCGCGAAATCGAGGTTGTCCACAGGGTGACCATAGCGCCGGATACTCACGTTCTGGAATGTTAACCAACCACGAGCCGGACCCGGCGTACCCGAAAAGCACGCCGGATCCGGCTCGCGGGCCGGGGTCAGGAGATCACTGGGGGTTGTTGGCCCAGAGGTCGGGGCCGAAGATCTCGTAGTCGATGCGCTCGGCGGGGACGCCGCGCGAGATGAGCGTGCGGCGCACGGCCGACATGAAGTCGAGGGGGCCACACATGAAGACGCGGCAGCCCTCGGGCAGCTCGACATCGGACAGGTCCATCAGGCCTTCGCGGGCCGGGCGGCGGGTGGGAGCGTCGGCGGCTCCCTCCTCATACCAGAACTCACCCACGGAATCCTTCAGCTGCATCGACTGGCCGAGCATGCGCTGGTAGAGCGCCTGGGTGCCGTGATTCTTGTCCGCGTGATAGACGCGGACGGTGCGGCGCGGCTGGTGCTGGACCAGGTCCTCCATGATGGCGGCCATCGGCGTGATGCCGATGCCGGCGCTGACCAGGACGAGCGGCTCGTCGGATCGGTCGAGGATGACATCGCCGGCCGGCTGCGACACGTCGAGGACGGCGCCCACCTGGGCGTTGTCGGCGAGCCAGTTGGAGACCTGGCCGTCGGGCGCACCGTTCTCGCCCTTCACGCGCTTGATCGTCACGCGATAGGAATCGCCGCCGGGGACGCCGGAAATCGTGTACTGACGCGGCTGGCGCTCGTTGTCGCTCAGCGGGACGGAGATCGCGACATATTGCCCGACCTCGTGCTTCGGCAGGTCGCCCTCGACCGGCGAGATCTCCAGCGAGAAGATGCCGTCGGTCTCGTCGGTGCGGTCCACGACCTTGTATTTGCGCCACGGCTGGTTCGGATCCGTGCCGCCGAGCGCATAGATCTTGGCCTCTTCGGCGATCAGCTGGGCGCCGAACAGCCAGTAGACCTCGTCCCAGGCCGCAGCGACCTCGGGGGTGACGGCTCCGCCGAGGACGTCGCCCACGGCCCACATGAGGTGGCGCCCGACGATCGTGTAGTCGGTGGCCTTGATGCCCAGCGACACGTGCTTGTGCGCGATCCGGTTCATGATCGGCGTGAAGTCGGGGGCGCCCGGGTCGATCAGGTTGACCGCGTACGCCACCACGGACGCAGCGAGCGCCTTGGGCTGCTCGCCAATGGCCTGGTTGGCCTTGTTGAACGTGTTCAGCAGTTCGGGGTTCGCCTCGAACATGTGCGGGTAGAAGCGAGCGGTGATGGCCTCCGCGTTCTCGGCAACCACACCGGCGGTGGCCTTGACGATGGCTTCGGACTCAGGGGACAGCAGCATTGATGCTCCTCTTTTTTAAGCTGGAATTGCGATGTTATTTGGTTTCCGGGCCGACGGGTAGTCTCGAATCGCGCCCATCCCGATGACCGGACCAACTGGTCCGGGCCCGACGCCCCGACACCTTCCCGAAAGAGACCGGCCACGCATGCGACTCCCCCAGATCCGGCTGGTTCTGCTGCTCGTTTCCGCGGTTCTCGTCACCACAGTGGTGGCGAATCTCGCCGCCTGTCAACAGGCCGCGACGCCGCTGCTCACCAACGGCGCCACCGGGTTGCGCGTCACCGGGCTGCAGTGGCTGCTGAATGCGGAGCGGGCCGACGTGGGCGTCACGGGCACCTATGCGGGCCAGACCGCCGCTGCGGTGCGGGGATTCCAGGGGGCTTCGGGACTGGAACCGACCGGTGAGGTCGACCGGGCCACTTTCACGAGGCTCACCCCGGACGCGAAGCTCGGCGATCGCGGTCTTCGCGTACGCGCGGTGCAGACGCTGCTGAACCTGCAGGGCCAGCCGACCGGGGTGTATGACGACTTCGACGCGGCCACGGCGGAGAAGGTACGGGCGTTCCACGCGGCGAAGGACCTCGACGACACCGGCGCGGTCGATCGGGCGACGTGGGATGCGTTGTTCGAAGGCGAGAGCACCGGGCCCACCGTCAGCGAGGCCGACCAGTTCTTCGAGACCATCGCGCCGCATGCGCGCGAGGCGAAGCATGCGTTCGGCGTACCCGCTGCGGTCAGCATGGCCCAGTCCGCCCAGGAGACCGGCTGGGGCCGGTCCGCCCCGGGCAACAACTATTTCGGCGTCAAGTGCCACGGCCGGCCTGCGAGCGTGGTGAAGTACGACTGCATCGACCACAGGACGAACGAGTGGGAGAACGGCGAGAAGATCGAGATCACCGACAGCTTCCGGACCTATGCGTCCATGCGTGATTCGGTCATGGACTATGCCAACTTCCTCAAGTCCAACTCGCGCTATGCCCCCGCATTCCGGTTCTCGAACGATCCCGACGCCTTCGCCCGCGAACTCCAGGTCGCCGGCTATGCCACCGACCCGACCTATGCCGACTCCCTCATCGACATCATGAAGCAGCGGGATCTGTACGCCTACGACCGCTGATCCTCAGAGCAACGCCGCGCGCAGCTGACGCTCGAGCCAGCGCTGATAGTCATCGGCGGTCCAACCGCAGCGTCTGGTGAGGCGATCCCAGATCTCGGGTGAGTTGAGGGTCCAGGTGGCGTCGATCGCAGGGTCGAGTTCGAGGCCCTCGCACAGGCCGTGCCGATCGCGCAGGGCGGTGATGGCGTGGGTGGTGCCGATGCGGCGTTCGCGCTCGATGGTTCGGAAGAACTCCCCGATGCCTCGTTCGTCGCCGGCGGCGTACAGGGGCGCGAGAATCGGGCCCACCCGCTCACTCACGACGCGACACCACTCGGCGTACGCCCGGAGGAATGCGCCACCGTCCGCCGCCTCGAACATCGCGCGGAACTGCGGCCGATCACTCATCGCGACGGGCTCGTCGTCGCCGGCCAGGGTCACGTCGTAGCAGGCCTTCAGGACCACCGATTTCCCGCCGATGGAGTTGTAGATCGTCTGCGGACTGACCCCCGCCTTCTCGGCCAGTGCGGCGATGGAGAAGGAGGCATAGGACGCATGGGTCAGCAGGTCGTATGCCGCCGCGAGGATCCGCGCCCGCGTCTCGCGGGCAGCCTCGGCTCGCTGTTCGTTGTTGTAGGCCCTTGCCATCCTGCCCCTTTTGGGTTGATCATTATTCCACTGGAATATAGATCCATCGAATAGGAGTTGTCATGTCCTACGCTGCCATGCCTGCCGCCATCCGCGTCTTCGATGCCATCAACAGTGGCGACCTGAGTTGCCTCGACGAGTGCATCACCGAGGACTTCGTCGATCACGGGTCGCCGTTCCCCATCCCGCCGGGGCCCGAGGGCTATCGCCAGATCCTGGGGTTCGTCACGCGCGTGCTGAAGATCCGCTACGAGATGGAGGAGGCCATCGAGACCGACGATCGCATCGTTTTCCGCGCCGTCGCGCATGGGATCGGCACGGCGGCCTTCCACGGCGTCGCGGCCGAGGGCAAGCCCTACTCCATGCAAACCCTGCACGTCTATCACACGCGCGGCGACCGGCTGGCCGAGCACTGGGGCGTACGTGATGAGCTCGGCGCCATGCTCCAGATGGGCGTCATCCCGGCACCGCAGCCGCTGGACGCGCCCCAAAGTGTCCAGTGACAGGCGCGGGGTCGAGGACTAGCCTGGATGTGATCGGGATCACAGCACCAGCTGCGGCGACTGCGCATCCTGACCACTCGCCACCGGGAGGTGCGGCATGAGTGCAGTCGACGGGACGCGGACTTTCCAAGCAGGAGGGAATGCGTACGACCGATTCATGGGGAGATATTCGGTCGCGCTGGCGCCCGGCTTTGCTGCCTTCGCCGGGGTCGAGCCGGGGCACCGCGTCCTGGATGTCGGGTGCGGAACCGGGGGCGCTGACCGGCGAGTTGGTACGCCTGGTCGGCGCCGCCCGAGTCGCCGCCTGTGACCCCTCACCCGACTTCGTCACCGCGTGCCGGGCGCGCTATCCGGGCGTGGACGTGCGGGCCGGGCAGGCCGAGGCGCTGGACTATGCCGATGGCCAGTTCGACATCGCGTACGCCCAGTTGGTCTTCCACTTCGTCAGCGACCCCGGGCGCGCGACGGCAGAAATGCGTCGAGTGGTCGCACCGAGTGGCCGAGTGGCGCTCTGCGTCTGGGACTTCACCGTCGGCATGCAGATGCTCCGGGCGTTCTGGGATGCTGCCCTGTCGCTCGATCCGAACGCCCCGGGCGAGCTGGGGACGTTCCGATTCGGCCGGGTGAATGAACTCAGCGACCTGCTGACCAGCGCCGGCCTGACCGACGTGCAGGAGGAGGAGCTCACGGTCTCGTCCGAATACTCGGACTTCGACGAGCTCTGGGAGACCTTCGAACTGGGGATCGGCCCGGCGGGAGCACATGTCGCGCGGCTGGCGCCGGAGCCGCGGATGGCCTTGCGGGAGGCGTACTTCCGCCACCTGGGCTCTCCCGTGGGGAGTTTCCATTTGACCGCGGTGGCACGTGCCGCGCATGGGCTCGTTGGGCGTGGCCGGGATCAGTGGGCGGCGCCGGGAGAGGCGTAGTAGTTTGAGCTCGTGATTTCTCCCGTTGATTCCGTGTCAACTCTCCCGGCGGGCCGGTCGCGGCCGGTGGTACGCCACCAGCGCCAGGACATCGACGACAAGCCCTTCATCGTCATCTGGGAGGTCACCCGCGCGTGCCAGCTCGCGTGCGCACACTGTCGGGCGAGCGCAATCCCCCGCCGAGACCCGCGGGAGCTGACGACCGACGAGGGCAGGGCGCTGCTCGACACGATCGCGAGCTTCCCGAAGCCGCATCCGATCGTCGTCCTGACCGGAGGCGATCCGTTCGAGCGGGACGACCTCGAGGAGTTGGTCGCGCACGGCACGGAGCTGGGGCTGTCGGTCGCGCTGTCGCCGTCCGTGACGCCGAACCTCACGGAGTCTCGGCTCGCTGCGCTGCGGGAGGCCGGCGGCAAGGCTGTCTCGTTGTCATTGGACGGTGCTCGGCCGGAGGTGCACGATGCGTTCCGGGGATTCGAGGGTACGCACGCCGCCACCCTGGACGCCGCCAAGACCGTGCGCGATGCGGGCTTCCGACTGCATGTCAATTCGACGGTCACAGCCGGCACCGTGGCCGAGCTGCCCGAGTTGCTGGCCCAGGTGCTGGATCTCGGTGCGGCGCTGTGGAGCGTGTTCTTTCTCGTGCCGACCGGCCGCGGGGACGCGCTGAAGTCCCTATCGGCGTACGAAGTCGAGCAAGTCCTCCACTGGCTCGTCGACGTCTCCTGCTTCATCGCGATCAAGACCACCGAGGCACCGCACTATCGCCGGGTGGTGATCCAGCGCGCGAAGGGTGGGCAGCCGGTCGACGGGGAGCTGTATCGCGCGCTGACCGCCCGAACCGCGGAGATCCTGGCCGACCGGGAGGTACGTGAGCGGCCTGCGCGCCCGCCGATCGACGTCAACTCCGGGCGCGGGTTCGTGTTCATCGACCACCACGGCCTGGTCTATCCGAGTGGCTTTCTGCCATTCGCCGCCGGGGATGTCCACGACACCTCGCTCGTCGACATCTATCGCAACGACGAGACGATGCGGCGTCTGCGGCGGCCCAGGACCTTCGGCGGTCACTGCGGGGTGTGCGAGTTCGCCGAGGTCTGCGGCGGGTCCCGCTCCCGCGCGTACGCCCTCACCGGCGACCCCTTCGCCGCCGATGAGAGCTGCATCCTGAATCTCTAGCCCACCGAACACCGCGTACCCTGAAAAACAGCAGGGGGCACTAGCCCCGATGAAGTGGACCCGGCAGCCTTCCGGAGGTTGGTGAGCCGGGTTTCGCGTTCTTTGCCCCGCGGATTCAGCTTGCCTAGCCGTCTATAGCGCCCCCTGACGTCTTGGGCTTGCGCCCCATCTCGATCAGCTTGTCTTCGCGTCTAGGGCTCCCCGTGCACCGGGGGCGGAGTCGGCGAGGGCGAGCTGGATGGATTTCGGGCCTGAGGAAGCGCAAGCTCAAGCGGTAAACGGGCGCTGACTGCCGGGAACGGACGCTGAACGACGGGGTTTGCTGCCGCGACTTCACGTTTCGGCGGGTTGGCCGGGGTTGGTACGCCCCCGCGGCGGGAGGCCAAGCTGATTGGGTGGTCGGGAGGCAAGCTGAACAGATTCCTGTGCACCCCGGTTGCCGGGAGGCCTCCCCCGCGGGAACCTTGGTCGGGGCCCTGGTTCGGCAACTGATGCCCAACGATGCCACCACACCACGCGTTGGACTGGTTCAGCGCCGAGCGGACCGGACGACACGCCAGGTGGCAGGTGGTGATGCGCCCTGTGGCACAAGTTCAGTGCAGCCACGCGGTGTCGGGGACGACATCGTGCCTTATGGCACGGTGCGATCCGTTCGTCGGCGTGTCGCGGCGTCCGCAATCCCAGCCAAAGTCCCGGAGCGCTTCCGCAGGGGGCGCAGTTCCATACGGCGCCCAGGACGACAGCGGCGGAGGCTCAGGGCACCTCCGCCGCCACCGATCACGCGGGCAGGGACGCCACTCCCCATTCCAGGAATCGCCGACCGGTCACGCGCTCGGACGTCCCGGTGCGATCGAGGAGCGGCAAGAGTCCACCGTTCCAGAACGAGAAGCCCGCGCCGGTGATCATGCCGAGGTCGATGTCACTCGGGTTCGACACGACCCCGTCGTCGATCATCCGGCGGACCTCGTCGGCCAGAGCATCGAGGACGCGCTGGCGTACCTCGTCCGGACTCGACGCCCGATCGCCCACTTCCAGCGACCCCACGAACTCGGCATCCAGCTCCGGCTTCGTCCCCGGCTTGGCGGGCAGATAAACGCCCGACTTGCCCGACTCGACGAGCGCCTTCATCACCCCGGGCACCGCGAACCGCTCCCCAAACGCCGCGGCCAGGGACTCGCTGTTGTGGAGCGCAATCGCCGGCCCGACCAGCCCCATCAGCTGGAACGGCGGCATCGGGGCAAGATCCACGACGGCGGCATCGGCCACCTCGATCGGCGTACCCTCGTCCACCACCGTCCCGATCTCGCTCATGAACCGGCCCAGCAGGCGGTTGACCACGAAGGACGTCGCATCGTCGACCCCGATCACGGTCTTCCGCAGAGCCCGCGCCACGCCAAACGCCGTCGCCCGGGTCGCCTCGTCCGTCGACGCTCCCCGCACCACTTCCACCAGCGGCATCACGGCCACCGGGTTGAAGAAGTGGAAGCCGACGACCCGCTCGGGATGCGCCAAGCCGTCGGCCATGGCCGAGACCGACAGCGACGACGTATTCGTCACCAGCACGCACTCGGGGGAAACCACCTGCTCCAGCTCCGCGAACACCTGCCGCTTGATCTCGAGCTCCTCGAAGACGGCTTCGATGACGAAGTCGGCATCGGCGTACGCCTGCTTGTCCACGCTCCCCGTCACCTGACCGAGAATCCGGTTCGCCGCATCGGGCGACAACCGCCCGCGGCCGACCATCTTCTCGACCTCGGCCTTCACATAACCGAGGCCGCGATCCAGCTGCGCCTGATCGACATCGCTCATCACGACCGGCACTTCGAGCCGCCGCGCGAACAACAGCGCCAGCTGCGACGCCATCAGCCCCGCCCCGATGACACCGACCTTCGTGACCTTGCGCGCGAGCTCCTTGTCCGGCGCGTTCGACGGCTTCTTCGCCCCGCGCTGCACGAGGTTGAACGCATAGATCGACGACCGGAACTCCTCGCCCGTCACCAGGTCGGTGAGCGCATCATCCTCGGCTGCGAAGCCCACCGCCTCGGTCACCTCCTGGGCCGCCTCGACAAGACGCAGGGCGCGTTCGGGCGCCGGGGCCAGGCCACCGGTACGCGATCGCAGGAGCGCCCGCGCCCCCTTCACCGTCGGCACCCACGCCGGATCGTCGGTCCAATCACGCCGGTCGGGCACGATCTCCCCACTCAGCACCTGCCCCGCCCACCGCAGCGAATCGACCAGGAACCCGGCTCCGCCGAACACGGCGTCGGCGAGCCCCATCTCCTCGGCCGCCTGCGCGGAGAGCATCTTGTTCTGCTGCAACGGGTTGGCGACGATGACCTCGAGAGCCTTCGCCACGCCGACCAGCCGCGGCAGCCGATAACACCCGCCCCAGCCCGGCACCAGGCCGAGCATCGTCTCGGGCAGTGCGACCGAAATACCGTCCTGCATCGTGCGGTAGTCACAACCCAGCGCGACCTCGAGCCCGCCGCCCAGAGCCAAGCCATTCACAAAAGCAAACGACGGTACGCCCAACCGATGCAGCCGGCCCATCACCACATGCCCGAACTCCGCCAGAGCCCGGACATGCGCCCGATCCGTCACCTGGCTGATCAGTGTCAGATCGGCGCCGGCAGCAAAGATGAACGGCTTCCCCGTCACCCCGGCCGCGACGACCTTCCCGCCCCGCGCCAGTGCTTCGACCTCATCGAGCGCATCGTGGAACCGCAGGAGCCCGTTGAATCCCAGCGTCGTCGGCTTCGTGTGGTCGAACCCGTTGTCCATGGTGATCAGAGCCATCTCGCCTGGACTGTCGCCCGAGCCGACAGACCCGGGAATCGCCACCCGGCGCACCCGGAACTCCGTCACCCGCTCCGCCTCCGCCAACTGGGCGGCCACTGCCTTCACCAGCTCGACCGTGCTCATCGTTCCCCCTCGAAGGCCGGATTTTCCCAGATGACCGTGCCGCCCATGCCGAGGCCGATGCACATGGTGGTGATGCCGTACCGGACATCCGGCCGCGCGCGGAAGTGGCGCGCAAGCTGGGTCATCAGGCGTACGCCCGACGACGCCAGCGGATGCCCCATCGCGATCGCACCGCCCCAGGGATTCATCCGCGGATCGTCATCGGCGAGGCCGAACTCCTCACAGAACGCCAGGACCTGCACCGCGAACGCCTCGTTGATCTCGATCAGCCCGATGTCATCCAGGGTGAGCCCGGCGCGGTTGAGCGCCTTGTGCGTCGACGGCACCGGGCCAACACCCATGACCTCCGGCTCGACGCCCGCGAACGCGAACCCGACCATCCGCATCGCGACGGGCAGGCCCAGCTCTGCCGCCGTGTCCTCGCCCGCGATCAGGCAGGCGGTCGCGCCGTCGTTGAGTCCGGCGGAGTTGCCGGCGGTGACGTGGCCGTGGGCCCGGAAGGGGGTACGCAGAGTCGCGAGGTCGGCGAGTGTGGTGCCCGGGCGCGGGGGCTCGTCGGCACTGGCCACGCCCCAACCCCGTTCGACCGATCGCACCGCGACGGGGACCAGATCGGACTGGATGTCACCGCGGTCGACGGCTGCGGCATACTTCGCCTGGGACGCCACCGCATACGCATCGCACCGGTCCTTGGTGATCTGCGGATAGCGATCATGGAGATTCTCGGCGGTCTTGCCCATGACGAGCGCGCTCGGGTCGACCAGCCGATCGGCGAGGAACCGCGGATTGGGGTCCATGCCCGCGCCGATGGGGTGATGACCCATGTGTTCGACGCCACCGGCCACGGCGATATCGGTCTGACCGAACCCGATCGCCGCGGCGGTCGTCGCCACTGCGGTCATCGCACCCGCACACATGCGGTCGATCGCATAGCCCGGCACGGACTTCGGCAGTCCGGCGAGAATCCCGGCCGTACGCCCCAGCGTCAGGCCCTGGTCACCGGTCTGGGTCGTGGCCGCGATCGCGACATCGTCGATGCGCTCCGGCGGCAGTTGGGGCTGGCGCGCGAGCAGTTCGCGTACGCACGCCACGACCAGATCATCCGCTCGCGTCTGGGCATAGAGCCCGTCGTCACCGGCCTTGCCGAAGGGCGTCCTGACCCCGTCGACAAAGACCACATTTCTTGGCTGCACAGAGGTCTCCCTTGACACTCGATATGGCTACTGAAGAGTAACTTACGCCCGGGGTGTCGGCAAGGGGCGGGATTCGGCGTACGCGAAAAAAGCAAGTGGCCCGCCCCTGTGAGGGACGGGCCACTGCTGTGTTCAGAGCCTGATCACTTCTGCTGGTTCAGCACCGCCTGGGCGGCAGCGAACCGAGCGATGGGTACGCGGTAGGGCGAGCAGGACACATAGTCCAGGCCGATCTCGTTGAAGAGATCGATGGACTCCGGGTCACCACCGTGCTCACCGCAGACGCCGGTCTTGAGGCCGTTCTTGACCGAGCGGCCCTTGTCGACGCCGATGCGAACGAGCTCGCCGACGCCGTCACGGTCGACCGACTCGAAGGGGTTGCGGGGCATGACCTCGTCGATGACGTACTGACCCAGGAAGCCCTGCTCGGCGTCGTCACGCGAGATGCCGATGCCGGTCTGGGTGAGGTCGTTGGTGCCGAAGGAGAAGAAGTCGGCGTGCTCGGCGATCTGGTCGGCGGTGACGGCCGCGCGGGGCAGCTCGATCATGGTGCCGACCGTGTAGTTGATCTCCTCGCCCGAGTTGGCGATCTCCTCATCGGCGGTCTCCACGACGACGGCGCGCTGGCGCTTGAGCTCCTCGGCGTACGCCACCAGCGGGATCATGATCTCCACGTCGACGGTCTCACCCTTGGCCTTGCGCACGGCCAGCGCGGCCCGGATGATCGCGCGGGTCTGCATCTCGGGGATCTCGGGATAGAGCATGCCGAGGCGGCAGCCACGGGTGCCGAGCATCGGGTTCTGCTCGTGGAGCTTCTTGACCTGGCCGAGCAGGTGCTTCTCGCGCTCGATGTCCTCGGCCGCGCCACCGGTGAGCTCCAGCTCCTGGACCTTGAGCGACTGCTCGACCAGGTTGGGCAGGAACTCGTGCAGCGGCGGGTCGAGCAGGCGCACGGTGACCGGCAGGCCGGACATGGCGTCGAAGATGCCCTCGAAGTCCTGCTGCTGCATCGGCAGGATCTTCTCCAGCGCGGCGGCGCGCTCTTGGTCGTTCTCGGCGAGGATCATCTCGCGCACGGCCGGGAGGCGATCCTCGGCCATGAACATGTGCTCGGTGCGGCACAGGCCGATGCCCTGGGCGCCCAGCTCACGAGCCTTCATCGCATCGGTGCGGTTGTCGGCGTTGGCGCGGACGCCGAGTCGGCGTACCTCGTCGGCCCACTGCACGATGTGCTGGAAGTCGTCGTTGATCTGCGGCGGAACCAGCGGCAGCTCTCCGGCATAGACCTCACCGGTCGAGCCGTCGAGGGTCAGGGTGTCGTCCTCGCCGTATTCCTTGTCACCGATCGTGACGGTCTTGGCCTCGGGGTTGATCTTGATCCCGTGGGCGCCGGCGACACAGGGCTTGCCCATGCCGCGCGCGACGACGGCCGCGTGGGAGGTCATGCCGCCGTGAGCGGTGAGAACGCCCTGGGCCTTGATCACGCCGTGGATGTCATCGGGGGTGGTCTCGAAACGGACCAGGATGACGGGCTCGTTGTCGCCCCGGACATCGGCGTCGTCGGCGGAGAAGCAGAGCTTGCCGAGCGCAGCACCCGGGGACGCGGGCAGACCCTTGGCGATCGACTGCTGGCCGTGATTCGGGTCGATGCCCGGGTGGAGCAGCTGGTCGAGCTGGGCCGGCTCGATGCGGGCCAGTGCCTCTTCCTTGGTGATGACACCCTCGTCGACGAGGTCGTTGGCGACCTTCAGCGCGGCGGCGGCGGTGCGCTTGCCGTTGCGGGTCTGGAGGAGATAGAGCTTCCCATTCTCGATGGTGAACTCCATGTCCTGCATGTCCTTGTAGTGCTGCTCCATCTTCTTCATGTTGTCGAGGAGCTCGCGATAGGCGTCGGGGAGGACTTCTTCCATCTCCTCCAGCGGGCGCGGCGTACGAATGCCGGCCACGACGTCCTCACCCTGCGCGTTGACCAGGAACTCGCCATAGAGCTCGTCGACGCCGGTGGAGGGGTTGCGGGTGAAGAGTACGCCGGTCGCGGAGGTCTCACCGCGGTTGCCGAAGACCATCTGCATGACGTTCACGGCGGTGCCGAGGGCAGCGGAGATGTTGTTGGCGCGGCGATATACCTCGGCGCGCGGGTTCAGCCACGACTGGAAGACGGCGTTGATCGCGCGCTTGAGCTGCTCCTTCGGGTCCGAGGTCCACTCGCCACCGAGGGCCTCGTTGGAGAGCTTCTTGAACCGGGCGACCAGTTCCTTCAGGTCCTCGGTCGTGAGATCGGTGTCGTTCTCGACGCCCTTCTCGTTCTTGATCGCAGTCAGGGCATCTTCATAGACGTGGGGCTCGATGCCCTCGACGACCTCGCCATACATCTGGATGAAGCGCCGATAGGAGTCCCAGGCGAAACGCTCGTCGCCACCGGCGGCGAGGCCGGCCACGGTCTCGTCGGAGACGCCGAGGTTGAGGATCGTGTCCATCATGCCGGGCATCGACTGCACCGCACCCGAACGCACCGAGAGCAGCAGCGGCTTCTCCGGGTCACCCAGGCCCAGGCCGGTGCGCTCCTCGAGACGGGTCAGCGCCTCTTCGACCTCGCTCCAGAGGGTCTCGGGCCATTCGCCCTTGCGGTTCATGGTCTCGACGCAGGCGTGGGTGGTCACGGTGAACGCGTCCGGAACGGGTACGCCCAGACGATGCATCTCCGCAACGCCTGCGCCCTTGCCGCCCAGCAGCGTCTTCATCGTGCCGTCGCCGTCGGCGAGGTCGTACACGTACTCGGTGTGAGCCATGGGTGAACTCCTTGTCTCGGTTGTCAGCTACAGTCGTTTTCGCTTGCTGAAATTTCAGGGGGCGACGGTCATTTCGCCCGGGGGTCTGCGCAGCGCACCGCCATTGGCGCGCGCCCGGTCGTCGACGATGTCGATGATCCGGGCTGCTGATTCCTCCAAAGCCATCCTCGTGGTGTCCAGCACCGGACACCCCAGACCCCGCTGGATGGCCTTGATCTCGTCGAACTCGTCATAGATTTTGGCCAGTTCGGTGTATCCGTCGGAACGCTTGTGCGCTCCCATTCCCTTGATCCGACGGGCCCGGATCTCGGCGAGCAGTTGCGGGTCGAGCGTGAGCCCGATAATCCGCCACTTGTCGATGGCATAGAGCTCCTCCGGCGGCCTGATTCCGGCCACCAGAGGCACATTCGCCGTCTTGTATCCGAGATATCCCAAATACATCGACAACGGGGTCTTGCCACAGCGGGAGGCCGCAACCAGCACGATGTCGGCATCCTTGAGACCTTCCGGGTGTTGCCCATCATCGTGCCTGACCGCGAACTCCATTGCCGCGATTCGGCTGAAATAGTCAGCTTCCACCCCGACCGGCAGCATGGCGACACGCTCGGCCTCGGAGCCCGTCACATGCTCGAGACGCTGCAACGCAGGCCCCAGCAGGTCGATGTGAGTGATCCCGAGCTCGGCGCAGGCGTCGTCGACCAGGTCACGCAACACCGAGTTGACCAGCGTCGACATCACCACGCAGCCCCGGTCGACCCGCCCGCGGACGTGGTCGACGACCTCGAACAGAGTTTCGGCCGTCATCACCCGCGGGTGACGGATGATCCGAAAGGGGTGACTCGGAAACTGGGCCTGGGCAGCCCTTGCAAGACGCGCAGCAGTCTCGCCGGTCGAGTCGGCGATAACGTGTATCTCCATTGGCTGCGCGGGCACAACGTCACCGTACCGCTGCGAACCATCCGTCGTGGCCGCGGTCCCAATACATACAGGTTTTGCGGGCGTTCCCGGCCAATTCCGGCCCGGAACGTGGTGAAAGTCACTGTTATTCCCAGGCATGAGGGTGGTTTATATGCTCGATCCGGTCGACCGGCTCATTCTCGACGAGTCGCCCGAGCCGACCGGGCGGGTGCTGGTGATCGACGCTCCCGGGCTTGCCGGCGAAGTCGGCGCGCGGGGGTGGGACGCGGTGGCGTACTGCGATTCCCTCCTCGACGAACGGCTCCTGACCGTGCCGGTGGTGGAGGAACTCACGGTCGGGTCGTTGGCCGGGGTCGACCTGGTGCTCCTGCGGTTGCCCAAGTCGGTGGCCGCGCTCGAGGAGTACGCCCAGCGGCTCGCTCTCGTGCCGGGCGTACGTGTGGTCGCCGGCGGCCGCGTGAAGCACATGACACGGGGGATGAACGAGGCCCTGGCGACGCGGTTCGCCGAGGTGTCCGCCAGCCTGGGTCGGCAGAAGTCACGGGTGCTGCATGCGAGTGGGCCGCGCCCGGGAGGGATTGATTTTCCACGGACCGCTCGGGACGCCGATCTCGACCTGCCCCTCGCCGCGCACGGAGGCACCTTCGCCGGGACCCGGGTCGATCCCGGCACGCGGCTGCTGGTGAGCGTGCTCGATCGGGTGCCGTCGGCGACGGTGGTTGAGGAGCGAGGAACGAGCGTCTCGAAACCATCCAATTTCACCTGCATCGACCTCGGCTCCGGCAACGGAACCCTGAGCGCACTCCTGGCCCGCGCCGGACACCGCGTGCTCGCCCTCGACGAGTCCCGTGCCGCCTGCCTCGCCACTGCGGTGACGGCGGCGGCGAATGGGGTCTCGGTCGAGGTACGCCGGGCCGATGCGCTGGAGGGTGTAGCTCCGGGCTCGGTTCCGCTGATCGTGTGCAATCCGCCCTTCCACGTGGGGACGGCCAAGGATTCCGCCCCGGGCCTGGCGATGATCGACGATGCCGCACGGGCCCTCGCGCCGCGTGGGGAACTGTGGCTCGTGTTCAATGCGCACCTGCCGTATCTGCCACGGTTACGTCGGATAGGACGGACGGAGATCGTCGCGCGCAATCCGAAGTTCATCGTCACGCGGAGCGTGCGTGGGAGTTGAGGCTCACGCGGAGCGTGCGTGGGAGTTGAAGCGTCACGCGGAGTGCGCGTCGGGTTGAGGCTCACGGGGGTGTGGCCTGGGCACTACGGAATTGCGTCCGCTGCGGAAGCGGTATTGGCAGCGGTCGGCTCCACTTCGCGCGGGTACGCCACAGCCGCGCGAGTTAACCCGTCTTCGCGACAGACACATCACGCGCGAAGATCTGCTACACCGAGCGGCTGCGGCGTACCCGCGCGAAGTGCGGTGGTCGACCTTGGAGGAGGTGTTTCGGATGCCCGGCCCATTCAGCTGGCCTTCCCTACCCCCGTTTCGCTCTTCAGCTCCCGCTGGCCTCTTGAGCTTGCGCCTCGTCCCACCCAGCTTGTCCTCCCGTCTTGAGCGCCCCGTGCACCGGGGGCGGAGTCGGCGAGGGCAAGCTAGGTGGAATTCAGCCCCGAGAAACCGCAAGCCCAAGCGGCGAACGGGAGCTGACTGCCGTAAACGCAAGCTGAACGACGAGTTTTCTCCCGCGATTTCACGTTTTCGGCCGGTGCTGCAGTGTTGGTACGCCGGCGCAGCGGGAGGGCAAGCTGACTGGGCCCGTGTACGACGAGGTCAGTCAAGGCCCGGGCGGCGTAGGCATCGGCCGACGACAATCTGCGGCGCGAATCGAGTTCTGCGTCAGCGACAAGGGCAAACACATCCACCCGCCGGAAGTGACCGCAGATTATGCCGATCGGCCCAACCAACTTCCAAAAAAAGCTTTCACAACGATGGACCCGCTGCGGCTGCGGCGTACTCCTTCAGGGTGACAAGCCACCAGGGCTCGTCCCCACTCCCCAGGAGCTCACCATGACCAGTGCCTTCACCCGCCGTCTCGCCGTCATCGCCCTTGGCGCCAGCCTCGCGATCGGCGTCCCCGCCGCCGCGAACGCCGCCAACCACATCGCCCCTGCCCAGAGCACCAACGTCGTGGAATCCGCCCCCACGGCTGCCCCCGAAATCACCCCCGCCGAGGCCGCCCCCACCGCGGCGGACCGCCCGGTGGCATCCGGCAGCCAGGTCGCGGAGACGACCACCGTCTCCGAAGTCCGCACCGCCCCCGCCCGTCAGGGCAAGCCGACCGAGGACCCGCGCGCCCAGCAGGCCAAGGACAACCAGGCCCGCAAGATGACGCTGGAGGCGACGCAGCCGACGGAGCAGTACGGCGAGGTCACCGTCTCAGGTCGGGGCTTCCCCAAGAACTCCGAAGTCACCGTGATGATCTCCAACGGCAGCGCGATCAAGGTCAGCGGCAATGCGACCGTCAAGCCCAATGGGCGCTTCTCGACGGCACTGACCCCCGCGGAGCCCTGGCGCGTGGGCACCTATCAGGTCTGGGTCAGCTACCCGGGTGGGACCAAGGAGATCACCCTCGAGGTCACCAACGACCTGCCGTCGACCGGCGCGACGGCGCTCACCGCGACGACGCCGACCTCGCCCTCGGATGCGATCACGTTGAGCGGCACCGCCTTCACGCCCAACCCCTCGTTGCGGGTCTGGGTCCAGCAGCAGGGCACGTCCGTCCTTCCAGTCTCGACCACGGTCGCCATCGACGTCGACGGCGCATTCAGCGTCACGGCCACGCCGGACCAGCCCTGGCAGTCGAACACCACCTATCTCGTCGGAGCCCAGGACGACAACGGTCAGTTCATCCAGACCACCTTCACCACCCCCGCCTGGTGATCCAGCCCTGACAAGGGGTTTCACCGAGTGTTAACCCTCAGCGGCGCCGAAGCGGCCCCGGGCGCAGTTAGCGTCCGGGGCATGCGACGCGCTCTCGCCACCCTCTCTGCCCTCGCTCTCCCGCTCACCCTGACAGCCTGTGGCACCTCGATCCCGGGGCTGCCGGGCAGCGGGTCGGGCTTCGGTGCCGCCCTGAACCGACTGGAGATCGGCTCGCGGGACCAGATCCTGACGGTCGGCTACGCGGATGTCGCGCGCGTACGCGAGCTGTTCGGCGATTATCCGGCCGCGCCGGCGACCGATCCCTCACAGCGCAATGCCCGGGACGCCTGGCTCATGACTCTGACAGGTGCCCCGCAGGCCATCCAGATGCCGTCGCCGAGGTCACCGCTGGCCCAGAGCGAGGGCTCCTATTTCACCCACGCCACCGCCTCGGTACGGGCCTACGGCGGCACCCAGAGCAACTCCAGTTGGACCGCCGGCGGCGCCGGGATGTTCGACGAGCTCGCACCCAAGCTGAGCGAGACCTACACCGTCGCCGGTGACACAGCCACTCTCTCCACCCGCGACCAGGTCCTGTCCCGCTCGCTGCCCACGACGATTCGCAAGGACGGTGACGCCCTGATCACCGCGACACCCTCCGACCAGGGTTCCCCGATCAAGGTGACCGAACGCGTCGGCGATCTCAAGGGCTGCCTGGGCGACCCGGACCTCGCCGTGATCAGCGCTCCGTTCGAGTCACGGGGTGGAGTAGCTCTCATGGGAACCGCGGTGACGCTCCACTCGACGACATCGGCCACGGCCGTGCACTGCGTACGCGCCGCCGACGGCACCGACCCCAACACCCTCGCCGACCAGCTCCGCGGACGCCAGGGTCACGACTACACCGCGACCAACGTGAGCGTCAGCGGCCAGGTCGTGAAGGTGGAACTCACCCCGACCAAGGATCCGCTCGAGTCGGCCAGGAACACCATCCTGAGCATGCCGGAGCGCGTCTTCCCCGTGTTCTGAGCCGCTGGGATTAGTCACGGATCTCGACGTACTATTTCGCCATGAGCACTACCCATCCCGTTCGTCCGGCCCCTTCGCGCCCCAAAAA
The DNA here is from genome assembly GCA_039565995.1 of Propionibacteriaceae bacterium ZF39. Classification (GTDB taxonomy): domain Bacteria; phylum Actinomycetota; class Actinomycetes; order Propionibacteriales; family Propionibacteriaceae; genus Enemella; species Enemella fulvus. Next base: position 124,874 of record CP154795.1, on the reverse strand, counting down.
GCGCGGCAAGAAGCACGGTCAGACCGGGTGGGTGCCCAACCAGCACGGTGCCTGGGCGATGCTGATTGCGCCCTTCTGGCTGGGTGCGATCCTGCGGGGGCAGGAGGTCGGCTGGGAGTGGTGGGCGATTCCCCTGTTCGTGGCCTGGCTGGTGGGCTACCTCGCGTTCGCCGCGGGTTCGCTGTGGCTCAAGGCGCGGCGGAAGCCGAAGTTCCGCAAGCCGATGCTGGTGTACGCCGGCATCGCGGGTCTCGCAGGTCTGCTCGCTCTGGCGCTCGCGGGACCGTCGTTGGCGTTGTGGGGTCTGGCCTATGTGCCGCTGACCGGTGCCACCCTCTGGCTCGTCGCCCATCGCCAGGAGCGCTCGACTCTGTCGGGTGCGCTCACGATCCTCGCGGCCGCGCTGATGGCCGTGACCGTGCGCTATCCGAATCCGCTCGAGGCTCTCGAAGCCCTGGGTCAGGGCCCGGCGCCCGGCTGGTGGCTCGGGGCGATCTGCTTCTTCTATTTCTTCGGCACCGTGCCCTATGTGAAGACCCTGATCCGCGAACGCGGGCACCTCGCCTGGGTGGTCGGCTCGGTCGCCTTCCACGTCCTCGCGACCGGGCTGGCTGCGCTCACCGCCGCCTTCGGCCACATCGCCTGGACCTGGACCGGGTTCTTCGCGCTCACCACCGTGCGGGCGTTGTTGGTGCCGGTGCTGGGGCCACTCTCGGGGCGTACCGTCACGCCCAAAGCCGCCGGTTTCGGCGAAATCGCCTTCACGCTCCTGCTCACCGCGCTGGTGCTCATCGGCCTCTGACCTTCCGGATTTGGGTTGAAGGATTTTCACGGTCAGGACGCCAAAATCCTTCAACCGAGATTTTGCCGCCGGTCCTAGTAGCGTTCGGCCCATGATTCCCGCGCGTGCCGGACTCGTGAGTGCCGAGACCATCCCTGACCAACTGCTCGACCAGGTGCATGCGCTGCTGCCGCGCTCGATCGCGAGTACGCCCACCACCCCCGGCTTCGACGCCGTCGCCTTCACGACCACGATCGACGAGGGGGCCGGGCGGGGTTTGCGTACGCGCATCCGCGAGCTCGCCGACGCGCACGGCGTCGACGCCGGCCTTACCTGGGGCCCGCTGGCCGCCGAGGGCCCCGGCCTGATCGTCATGGACGTCGACTCGACCCTCATCACCGCCGAGGTCATCGAACTCATCGCGGCCCACGCCGGGACCGAGGCCATGGTCGCCGACATCACGGAGCGTGCCATGCGCGGCGAGCTCGACTTCGCGGCGTCGCTCGTCGCACGCGTGGCCACACTCGAGGGCCTGCCCGAGTCGGTGCTCGCCGAGGTGGCCGCGGAGGTCCGGCTCTCCAACGGCGCCGCCGATCTCATCACGGCCTGCCATGTGAACGGCATCGGCGTGGGGCTCGTTTCCGGCGGCTTCCACGAGATCGTGGACCCACTCGCCGCGAGCCTGGGCGTGGAGCTGGTCAGGGCCAACCGGTTCGAAATCCACGACGGCCGGCTGACCGGGCGTACGCACGGCGCAATCATCGACCGGGCGGCGAAGCGGGCGCACCTGTTGGAGTACGCCGGCCTGCTCGGCATCAGCTCCGACCGGGTCATCGCGATCGGCGACGGAGCCAACGACCTCGACATGCTGGCGGAGGCGGGCCTCGGCGTCGCCTACTGCGCCAAGCCGATCACGCGCGAGGCGGCCGATGCGTCGGTCTCGTTCCCCCATCTGGACGCGGTCCGCGTCTTCGCCGGCATCTGAGGCGCCACGGTGTTCGAACGCCTGGAAGACGGCCACCACGGCCTGAGCATCGTCCGCGGCACCACCCCGGACGGCGGCCGCTTCACCGTGCACGAGCAGGGTGCGCACATCACCGAGTGGACGCCGGCGGGTGAGGAGCCCGTGCTGTTCACGAGTGCGTACGCCCGGTATGAGCCGCGGGTCGCGATCCGCGGCGGCATCCCGATCTGTTTCCCCTGGTTCGCGAACGGCCGCAAGGACAACAAGTCCCCCGCCCATGGCTTCGCGCGCCTCGCTACGTGGCAGCTGCTCGAGGGCCGGGAGAACAACGGCGTGACGACGTTGCAGTGGCGACTCGACCCGACGATGATCCCCCGACTCGACGGCATCGACCCCGACCGCAACCGGTTCGTGCTGACCTGCACCCAGACGTTCGGGACCGACCTGCAGGTCTCGCTCCGCATCCACAACACCGACGAGGTGCCGCTCGTCGTGGAGGAGGCGCTGCACACCTATCTGCGGGTCGGGGATGTGCGTCAGGCCACGGTGCTGGGGCTGGCGGGCACGGAGATTCTCTCGCGACGGACCGGCACCTGGGATACCCAGATCGGGCCCGTCACCTTCGCCGAGGAGGTCGACCAGATCCACTGGGTTTCCAGCGGCGTGACCGAGCTCCACGACCCGGCGCTCGGGCGGCGCATCATCCAGACGGCCACCAATTCATCCAACACCGTCGTCTGGAACCCGTGGGCCGAGAACGCCGCCGAGCTGGGCGATCTCGGCGATGACGAGTGGACCGAGTTCGTCTGTGTCGAGACGGCCAATGTGCGCAACAAGGCGATCCACCTCAACCCCGGACAGGCCCATGAGCTCGACCTCACGATCGCGGTGGCCCCGTTGTGAAGGTTGAGTCGCCGGTTGCGCCCGTTCAAGGACGGTGGTTGAGCGGGTCGAAACCACGCCTCGCGTGGCTGGCGTACCTTCTCGTCGGCCTCATCCAGGTGACCGCCTTGGCGCTCAACATTCGCGAGGTCAGCGTGCCGGCGCAGATCGTGCTGATGCCCACGCTGGCGCTGGCCGCACTCACGGCCCCGCGCGGCCGGCTGCGGACGTGGACGTTGGTGGCGCTGTTCTTCTCGTTCCTGGGCGACATGCTCCCGCAGGTGGTGGCCGAGTCGTGGAAGCTGCCGCTCATGCTGGGGTCGTTCTTTCTCGCCCACGTGGCGTGGGTGACGGGCTTCTGGGGCGTACGCAAGGAATCGGCGCTGTGGCGTCGCCCTTGGACCGTGCTGCCCTATCTGGCGATCGGGGTCGCGATGGTGGTGTGGTGCTGGCCCGGGGCAGGCGTACTCGCTCCGGCCGTCGCCCTCTATGCCCTGGCTCTGCTCTCCACGGCCACCCTGGCCACGGCCCTGGGGCGCGCGGGCTGGTTCGGCGGCGCGCTGTTCATCCTGTCGGACGGGCTGATCGCCGCGCGGTCATTCGCGGGGTTCGGCCTGCCGCAGCAGGACGTGGTGGTGATGGCGACGTACATCCTCGCGCACGGCCTGCTGGTCCTCGGGATGATCCGCTTCCTGCAGGCTCGTCGCTCCCGGATCTGACTGGCGTTCAGTGGCACGATGGGGGCGTGCCCCAGTCCACTTCCCTGTCTTCCCGTGCGCTCCGCCTGGTGGTGGCGGTGGTGCTGGGGTTGGGATTGTTATTGGGTACGCCGGCGCTGACGCGCCCGGCCGCAGCCGTCACGCCGACCGAGATCGAGGTCGCGATGGAGCGCCCGGTCTGGAAACTGCACGAGCGCATGGTGGTGACCGGTCGGCTGACCTCGGGCGGGGCGCCTCTGGAGGGGGCCGAGGTCCGGATCGGCGTGAACGGCTATCTCGACGAGACGCCCTATGTCACCACCACGGGGGCCGACGGCAGCTATCGATCGGAATTCTGGGTCGAGGACTGGTGGGGCTTCGGCGGGCATTCGCTGACGGCCATGTTCGTGGGCGACGACACCCACGGGCCCAGCCAGATGACGACAATCTTCCAGGTCGCGCCCGATCAGGTGGGTCCGGTGCGGCTCGTGATCGATCCGGTGTCGCCCGATCCTGTCGTGCCGGGTCAGCACGTCATCGTCACCGGGACCCTCCACAACGACCGCAACGAGCCGGCCGAAGGTCATTCGATCGTGGCCGTGCTCGACGCCGGGACCGATGCCCGGGCCTTCGCGAAGGTCGGTGACGATGCGCGGTGGTCGCTCGATGTCGTCGTGCCCAGCGCGCCGGGCGAATGGAGCCGCACCTTCCCGGCGTACCACGTCCCCATCATCTTCGAGGGCGACTGGTGGCTCGCGCCGGCCCAGCAGGAGATCGTCCTGACGTTGGCTCGGGAGCCGGGTTCTTCGGAGAGTACGCCGACCCCCTCGGCCACGCCGACAGCGAACACCACTGCGTCGGCGAGCCCAACGCCGAGTGCGTCCGCCAGCCCGGTGCCGGTGGCGGACCCGAAACCGTTCTCCTGGTGGCCTGCCTGGGCTCCGGCCTGGGCCGCCTCACCGCTGTTCCTCATCGCCGTCGGCGGCGGGTTGGCGTTGTTGGTCGGTGCTGCGTTCATCTCCCATGCCCGCCGGCCGCGCTAGTTTCCTCGGGCGGGATGGCCGACCAGCGCCGGGCCAGCTGGGCACAGACCATGAGCTGGATCTGGTGGAACAGCATCAATGGCAGGACGAGAATGCCGACCGTCGCGGCGGGGAAGATGACCTGGGCCATCGGCAGTCCGGAGGCCATGGACTTCTTGGACCCGGCGAAGATGATCGCGGTCCGGTCGGGCCACGAGAAGCCGAACGCCTTGCTGATGATCATGGTGGCGGCGATGACGATGGCGAGGAGGATGCAGCAGGCGATCAGGAGCGCGACGAGCTGTAGGGCGGAGAGCTTGCCGAACATGTCCTCGCGCATGCCTGCCGAGAACGCCGAATAGACGACGAGCAGGATCGCGCCGCGGTCGAACTTGGAGATGATCTGCTTGTTGCGGGTGAGGAAGTCGCCGAGCCAGCGATGCATCAGCTGGCCGATGATGAACGGCAGCACCAGCTTGAGGAACAGGCTCTGGATCGTGCCGAGATCGATCCCCGCGGCCGCGCCCATGGTCAGCAGGACCAGGAGCGGCGTGATCACCACACCGAGCAGGTTCGACACCGAGGCCGCGACGATCGAGGCCGCGACATTGCCGTGGGCGATCGAGGTGAACGCCACGGACGACTGCACCGTCGACGGGAGCAGGCAGAGGAAGAGCATGCCCGCGGCGAGGTCGGGTCCGAGGACCGGTCGAGCGGCGAACGACGCAACCACCCCCAGGATCGGGAACATCACATAGGTGAACGCCAGGACGAGCGAGTGCAACCGCCAGTGCTTGATGCCCTGCAGGGTCTGATCCGCCGACAACCGCGCGCCATAGAGGAAGAACAGGAACGCCACAGCCAGATCGGTCGCGATCCCTACCGGGCGTACCGCCGCGCCTGTCGCCGGAAGCACCGCCGCCAGCGCAACCATCCCGAACAGGAGCAGGACGTACGGGTCCACCCAGCCCTTGACCTTCGTCCACGCGCGTTTCACCCGGGGATGCTAACCCCGGCGCCCTGGGTGCCGTCCCAAATGTCACTGCATGTGAGGGCCAGCGAGACTATTTCGCTCGGCCTCATATGGAGAAACAATTGGGATGCCACGGTCATAGGCCTGTCGACACTCCCGACACCTACCGTCGCGGTTGTGGATTCACTGACCCCGCTCCAGTCCCTCCATCGACTCGTCGCTCGAATGGGCGTACTCGCGACCAACTCGGCCGCTCTCCTCGCGTTCAGCGACTCGGGAACCGCCCGCCTCATCCCCGACGGCATCGCCTATGACGACGCCGGGAACGGTGATGTCTTCATCGTCCGCCGGCCCGACGGCCCCGACGGCGAGCGCTGGGTCCTGTTCGGGGGCGACTGGGACCTGTTCGGCCGGATCGACCTCGACGAGGACGCCGACGAGTTCTTCCGCGCGGGGGAGCGGGGGCCGGGCGTACCCGATTGGGTCGGCTTCTCCGCCAACGGCGACCTCAACCACCTGCGGGGCGAAACCCTGGGGTTGTTCACCTGGTTCGATGCGGGACGCTGGCACCAGTCCGGCGCGATCCTGGATCGGCTGGCGGAGCCCCAGGACGAGCGGCACAAGCAGTATTGGCTCGCCGAGCTCGATCAGCTCGAGCCGTGGCATACGCCGCGGATGGCGTACATCACCACGCATGTCGACGCCGATGCCGCGATCCTGAGGGCGCAGAAGCCGGAGGGCCTGTTCGAGAAGCAGGGCGATGTCGCAGCCGGCGTCGATCTGGACGCCATCAGTCGAGTCCTGTGGAATGCCGCCGTGGCCGACGAGGTCGCCACCGATCCGGCGCGCCTGACGGCGCACTTCCGTGCCGTCGCCGCGCGGGTGCGGACCCAGGAGCCGACTGACGAGCAGCTGGCGAAGGCGGTGGAGACAGCGATGGGGGTACGCCGGCTCCTCGGCGGCCCCTTGCCCCTGCCGCTCCAGCCCGGACCGATCGAAATGGTGTCGGAGTCGGTGTCGGAGGAGGACGCGGCGGCACTGGCCCAGGTGCACGCGGTGGTCCGGCTCTGGACCGAGGCGGCCGCCGCCGAAACCGCGGCCGAGATTCCCGACTCCGAGCGGCGGTTCTATCTCTATCCCTTCGGTTTGTTTGCCCGGACCTCCGCCGGCGAGATCCGACTTTTTGGCGAGAGGCCCGATCGGCTCGTGTTGGTCCGGGCCGAACCGGAACCGGCGGAGAGGCGGCGACGGGCGGTACCGGTCACGGCGATCGCCCCACATCTCTGGCCGGGCGACGCGAAGATCGACGTCCCCGAGTGGTTGCCCTATGCCGCACTCGTCGAGGGCAGCGGCGACCGCGCCAGTCACGTGCTGTGGACCGTGCGGGGCCGGTGGCGTACGCGCGAGGTGGGTCGGGTGCCGGAGAAGGTCTGGCCGGACGAGTGGCAGGTGGTGGACGGAAAGGCTGCGCCTGATGGCGTACTCGCTGCGACCGCTGCACTCCGGCCGAAGACCGGTCTGTTCGGACGTCGACGAGCGGGGGCTGACGAGGCGGACGGCGTACGCCGGGCGGTGGAGTCGTTCCTGAGCGGGCAGGGCGTACTCGCCGAGGGATCCCCCGCGCGCTATCCGCAGGAGATCGCGGTCGAGCCGGTCGCGCGGCAGTACGCCCGTGCCATGACCACCATTGAGCTGCATCACCGACTCACCCGGCAGGGTGCGGCCGCGGCGATCGGGATGGTGCTGGGCGTCGACATCCCGGCGCCCGGGCTGCCGCCCAGGGGAATGGATCCCCTCGCGCTAGAGGAACTGCCTGTCGATGACGTCGACGAGGCGACCCTGGCGGCGCGGCTCGCGGAGGCGCTGGGTTGCTCGGAGAGCGAGGTACGCATGCGGCTGCGGACACAGCTCAATGCGCTCCGATACGCCAAACCCCACAACCCCGGCGGCCGGCCGCCGCGCGAGGCGCTGAAGGCGATGGGGCACTATCTCGGCGTACCCATCGATAACGATCGCCTCGTCGCCGCCTGTCGACTTGCGGCCGAATATGGCTGCTGGCCCCGGCCCGTGCCTGCCGACTGGGATCCGCTGGCCTGATCCTGCGTGTCTCTGCCCGGTTCTCGGGAATTGGGTAGACGCGGCAATACAGTGCAACGCGTGGATCCGATCAACAATCCGTATGCCCCCGGCGCCGGCCAGCGTCCCCCCGAGCTCGCCGGACGCGACGAGCAGCTGCGCACGTTCGAGGTCGTGCTCGAGCGCATCGCGAAGGGGCGGCCGGAGCGGTCGATTGTCCTGACCGGGCTGCGCGGAGTCGGCAAGACGGTGCTGTTGAACACGCTGCGGTCGGCGGCGGTACGCCGGGGCTGGGGTTCCGGCAAGTTCGAGGCCCGGCCCGACCAGGGGCTGCGACGACCGGTGTCCGCGGCGCTGCACACGGCAGTGCGGGAACTGGGGCACCCGAGCAGCGAGGACGTCGAGCAGGTGCTCGGGGTGATCAAGTCGTTCGCGCTGCGCGATGCGGCCCCGAATGCCAAGATCCGGGATCGCTGGCAGCCGGGGATCGACGTGCCAGCCGTGCCGGGGCGGGCCGATTCGGGGGACATCGAGATCGACCTGGTGGAGGTGCTGACCGATGTCGGCGGGCTCGCCCAGGACGTCGGCAAGGGCGTCGCGATCTTCATCGACGAGATCCAGGACCTGCGGGCGGAGGACGTCTCCGCCGTCTGCGCCGCCTGTCACGAGATCTCCCAGAACGGGCTGCCGGTGATCGTGGTCGGCGCGGGGCTGCCGCACGTGCCGGCGGTGTTCTCGGCGTCGAAGTCGTATTCGGAGCGCTTGTTCCGCTATTCGCGCATTGATCGCCTGGACCCGGAGGCAGCGACGCAGGCACTGCAGGCGCCGGCCGAGGACGAGAATGCCGAGTGGGACGCGGATGCGTTGGCCGCGATGTATGACGCCACCGGCGGCTATCCCTATTTCATCCAGGCCTATGGCAAGGTCGCCTGGGACCTGGCGCCGCGGTCGCCGATCACGGTCGAAGATGTACGCATGGCCGCCCCCGAGGCCGAGGCCGAATTGGCGATCGGCTTCTTCGGGTCGAGGTTCGAGCGGGCCACCCCGGGAGAGCGCGAATATCTCCGCGCGATGGCCGACCTGGCGTACGACTCGAGCGAAGGCGACCAGCCCGTTGAGGCCGTGCCCACCTCCGATGTGGCGAAGCACCTCAACCGGAAACCGCAGTCGCTCTCGCCCGCACGTGATGCGCTCATGAAGAAGGGCCTGATCTATTCCGGGGAGCGTGGTCAGATCGCGTTCACTGTTCCCCACTTCGGGCGCTATCTCCGGGCACAAACGGCCTGATGCGCGTGGGCTATTTCGTCACTTTCGCACCACGCGTCACGAGTTAGCCCAAGGGTCAAGACTGGACAAGCGTCCAACAAGAACTTCTCAATAGAGCCCCACACCGGGCACAACAAGCCCCATAGCGGGGCACGACAAGCACCACACCGGAAATGATAAGTTGATTCCACCAAGTTCTATGCATAACCTAGTAGCAGGCGAACGGAGGAACCATGGCACCGACACGAGCGGCCCAGCTTCGCAAGGGCGTACTCGAGCTGGCGATCCTCGCCCTCCTGGACTCCACAGAGTCCTATGGCGGCGAGATCGTCACGCTGCTCGCCGACACCCCCGGACTCGAAGCCTCGGCCGGCACGGTCTATCCCCTGCTCACCCGGCTGAAGACCTCGAAGCTCGTGGAGACCACCTGGGTGGAATCCCCGTCGGGCCCGCCGCGGAAGTACTACCGCCTCACCCCCGCCGGCCGCGCCGAATTGGCCGCCGGCGCCCAGGCCTGGCGCCAGCTCGCCCACGCTCTCGACACCCTCCTGGAGGAACGATGACCACCCACCGCGACGCGCACTATGTCGACGCCGTCGCCACCCACCTCACGCACCTGCCCGACCACATCCGCCGCATCGCCCTCGACGACCTGCGCGGACTCCTAGCCTCCGGCGTGGCCCCCGACGAGCTCGGGCCCGCTGAGGCGTACGCCTCGAATCTCGTCATCGGCTTCGACCCCGAACCGGACCCGACCGAGCCGCAGGCCAGCTTCGGCATCCCGTTCGAGACCAGGGGCGCGACCGATCCCCGCGTCCGCTCGCGTCTCTGGGATCCTCAGAATCCCAAGATCCTCGTGCCACGCCTCCTCGGCGGCGGCTGGATGGTCAACCTCGGCGCGGTCGCCGTGAAGCTCGGGCTACTCCGCCCCGACGACTGGGATGACGAAGCCCTCGACCGCGTACCCGCGTGGATCCTGCAGGCATTCCGGTTCTGGCCGATCGCGTACGCGGCAGCCGCCCTCGCTGCCGCGACCGTGGCCTATCAGTCCGGGGACAAGGTCCCCACCCACTTCTCCGTCTCCGGCCACCCCGACCGCTGGGGCAACCACAACGTCGCGTGGATCCCACCGGCGATTGCCGCGGGTGTTGCGACGTGGGGCGCACTGCCCACCAAGGGCGACGACCGGATGATCCGGCCCGCGCTGGCCATCTATGGCTCGGGTGTGGCTGCTGGCATCGCTGCCATCACGGCATACTCCGCCAAGAATCCCACGAGGCGTGCCCCCATTGCAGCAGCCCTGGCGATCCCGTTCGCGGGCATGGTCAAGGCGATCGCCCTCCCGGTGGCACTTGGCGTACGCCGCTCCTGGCGTCAGGCCGGCCACAAACAGGCATAATCTGCGGTCACTTCCGGATTCCGACGCGAACACCCCAGTCTCGCTCTGGGAATCCGAATCGCGCCGCAGAAAATGTCGAATCTCGCCCCACCATGCGTTCTCCTATTCCTGAGAGAAGGAGCACCCATGGGCCTGTTCGGAAGCAAGAAGGAACCCACCCCCGCACCTCCCCCCGACGCGGCGGCGGAGATCCGAGCCCTCCTCGAGACGGGCCACGTGGCCGACGCCGTGCGCCGGCTCCGAGCCGACGAGACGTTGTCGATGGCCGACCTGGCCACGCTGCTCGGTCGGCTCGGCGAGGTGTCCGGGGCGGAGATCCTGGTGGAGTCCGCTCAGAGCATGCAGGCCAATCCCGATGACCCCCGGGCGCTCTATCAGCTCGGGTACGCCTGCGTCGATGTCGGCCTCGACGACGTCGCGATCCGGCCGCTCCGCGCAGGGCCGCGCCACGGCCCCAACCTCGCAATCGCCCGCGAGCTCGCCGTCGCGCTCCAGACGAACGATCGCGACGCCGAGGCGGTGGAGGTCCTCACGTCCCACGACGATCTCCTGGAGCCCTGGCCCGATCGCTACCTCCTGGCTCACAGCCAGTTGCTGTCCGGCGACATCGCGGGAGCCCGCGCGACCGCGTCCCGACTGCCCCCCGCCGGCGACGACTTCGAGCACGCCCATCAGGCCCTCCGCCGCCGCCTGGCCCGCGCGGAGAGCGCGAGCCGGCGTACTCCGATGAACGACCGCGATCTGCGCGGCTGGCAGTACGCGCTGACGGGCACGGTGCTGACCAGCCTGTCGCCCTATGGGTTCGAGTCGATGACCGGGCGATGGGCCTATGTCGGTGACAGCTACGAGCGATGCGCGCTCGGCATCCACCGACTGCGGCTGGCCCTCGAAGCAGCAGACCTGCATCCGACCGGGGTCTGCGTACTCCCCGATCACAACAGCCTCATCCTCGGCCTGGCTGTCTCCCGGATGCTCGAGCTGCCCACCACGCGGTTCGAGGCCACGGCCGATTCCCTGGTCGTCGCCTATGACCTAAGGAGGTCGATACGGACATCCTCAAGGCACTCATCGAGCGGCAGCCGGGTCAGGTTGTGTTCGAGCACGCGTCCAACTGGGTCGATCCGTCGCCGATCTGCCCCGACATCGCGACCCTCGTGCACCAGGTGGTCGTGCCCGAATGGGGCGAACGCATCCGGGTCGTGGAGCGCGACACCGTTCAGGAGCCCGCCGATGAGCGACCCGTCGAGGAGATCGCGGCCCAGATCGCCAGCACCCCACCTGCCGCTGACGCCGGCGACTCCGAGACCCCGCCGGACACCGAGGAGGTCGTTACCGATTTCGTCGCGAGCATCCGGGACACGTGGCTCCAGGGCCCACGCAATCGCCTGCTCGGACGCGGTCCCGTTCGCAGCAGTCACTTCGCCTAGCCGAGGGGATCGGCCAGGGCCCAGCCGTCATCGAGCAACCGATCGACCTCGGCGACCGCCGCAGCAAGGCGCTGGGCCGGTGTACCCCTCACCTCCACCCACCTCACCCCCGCCTCCGCGAGCGCCTCGCGGAACCGGTCCTGCATCGCGTGGCGGAGGTGCTCGCCGTCGCGCATGCCGTCCTGCACGAACGGGATCTCGTCGCCGGTGAGCACATAGAGATCGGGTCGCCAGGTCTTGGCGAGCGCCTCGACGGAGTCGCTGCGCGTGCCGACATAGCGCTCGTGCCAGATCCCTGTGGCGAGCACGTCGGTGTCGGAGATGACGAGCGGCGAAGGCGTACGCCGCAGCGCCTCGTTCTCCTGTCTGCGGTGCTCGCCGGCGATGAGGTCGAACTCCGCAGTGTGCCAGGGCTCGGCGAGCCCGCCGGGGCGTACGGCTGACCACTCACGGCCATACTCCGGCACCCAGGGCACGCCGTAGTGCGTCGCCAGCGCCTCGGCCAGGGTCGTCGAGCCCGTCGATTCGGCACCCAGCACCACGACGCGCCGCGCGAACCGCGCCCGGACCGACGCCGGGAGCGCCCACCAATGACCGGCCACATCGGCGCGGATGGCCGTGCCCGAGATCGGCATCGCCACGCGTCCCGGATCCACGTGAAACCAACGGGCCCCGAGCCGCCGGGCCAATTCCGCCCCGTAGTCATCCGACGTGAACACCGCGTCGACCGGCCGATCGAGCAAGCCCTCGATGACCTCCATATGCAGGTCCCAGACGGCCGGATCGGCATAGTCGATCGGCGCATCGTCGTGGCCCGCGACCACGTCGACCTCCGGATGCTCCGCCCTGATCCAGTCGGCCCGCACCTCCACCGGGATCGACTCGACCGAGCTCGCCAGCACCTGCACCGTCACCCGCTCACAATGCGCACTAGCCACGCGAATGAGGTTCTGATGCCCCGCATGAAAGGGATAGAACTTGCCCAGCACCAGCCCATGGGCGTACGCGCTCACGCCGCCACCGCCTGTCGCATTTCGGCATCCCGAGCAGCCCGAGCCGCCCTGTGCCACTGCCGCCAACCCACGATGCACAGGGCCAGGAACAGCGCATAAAGCACGGCGGTCAAATAGAGCTCCTTGTGGATATACAGCCCTATATAGATCACGTCAGCAATGATCCACAGCAGCCAGTTTCCGATCCATTTCCGGTTGAGCATGACCTGAGCCCCTAGTGAGAGGGCAGTTGTCAACGCGTCGCCCACCGGCACGGTCGAGTCGGTGTGCGACGTCAACAAAATGTGGACAACCCAGGTCAAGCCTGTGACCAACGTCACAACGGCCACCCACGCCCAGGCCGGCGTACGCCTGACCACCAGCGCAGCACGATTAGCACCGCCGTGGAGCCACCAATACCAACCGATGGCCCCGAGTCCGAAATAGACGACCTGCAGCCACGCGTCGGCATAGAGACCGGCCTGCAGGAACAGGACCAGGAAGAACACGTTGTTGGCCATGCCGACAGCGAAGTTCCAGATATTGCGGCGCACCACCAGCCAGACACACAGCGCGCCGGTGACGAACCCCGCGACCTCCACCCAGCTCATAAGCCCTCCTTTATTGTCATTGCGACCAATAAAGCACCATGCGGGTTCTTTTTGTCAACTCGACCAGATAAGGTGACGACGTGAGCTTCCGATCCGAGCACCCCGTTTTCGCCGTCACCGTCGACCTCGTCGTGCTGACCCTGCGGGAGCGACGCCTCTGCGTACTCCTGATCGAACGCGGCGTCGAGCCCTATGCGGGTCAGCTCGCTCTGCCCGGCGGCTTCGTCCGCCTGGACGAGGATCTGGAGCACGCGGCCTATCGCGAGCTCCACGAGGAAACCGGCTTCGGTCCCGAGCTCGTGCGCGGCATCGAACAGCTCCGCACCTATGGCGCACCTGGCCGTGACCCCAGGCCCGAGCGCGTGGTGTCCGTCGCGTGGGTGATCCTCGGGGCCGACTTCCCCGAGCCCGTCGCCGCGTCCGATGCGGCGGCGGCGAGCTGGGTCGCGCTCGACGACCTCGACGTCGGCGACCTTGCCTTCGATCACGCAGAGATTCTCACCGACGGAGTCGACCGGGCCCGAGCCAAGCTCGAATACACCAGCCTCGCGACCGCCTTCGTCGCGGAGGAATTCACGATCTCCGAGCTGCGCGGGGTCTATGAAGCCATCTGGGGCGAGTCGCTCGACGCGGCGAATTTCCAGCGGAAGGTCACGGGTACGCCCAACTTCCTCGTCCCCACCGACCACCGGATCTCAACCGGCAGAGGCCGCCCCGCCCAGCTGTTCCGCCGCGGGCCGACGACCGAACTTCACCCACCGATGCGCCGGGGCATTCCGACATGACCGTCCCCTATCGCCGGATCCGCGTCGCCGGAAACCATGGCCGGACAAGTGAAATACCTTTGGGGGCACTACCGGCTCACGCAACCTCGGAGGCCACGATGACGTCACTTCCCCCGCCGATTGCCCATCTCCAGCCCCTCCTCGGCACGTGGCGTGGCGAAGGGCATGGCGAATACCCGACGATCGCCTCCTTCGACTATGTCGACGAATGGGAGTTCGTCGCGCCACCCGGCAAGCCGTTCATCCGGTTCATCGAGCGGACCTGGGATGCCGACGGCCAGCCGAAGCACACCGAGACGGGCTACCTGCGCTGCCCCTCACCCGAGCTGATCGAGATCATCGCCGCCATCCCGACGGGGCAGGCCGAGAACGGTTCCGGTTCGGTCACCGTCGACGACGGGCTGACCATCGCCACCGACGCGATTGTCCTCAACACCGAGTCGGCCAAGCGCGTCGACCGCATCGTGCGGCGGTTCGAGGTCAACGGCGACGAGTTGACCTATGGCATGGAGATGGCCGCGGTCGACCAGCCCCTGACCCTGCACCTGCGCGCCACGCTGCGCCGGGTCACCGACTGACCCGGGCTATTCGGCCAGGCCGGCGAGATGGGCGCGTTCGGCGGATGAGTCGGTGAGGTCGAGGGCAAGCCGGTACGCCGCCCGCGACTCCTCGACCCGACCCAACTCCCGCAACAGGTGCCCCCGCGCGACCTGCCACGGCTGATAGTCGACGAGCCCCAGCTCCTCGACGATTCCGAGCGCGACCTCCGGCCCCGCGACCTCAGCCAACGCAACGGCCCGGTTGAGCCGCACCACCGGCGTCGGTGCCACCCGCAGCCACAGGTCATAGAGATCGAGGACCATCCTCCAGTCGGTGGCCTCGCCGTCGGTGTGCACGGCGTTGATCGCCGCCTGGATCTGAAACGGCCCGGGCTGCCCTGCGGCCAGGCAGGTCCGGACCAGCGCATGCCCCTCGGCGATCAGCTCCCGGTTCCACCGGCCCCGATCCTGCTCCGCGAGGGGCACGAACCGCTCTCCGTCGAACCGAGCCGCTCGCCGGGCCTGGGTCAACAGCATGAGGGCCAGCAGCCCCCGCACCTCGAGCCACATCCGGGACGGCATCACACCCTGGGCCCCCGGTTCGGGTGCCTTCACCTATCCAACGGAGCCAGGGAGTCGGCTGCGACAGGACTGGAGA
Organism: Propionibacteriaceae bacterium ZF39; assembly: GCA_039565995.1. Lineage (GTDB taxonomy): Bacteria > Actinomycetota > Actinomycetes > Propionibacteriales > Propionibacteriaceae > Enemella > Enemella fulvus. The sequence goes on along the minus strand of CP154795.1, from coordinate 109,801 downwards.
AAAGAATTTCAGCGGACGAGTGACTGCACGATCTCCTCGGCCGTGCGGCCGGGGACCTCGAGCGGGATGCCATGGCTGATGCCGTCGAGCTTCACTTCGCGGACGAGGCCGCCGTTGGCGGCATACTTCGCGAGCACCGCCCGCATCTGGCCCTCCATCGGCTGGGGCGGGAAGATCTCCGGGCCGGGCCAGCCGGGCACGGCGCCCATCATGCCGAGCGTACCGAAGTCGAACATCGAGGTATCCGACGAGATCTGGTCCTTGGTGCCATAGAGCCAGGTGATCGGGGGCTTGGGATTGACGTCGACGAAGGCGGCGGTGTTGAAATATTTCGGCGACATCGCATTGTTGATGCCCTTGTCACCGGGCGCCACCATGGGCCAGTTCATCGACGGCCGGGCATTGCCCGGATAGAGCTCATCGGAGATGCGCACCCGCAGGAGCTCCTCGACCAGGAAGTCCTCGTCGATGGCCGCATGATTGCTACCCCCACCGAAGAACGTCCGCATCGTCACGCGCGGGCTGGTCATGGGGATGAGCTCCGTGTCGTCCTTGACCGCGAGGCGCCGCACGAACTCCGGATTCGCCCCGCCCGCACCACTGCCGGCGCAGTCGGCGTACGCCAGCGTCCCCTTCGCGTCCTTCGTGCCGCCGAACCCATAGGGCGACAGCGGCGCGATGAACGTGCAGCCGGCGAGGTCACCGGGATAGTCGATGAGCATCTGCTGGAGTACGCCCGCACCCATCGACCAACCGGCCGCATTGACCGGCTGACCCGCCAGGCCGAGCACGTCGAGCAGGCCGTGAACGTCGTCGGCCATGTCCCCGAGGCCACGGGTGGCGTCGACCGGCTTCGGCTCGGTGCGCCCGAAGCCGCGCAGGTCGGGCGCAATCACGCGGATATCGCCGGGGAGCTCCTCGGCGACGTACTTCCAGAAGCCACCCGACGACAGATTGCCGTGCAGCAGCAGCAGGGGAAGGCCGTCCTCGGGTCCGCTGGTCCAGACGTTCATGTCCAGGCGCGGAGTGGACACGATGGTGCGGGTGAATTCCGTCATGGGGTCAGGCCTCCCGATTGGTGCGGTTCCTGCGCCAGCTTGTCAGGCCGGAGGTGGCGCGGGAAAGGGGGGTGTCCCTCGCTCCTCAACCACCGTGCAGGCGATCGCGCCAGCCGAGGCCGGCCTCGGTGCCGGCCAGGGGGCGATACTCCCCGCCGACCCAGCCCGTCCAGCCCAGATCGCGCAGCGCCGCGAAGAATCTGTCGAAGTCGACCACGCCGCTTCCCGGGTCGGTCCGGCCGGGCGCATCCCCGAGCTGGACGTGCCCGACGACGTCGACCACGGAGGCATAGCGGGAGGCGACGTCAACGCGCAGTCCGGCAGCATTGCGCGCGCTCGGCTCGTTCGCCTCGTGCTCCATCAGGGCCTCGACGCCCGCGTGGAAGGTGTCGAAGAGCACCCGGACGCGGGAGTGGTTGATCCCGCGGATGAGCCCGGCCACTTCCTCGAGATCCCGGAACAGGAACCGCGGATTGTCGCGCCGGTTGATGGCCTCGGCGACGAGCACCGTGTCCGATTCGGTGGGCAGCTGAGCCAGGGCCCAGGTCAGGTTGTCGTGATAGACCGCGTACGCCTCCGCCTGCTCCACCCCCTCGGGCACGAGTCCGCCGACCACATGCAGGAACCGTGTGCCCGTGACGTCGGCGAATTCCAGGGCATCGGTGAACGTCTCCCGGAACGTGTCGACCTGGCCGGGGTGGCACGCCCAGCCGAACGCGAACTCCGTTCCCGGTTCGCCCTGGCGCAGGTTCACCAGGACCGACCGCAGCCCGTGCTCCTCCACCCGCGCCGCGACCTCCCGCGCTGACAGCGGCGGCCACGGGGACTCGACGGCGGTGAACCCCGCTCGCGCCGCTGCGGCGTACCTCCCGGGGAACGGCACCTCCGTGAACAACCAGCCCAGGTTGGCGTCGGGGATCATCGGGGCCTCCACGAGGTGTGGGCGATGATGGGGGCCATGGGACACCGCATCGTGGTCGCCGGAGCTGGAATCGTCGGACTGGCAACAGCTTATGAGTTGGTACGCCGCGGCGCGCGGGTCACCGTCCTCGACAAGGAGGACCATGTCGCGGCCCACCAGACCGGCCGCAATTCGGGCGTGATCCATTCGGGGCTCTACTACGCACCGGGGAGCCTCAAGGCGAAGCTCGGACGGGCGGGGGCCGAGTCGATGGTCCGGTTCGCGCGAGCGTTCGGCGTCCCCGTCGACGTCCCCGGCAAGCTCGTCGTCGCCACGCGTCCCGACCAGGTCGACGCTCTCCACGAACTCCACCGGCGGGGGCAGGCCAACGGGGTGCCGTGTCGACTGGTGACGCGCGCCGAGGCGAAAGCGTTCGAGCCGGAGGTGTCATGTGTCGAGGCGCTGCGCGTCGAGTCGACGGGGATCGTGGACTATCGCGGGGTCTGTGAGGCCCTGGTGGCGGAGATCCGGGACCGGGGCGGGGAGGTCCGCCTCGGCGTCGAGGTCACCGGGCTGAAGGCCCTGGCCGACGGACTGCGGGTGTCGACGACCGACGGTTTCCTGCCGGCCCACCGGTTCGTCAACTGCACCGGCCTGTTCGCCGACCGCATCGCCCGGATGGGCGGGGTCGACCCGAAAGTGCGCATCGTGCCGTTCCGTGGGGAGTATTTCGAGCTCGCCCACCACCAGACGCACCTCGTCCGGGGGTTGATCTATCCCGTGCCCGATCCGACGCTGCCGTTCCTCGGCGTGCACCTCACGCGCATGGTCGACGGGTCGGTGCATGCGGGGCCGAATGCGGTGCTGGCGCTGGCGCGCGAGGGCTATGACCGGCGACAGGTCAACGTGAAGGACCTCATCGGCTCGGCGACCTGGCCGGGGCTGTGGCGGTTGGGGGCGAAGTATTGGCGTACCGGTCTCGGCGAGGCTGCCCGGTCGCGATCGCCCAGGAAGTTCCTGGCCTCACTGCGCGAGCTGGTGCCGACGCTGAGCGACGATGCGCTGGTGCCCTCGCCGGCCGGCGTACGTGCTCAGGCGCTGCGCGCCGACGGCACGCTGGTCCAGGACTTCCTGTTCGCCCATGGGCCGCGCCAGCTGCACGTCCTCAACGCCCCCTCGCCCGCCGCGACCGCCGCACTGGAGATCGCCAGGCACATCGCCGACGAGCTCGAACTCGACTCCTGACGCGACGAATCCGCGCCCGGCCGTCCGGAACGAATCGGCCGAGCGCGGATCCAAGGTTGATCAGTAGAGACCGGTGATCGAATAGAACGCGATGACGACGAAGACCGCGACGGTCTTGATGATCGTCATGACGAAGATGTCCTTGTAGGCCACCTTGTGGGTCAGACCAGTGACCGCCAGCAGGGTGATCACAGCGCCGTTGTGGGGCAGCGTGTCCATGCCGCCGGAGGCCATGGAGGCGACCCGGTGGAAGACCTCCAGCGGGATGCCGGCCTGATTGGCCGCAGCGATGAACGTTTCCGACATGGCGGCCAGGGCAATACTGAGGCCGCCGGAGGCGGAGCCGGTGATGCCGGCCAGGGAGGTCACGGTGACGGCTTCGTTGACCAGCGGGTTCGGGATCGAACCCAGAGCCTTGGACACGACCAGGAAGCCGGGCAGGGACGCGATGACCGCGCCGAAACCATATTCGGACGCCGTGTTGGTGGCCGCCAACATGGCTCCCGCAATCGCGCTCTTGGAGCCTTCGGCGAAGTTCTTGATCACGGGCTTCCAGGCGAAGATGAACACCGTCAGGATGCCGAGGATCAGCGCCCCCTCAACCGCCCAGATCGCCGCGAGTTTGGCGGTTTCCTGAACAACCGGCGGGTCGCTGCCGATGACGGCGGGATCGAATGAGGTCTCCGGACCATACCAACGGGGAATCCAGACACTGAGCACCTTGTTCATCACGCCCACGACCACGAGCGGGAGGATCGCGATCAGGCCGTGTGGCAGCTTCTCGCCCTCGACATAGACCTTGGGCTCATTCGTATGACCCTCGCCATAACCTTCATCCTTGGCCGCTGCAGCCCGTCGGCGCCATTCCAGATAGACCATGCCGAGCGTCAGCACGAACAGCGCGCCGATGATGCCGAGAATGGGGGCGGCATAGGCGTCGGTCTCGAAGAACGTCGTCGGGATGATGTTCTGGATCTGCGGCGTACCGGGCAGGGCGTCCATCGTGAAGGTGAATGCGCCCAGGGCGATAGTGCCGGGAATCAGTCGTTTCGGGATGTTGCTCTGGCGGAACATCTCGGCCGCGAAGGGATAGACGGCGAACACAACCACGAACAGCGAAACGCCGCCATAGGTCAGGATCGAGCACACCAGGACGATCGACAGGATCGCGCGCTTCTCGCCGACGAACTTGATCACCGACGTCACGATCGCCTTGGCGAACCCCGACATTTCGATGGTCTTGCCGAAGATCGCGCCCAACATGAAGACCGGGAAATAGTTCTTGATGAAGCCGACCATCTTGTCCATGAAGAGGCCGCTGAAGACAGGGGCCACCATGTCCGGGTTGGTCAGCAACACCGCTCCCATGGCCGCGATCGGCGCAAACAGGATGACGCTGTAGCCGCGATAGGCCACGAAGATCAGGAAGGCCAGCGCGGCCAGGACGATGACAAAGTCCATGATTCGCTCCTCAGCCGCGGATCCGGCGTACCGGTCCGGTCAGGGTGGTGGTGAGTTCGGCCTCCGCCTGCTGGCGGCTCTCGAACAGATTCGGGAGGACTTCCCCACGCCGCATGGCCGAGCCGAGCTGGGCGCGCAGGAAGGCGTTCGACGTGTACCGCGTCACGTTCGTGTAATGCGTATCCATCAGGTCCTGGACCATCGCCACATAGGGGTCGACCAGCTCGGGCAGGATGGAGAACTGGTCATAGTTGACGATGGCGGGTACGCGCTCGCCCAGCGGAGCCAGCTTGTCGACCACAGCGCGATGGATCTCTTCGATGTCCTGCTCGGTGCGCACCTGAAGGCCTTCGAAATCGACGAAGAAGGTCTTCTGATCCGCGTCCAGGAGGAGGCGATCCGACAGCGGGATGGCGAGCAGGTCGGTGCGCAGATCCATCGGGGCATCGCGGAAGATGCGGGAATCCATCGGTGTCGGCTCGCCCTTGATGATCGGCCTGAAGGCCATCCGGGCCAGGATGTCGCGTTCGAGATCCACTCCCGGTGCAATCTCGATCAGCTCGAGGCCCTCCGCGACGAGCCGGAACACGCAGCGTTCGGTGACATAGAGCACCTGCTGGCCGTTGGCGAGAGCCTGCCGCCCACTGAAGGTGCGGTGCTCGACCGCGTCAACGAACTTGGCGGCGCCCCCTTCGTCGGCGAGGTGGAGTTCGCCGTCCCGGATCTCGGCCGCCGTCCGCCCGGCGAGGAAACTCCCGAGGAAGACGACCGTGCCGGTGTTCTGGCTGATGTTGATGAACCCACCAGCCCCGGCGACGCGGGAGCCGAACTTCGACACGTTGACATTGCCCTCGCGGTCGACCTGGGCCAGCCCCAGCACGGCGATATCGAGCCCGCCGCCGTCATAGAAGTCGAACTGGGCCGGCTGGTCGATGATCGCCTGGGCATTGGTTGCGGCACCGAAATCCAGCCCACCGGCCGGCACGCCACCGATCACGCCCGGTTCGGCCGTCAGCGTGAGGAGGTCGATGATGCGTTCCTCAGCAGCCACGCTGGCCACGGCTTCCGGCATCCCGATGCCGAGGTTGACGACATCGTTGGCCCGCAGCTCCTGGGCGGCTCGGCGAGCCGCGACCTTGCGTACGCCCAGCGGCATCGGCGGGATCGACGACGCGGGAACGCGGATCTCGCTCGCGTACGCCGGGTTGTACGCCGCCGCGAACGTCTGCTGGTGATATTCGGGCCGCTCCGCCACGACGACGCAGTCGACCATGACACCGGGGATCTTGACCTGCCGGGCGTTCAGCGAGCCCCGATCAGCGATGCGTTCCACCTGGGCGATGACGATGCCGCCGGAGTTGCGGGCCGCCATGGCGATGGCCTGGGCCTCCAGCGTGAGGGCCTCGCGCTCCATCGTGAGGTTGCCGTCGGGGTCGGCCGTGGTGGCCCGGATGATTCCGACGTTGATGGGGAACGCCTTGTAGAACAGGTGCTCTTCCCCGTCGATCTCCATGACCCTGACGAGATCGGTGGTGGTCACCTCGTTCAGTCGCCCACCGCCGTGGCGCGGGTCCACGAATGTGTCCAGGCCGACCCGGGTCAGGGTGCCGGCCTTGCCTGCGGCGATATCGCGATAGAGGTGGCAGATCACGCCCTGCGGGAGGTTCCAGGCCTCGATCTGGTTCTTCATGGCGAGTTCGGAGATCGCCGGGACGAGCCCCCAGTGGCCCCCGATCACCCGGGCAATCAGCCCGGCGTGGCCGAAGTGGTTGAGGCCCTTCTCCTTGCCGTCGCCCTGACCGGCCGCATAGACCAAGGTGAGATTGCGGGGGTGCCCGCCGGGCGTGGATTCGCCTTCGTCACCGGTTTCGCCCAGGAATCGGCGTTCGAGAGCGACGGCGATGTTCTCGGCGAAACCGATCCCGACGAAACCGGCTGTCGCGACCGTGTCGCCATCTCTGATGAGACGCACGGCCTCGTCGGACGTCACGATCTTTCCGCTGGAGCCCGGGTTCTTCAGTGGGTGGTTGTGTCGCACAGGGACCGCCCCTTCCACCGACCGGAGAATGCCATTGATGTCACGTCAAGCCTCCAAAGTCACCCGTCGTCTGCGTTGACGACTGTCGGCATATTCAGCTTCGAACAGGAGAGGACGTTTCCCCATGGGCGGTCCGCCAGAGCGCGGCGGCATCTCTTGTGCGCCCGCACAACACGCTGCTGGTTATTCGTCGATTTCGCGCCGCAGCATCTGGATCCAGACGCGGGCAGCTGCCACGAGTTCGGCCACATCACGTGGATCGGTCAGTGACCGGCCCGTCAACTCTTCCAATCGGTCGAGCCGATAACGGATGGTGTTGCGGTGGCAATGCAGCATGGTCGCCGCTTCCTGCGTACTCCCGCCAGCCTCCACCCACGCATCGAACGTCTCGAGGATGCTCGTGCGGCGCTCGGGGGGCTGGTCGAGCAGGTCACCGAGAACAGAGCGGGCACTGTCCCGCGCCGCCTCGGGGGCGGCTGCCACCAGGAGATTGAGCGGGCTGTCGCGGAACTGCTCCACCCGGCAACCACCGGCGTGGCTGTCGACGGCGAAGCGAGCCAGACCCAGCGCCCACGGCGCTCGGCCGAGGTCACAGAAGACGGGACTCGCGCCGATCGGCCCCGTCGCGCGATCATCCAGGGCACGGAGAGCCGCCCGGGGATCGCCGCGCTCGGGGAGTTCGAGGACCCCGACCAGATGTTCCGATCGAAGGGACCACACGGAAACGACGTCAGCGGCGGACAGATAGGCGCGGATGCCGGGCATCGGGTCCTTGCCGATTTCGGCCGGCGTGACGATGACGAGGAACTTCCCCGTGAGCGAGAGCCCCAGCGTCCGTGCGATCTCCACCAGGCGACCGCGGGGAAGGGTGTCACCGAGCAGGGCATCGATCAGCACGGTGCGCTCCCGCTCCTCCGTGCGGGCCAGATGGTCGGACTCATCGCGGAAGGCGATGATCACGCGGGCGTTGTGGGCGTTCTGCAACTCGAAGATGGTCGTGGCGATCTCGACGAGCACCTCCGACTCGGTGCCCGATCGCCCGGCCTCGGCCAGGAAGGCGGCCCATACTTCCGAGAAGAGGAGCCGATAGGCACTCAGCAGGTCCGGCAGGGGTACGCGCTGCCTCGCGCGGAGGCGCCCCGTGTCCGTCGCGCCCCTGGCATCCGTGTCCCGCCCGACGAGCCCGGCCAACACGAACTCCACATTGGATCGGACCTGGCGTTTCACGTCATCGCGAGGTCCCGCGCCGCCAGCCGCATAGAAAGGGATCTCGGCCTCGATGCGATCCATCAATCGCTCGAGGAGGTCGGGCAGGCCTGCCTGAACGCGGGCGACCAGCTCGTCCACGCGTGGCTGTCGCTGCATCGAGACCGGCACAGCGGCAGCGTACAGCCGTGCTCATGTCGGGGCGGAATGTTCAGCTGAACGGCGGCCTGGAGTCGACCTTCGCCGACCGGCGACCGGCCCAGCGCCAGATGCGGGCGGCACCGTCGCGGTCCTCTTCGGTGACGAGATTGCCCATCCAGCGCAGGGCCAGGGTCATGAGCCAGGTCGAGCGCATGCCGATGGGGCCACCGGTGGGCAGCACACGCGGCACGGTGATCAGCCCGGACAGCCGCCGGGCGATGGAGAATGCCTCGCCGTATTCACGCACCAGCACGTCCCGCCACGCCTGCGTGAGGTCGGCCCGCTCGGAGCGTTCGACCAGCAGGTCGGCCACCATGCGCCCGGACTCGAGGCCATAGTCGATGCCCTCACCGTTGAGCGGGTTGACCAGCGCGGCCGCGTCACCGATGAGCGCCCAGTTTGGCCCGGACACGTTCGACACCGCGCCGCCCATCGGAAGCAGCGCCGAGGTCGGCATGCGGAGCTCGCCGGAGAGCTGGAAGTCCTCGCGGATGCGGTTCGCGTACGCCTGCATGAGCGGCTTGATCGCGACATCGGCCGGGCGCTTGGCGGTCGCGAGCGATCCCGCACCGAGGTTCACCGTCCCGTTGCCGAGCGGGAATACCCAGCCATAGCCGGACAGGATCTCGCCCTGCTCGCCCCGGAGTTCGAGGTGGGACGAGATCCAGGGGTCGTTGCTCATGCCGGAGTCGACATAGGAACGGCCTGCGACGGCATACACGGTGTCGCGATGCCACTCCCGCCCGAGCACCTTGCCGAGCGGGGAGCGGACGCCGTCGGCGACCACCAACCGCTTGCATTCGATCTCGAATTCGCCTTCGTCCCCGCGGAAGATCACAGCCGCGACGCGGTCACCGTTCCAGCGCACGTCAATCGCACGCGCACCCTCCACGCCGACCGCCCCCGCGTCGAGCGCGAGCGTCCGCAGGTGATCATCCAGCTCGGTGCGCGCGACCGCAGAGCCCCAATCGGGGAGATGCCCACCCGGCCAACGCAGATGCAGGGTCTGGCCGAAGCCGTGGGCGCGCAGGCCCTGGTTGACGGTGTGGGCGCGCAGCCAGTCCTCGAGCCCGAGCTTCATGAGCTCAGAAATGGCCCGCGGGGTGAGCCCGTCGCCGCAGGTCTTGTCGCGCGGAAAGACCGCCGCATCGGCCAGGACCACGGACAATCCGTGCTTCGCTGCCCAGGCCGCCGCCGCTGAACCGGCCGGCCCGGCGCCGACGACGAGGACATCAGTGGACAACGGAGCGGACGCTTCAGCAGACATGTCGCTGATTCTCCCAGTCGCTTTCAAAGGGCGCGAACTGCGGCGTACGCATGAACACCCAGCCCGTTCGTGCCACGTGATGGGCAGGGCCTTTCGGCGCCGGGGTCTCAACGGGCAACATGAGGGGTCCGCATTCCGACGAGCTGACGGAGCCCTGTGATGGCAACACCCACCGACCCGACGAAGTGGATCACCGATGTGGTGAACCAGCAGAAAGCCGTGCTCTTGCCCATGGGTGATCCCACGGGCGCGACCAAGGCGCTGACCGAGGCCATGGCGCCCTGGACCAAGGCGTTCAACGACATGACCCAGGCGCAGCTCAAGATGTTCCAGCAGATGACTGCTCCGATGATGGAGTTCTTCTCGCCGTGGCTGAAGATGATCCCCGGCGCCGAGGCCTTCACGAAGCCGATCACCGACAAGCGTTTCGCCGGTGAAGCCTGGCAGGATCCGCGCTTCGAGCCGCTGGCTCGCACCTATCTGGCCACCACCGAGGCCATGTTCAAGGCCCTCGACTCGGTTCAGATGGACGAGCGCCAGAAGGCCCAGTGGCAGTTCGCGCTGCGCCAGATCACCGACGCCGCGAGCCCGTCCAACACGCTGCTCACCAACCCCGAGGCGATCGAGAAGGCCATGGAGACCGGAGGCGCGAGCCTGGTCGACGGTGCCAAGCTCTTCGCCGAGGACCTGGCCCAGGGCCGCATCTCCCAGACCGACATGGAGGCCTTCGAGGTCGGCAAGAACGTCGGCACCACGAAGGGTTCGGTCGTGCTGCGCACCGAGCTGTTCGAACTGATCCACTATGCGGCGACCACCGAGCAGGTCTATTCGACCCCGCTGGTCATCATCCCGCCGGCGATCAACAAGTACTACATCCTCGATCTGCAGGACAAGAACTCCTTCGTCGGCCACGCGGTCGCCGAGGGCCACAACGTCTTCCTGGTCTCGTGGCGCAACGTCGACGAGGGCCAGGCCGACGGCACGTGGGATGACTACATCGAGAGCATCCTCACGGCCATCGCGGCCTCCAACGCCATCGCCGGTGCCGACCAGGCCCAGGTGCTCGGCTTCTGCATCGGCGGCACGCTGCTGTCGAGCGCCCTGGCCGTCGCGCATGCCCGTGGCCATCGTCCGGCCAAGAGCCTGACCCTGCTCACCACGCTGCTCGACTTCTCCGAGCCCGGTGAGATCGGCCTCCTGCTGAGCGAGGACTCGCTGAAGCAGCAGGAGCAGCAGATCGGTGGGGGCGGTGTGTTCGAGGGCAAGCAGCTCGCCAACGTCTTCTCGTCGCTGCGCGCCAACGACCTGATCTGGAACTACGTCTCCACCGGCTATCTCAAGGGCCAGGCCCCGCCGGCGTTCGACATTCTGTTCTGGAACGCCGACAGCTCCAACCTGCCCGGCCCGATGTTCTGCTGGTATCTGCGGAACATGTACATCGAGAACAACCTCAAGACCCCGGGCGGCACCGTCCAGGGTGGCGTGCCGGTTGATCTCGGCAAGGTCGACCTCCCCGCGTTCGTATTCGCGGCCAAGGAAGACCACATCGTGCTGTGGGGATCCGCCTATGAGAGCTCGAAGCTCCTCGGTGGCGACACCAAGTTCGTCCTCGGCGCCTCCGGTCACATCGCCGGTGTCGTCAACCCGCCCGCGAAGAAGAAGCGCAATTACTGGCTCGCCGGTGAGGGTACGCAGGGTGCCGACGCCGAGACCTGGCTGGAGAAGGCCGAGTCCGTCCCCGGTTCCTGGTGGCCGGAGTGGTACAAGTGGCTGGAGCAGTACGCCGGTGAAAAGGTCGACGCCCCGAAGAACCAGGGCAATGACACCTTCCCCGTCCTCGAGGCGGCCCCGGGTCAGTATGTGAAGGTCAAGGTCGTCTGATCCTGATCCGAACCGCTGGCTGAGCCTGTCGGAACCACAAAGCGGCCCACGCGATTCGTCGCGTGGGCCGTTTTTCGTCGGGTACGCCGGTTCCGCCGGGTGGGACCAATCGTGCCTGCCCCCGGGTGACGTAGGCAAAGCTGGATCCGTGCGCCGCCGAACAGAGAAGGTGAGCGATCGCCAGGGCGCGGTCGTGGCCAACTCCCTCGCGCTCTGCGGCACGGTCGTGGCGATGCAACAAACCATGATCATCCCGGTGCTCCCGGAGATGCCCGCGCTGCTCGACACCACCGCCGCCAGCGCATCGTGGCTTGTCACTGCCACCTTGCTCGCGGGTGCGGTGTCGACCCCGCTCATCACGCGGGCCGCGGACATGTATGGCAAGAAGCGCATGATTCTCTTCGCTCTCACCGTGATGATCGTCGGCTCGACGATCGGATCGTTCGGCCAGACCCTGGTCCCGGTGCTCATCGCCCGGGTGTTCCAGGGCGTCGGCATGTCGTTGATTCCGGTGGGTATCGCCATGATCCGTGACCTCCTGCCGGTGGAAAAGGTCCCGCTCGGGGTGGCCATGATGAGCGCCTCGATGGCGGTCGGTGCTGGCGTCGGGCTCCCACTGGCCGGGGCGTTGGTCGAGTTCCTGGACTGGCATGCCATTTTCTGGGTGACCGCCGCGCTGGGCGTACTCGTCATGGTCGCCATGGCCCTCGTCCTCACCGAGTCGACGATCCGCTCGGGTGGCTCGTTCGACCTCGTGGGGGCGGTGGTCATTTCGGGGATGTTGACCGCCATCATGCTGGTGCTGTCGAAGGGCGGCCAGTGGGGTTGGACGTCCACGCTGACGCTCGGGCTCGGCATCGGCGCTGTCGTTCTGGCGGCGGTGAGTGTGCCGCTGGAGCTGCGCGTACGCCAGCCCCTCGTCAACCTGCGCGTCTCCACCCGGCCCGCGGTCCTGCTGGTGAATCTCGTCGCCGTCCTGATCGGATTCGGCATGTTCGCGAACATGCTGGTGACGACGTATCTGCTGCAGTTGCCGACGGAGACGGGATACGGGCTCGGCCTCTCCGTGTTGGAGACCGGCCTGTGGATGGTCCCCTCCTCGCTGCTGTTCGGGGTGATGGCGCCGGTCTCGGCCGCAGTGATCCGCGTCTTCGGTGCCCAGGTGACGCTGCTGATCGGCGCGTTGGGGATGGCGGTCAGCTATCTGGGGCGGGTGTTCCTGAGCGAGGACCTCTGGCTCATCGTGCTCGGCTCGGTCCTCGTCGCGATGACCACGTCGATGGCGTTCGCAGCGATGCCGACGCTGGTGATGGCGGCCGTGCCCATGACCGAGACCGCGTCCGCCAATGGGTTGAATACGCTCCTGCGATCCGTCGGCAGCTCGACCTCGTCGGCCATTCTCGCGGCAGTGACCACCTCCACCGCTGTCGTCATCGGTGGCGTGGTGACCGCCAGCTTCGGCGGCCTGATGCTGATCTTCGCGATCGCCGCGGCCGGATGCCTGGCCGCGGCGATCCTGACCCTGCCCCTGTTGCGCGGGCGGGGGAACGAACTGCTTGCGGTCGAGACGGTCTGACCATCAGGCCGCCCGGCGCAGGCGCCCGAGGAGCGCGAACCACACCACTCCGACGATGACGTGCATCGATGCGAGCGTTGCGGCCGTGGCGGGGGTGGCGTTGCTGAACAGCGGCATCGGGAGGGTGAGCAAACGCAGAGCGAGTCCGAGCCAACGGAGCACGCGTACGCCCGGCCCCCAGAACCGCCGAGCCAGCAGCACGAAAATGCTGCCGATCACCAACGGGATGAGGGTCATGGCGAGGATCGCCGGAACGTTGACCGCGAACGATGCGCCGTCCGGCCGGACGACCTGCAGATCCGCCCCGGCGAGGCGGCCGAGGGCGTACGCGATGAGGTTCAGGACCACCGACCCCCCGGCGATGAGCGTGAGGCCGGGGACAGCGCGGGGCGTGCTGGTGATGGTGGCGGGGGTAGCCGGCTGGGTGCTGATCGGGGTTGACATTGTTTCCTCCATAGATAGTTGATGTAACTAACTATCTATAGATTTAGGCAGACCCTTGATGATGTCAACCATTTATGAGGTGTAATATTCGTTCATGCCCAGCAACATCGCTGCCGAATGGCCGCTCTCGCGCCTGCTTCTGGCAGCCGCCGAGCTGACGAAATCCACGTTCGCCGAAGCCGTGGCCGAGCGAGGGCTCACGTCGCAGCAGGCGCGGGCGATGTTCATCCTCGGCGACAGCCCGCGGACGATGCGCGAGATGGCCGAGTTCCTGCGCTGCGACGCGTCCAACATCACCGGTATTGCCGACCGACTGACGGCTCAGGGATTCCTCGAACGTGTCGCCGATCCCACGGATCGACGGGTCAAGCGTCTCGAGCTCACTCCGGACGGCCGGGATGCCGTCGATGCGCTCGGCGTCCATCTCCAGGACTCCCCCGGCATCACCCAACGCCTCACCGACGCCGAGCGTGACCAGCTGACCACGCTCCTGCGCAAGCTCCTGGAAGATCCGCCGACGGACGAATGAGTCCGCCGGCCATCCCCGGGCCGCCTCAGATCGCCAGGGCCGGATCGGTCTCCAGGACCGAGACCTGCTGCGCCACCACGGCGAAAACCTTCTCCCCCGGCTGCAACTTCAGGCCCGCGGTCTCGGCCCGGGTGAGCTGCGCGGAGAAGTCGCCGGCCTCCCCATCACCGGCCAGATCCACGCGCACCTCGAACCCCAACGGCACGACGCGTCGAATGGTCGCGCCGATCACGGGCGGCGAGTCCGACGCGCGCAGGGCCTCGGCCCGCGACCGATCGCGCTCCAGCGTGATGTCGTGGGGCCGGATCAAACGCCCTCCCAGATCGGCCACCTCCCCCAGGAACGACATTACGAAGTCGTTGGCCGGGCGCTCATAGAGCTCGACCGGCGTGCCGACCTGCTCGATCTGCCCCTTGTTCATCACCGCGATCCGATCCGCGACATCCAAGGCCTCGGTCTGGTCGTGCGTCACGAGCACGGTCGTCACATGCACCTCGTCATGCAGCCGCCGCAGCCAGGTCCGCAGATCCGTTCGCACCTTCGCGTCCAGAGCACCGAACGGCTCGTCCAGCAGCAGCACCTCGGGATCCACGGCCAGCGCCCGGGCCAGGGCCATCCGCTGCCGCTGCCCACCCGACAGCTGCGACGGGAACCGCTTGTGGAATCCACCCAGCCCGACGATCTCCAACAGGTCGTCGACCTTGCGATCGATCTCGGCCCTGGGCCGCTTGCGGATCGTCAGGCCGAACGCCACGTTGTCGCGCACCGTCATGTGCTTGAACGCGGCATAGTGCTGAAACACGAACCCGATGCCGCGCCGCTGCGGCGGCACGTTGGTGACGTCGCGTCCCTCGATCTCGACGACGCCCTGATCCAGAGTCTCCAGGCCGGCTATGGACCGCAGCAATGTCGACTTCCCCGATCCCGACGGTCCCAGCAGGGCGGTCAACGATCCCGACGGGATCTCGATCGACACATCATCGAGGGCGGCGAAATCGCCGTAGTTCTTCTGCGCATCGGTGACGCGAATCATGCTTTCCTCCGGAGGCGGTCGAGCAGGGTCATCAGGAGCAGGGCGATCACGGCGAGAACCATGAGCAGCGTCGCGGCGGCGTACGCCCCATAGGTGTTGTGGTCATCGATATAGCGGCCGTGGACGAGCAGGGTCAGCGTCTGCGACACCCCGGGGAAGCCCGACGACACCATGATCACCGCGCCGAACTCACCCAGCGAGCGGGCGATGGTGAGGATCACGCCATAGGTCAGGCCCCACCGGATCGCCGGCAGGGTGATGCGCCAGAACGTCTGCCAGCCGTTCGCCCCAAGGGTCGCGGCGGCCTGTTCCTGGTCGGTGCCGATCTCGCGGAGGACCGGCTCCACCTCGCGTACCACGAACGGCAGAGTCACGAAGATCGTCGCCAGCACCATGCCGGGCAGCGCGAAGATCACCTTGAACCCGGCCTGCTCGACACCACCGAACCAGCCGCCGGCACCCCACAACATGATCAGCGCCACACCCACGACGACGGGCGACACCGAGAACGGCAGGTCGACGATCGCCTGCAGCGCCTTCTGGCCGGGGAAGCGTCCCCTCGCCAGCAACAGCGCGGTGACCACCCCGAAAACCACATTCAGCGGCACGACGATCGCCACGATCCGCAGCGAAAGGTTCAGCGCGGCGATCGCTGCCGGAGTGGTGATCGACTCCCAGAACGCCACCAGCCCGGGCTCGAGCGCCCGATAGAGGATGAAGGCCACGGGAACGGCGACCAGCACCAGAAGGTACGCCAGCGCGAGCGCCCGAAGGCTCAGCCTGGCCCGTCGCGTGAGGATCATTCGGACGCCTCCTCATGACGCTGCGTGCGGGCAGCGACCACCCGCAGCACCACGAGCACCGCGAACGAGATCAGCAGCAGCACCACCGACACGGCCGCCGCGTTCAACGGGCGGTCGATCTCGATCTGCTGCTGGATGTATTGCGACGCCACCTGCGTCTCACGCGGGATGTTGCCACCGATCAACACCACCGAGCCGTATTCCCCGATCGCCCGCGCGAACGCCAGGCCCGTGCCCGACAGGATCGCCGGGGCGAGGGCCGGCAGGACGATGCGCCGGAAGATGGTCCAACTGCCCGCGCCCAGGGACGCCGCCGCCTGCTCGGCCTCCCGGTCGACCTCGATCAACACGGGCTGGACCGCCCGCACCACGAACGGCAGGGTGACGAACGCCAACGCGATCCCCACGCCCACCTTGGTGGCGTTGAGATGAATCCCGACCGGCGAGTTGGGCCCATAGAGCGACAGCAGCACGATCGAGGCCACGATGGTCGGCAGCGCGAACGGCAGGTCGATCAGCGCATCGACGATCTTCTTCCCGGGAAAGTCATCGCGCACCAGAACCCACGCGATGACGGTGCCCATCACGGCATTGACCAGGGCCACCACGAACGAGATGCCCGTCGTCACGACCAGCGTCCCGACAGCGGCCGGTTCGGTGACCGCCGCCCAGAACGCGCCGAGGCCGCCTTCCAGCGAGGCCACCGAAATGGCTGCGAGGGGGAGCAGGACGATGATGCTCAACCAGAGCGTCACCACCCCGACCGTCAGCGACCGTCCGGCCCGGCCCCGCGCGCGGGCCGGCGTACGCCCGGGAGAGCTCCCGGACGCCGACCCGGACACGGGGACCGGTGACCCGACCGCGGGATCCGTTGCTTCCTCGGCCGTTTGCCGTGAAGAAGTTGTTGTCACCTGCCTGCACTTTCATAGATCGTGGCGATGGTGCCGCTGCCCTGCTTGAACAGGTCGTTGTCGACGGTCTTCCAGCCACCCAGGTCGTCGATGGTCCACAGCTTCTCGGGGGTGGGGAAGTCGGAGGAATAGATGGCCGCAACCTCCGGATCAGCCGGCCGGAAGCCCGCCTGGGCGAGGATCTGCTGGCCCTCGTTGGAATGCACGAAGTCGAGGAACTGCTGCGCCTTCTCCTTGTTGGGCGAGGTCGAGACCACGGCGGCGGGGTTGTCGATGCGGAAGGTCACGCCGGGGGTCACATGCTCGACCGGGTCACCCTTGCGCTCGATGAACAGGGCCTCGTTCTCATAGCTGAGCAGGACGTCGCCGCTCCCCTGCAGGAACGCCTCAGTCGCTTCCCTACCCGACTTGGGCTGCAGCTTCACATGCTCGTGCACCAGCTTCCGCACATAGTCGAGACCCGCCTGGGGATTCTTGCCACCCTCGGACTTGGCGGCGTAGGGCGCCAGGAGATTCCACTTCGCCGAGCCCGACGAGAACGGGTTGGGGGTGACGACCTCGACATCCGGGCGCAGCAGGTCATCCCAGTCGCGGATGTTCTTGGGATTCCCCTCGCGGACCACGAGCGTCACGACCGAGCCGAAGGGAACGCCCTTGTGAGGGCCCGATTCCCAGTTCGGGTCGACGAGCCCGGCGTCGACCAGGCGGGTGATGTCGGGCGTCACCGAGAAGTTCACGATGTCGGCCTGCGCACCCGAGGCCACCTTGCGCGACTGGTCGCCCGAGGCACCATAGGACTGCTGGATCTCGACGCCCCGCCCCGCCTCGGTCCTCTGGTACGCCGGCACGAGCACGTCATAGGCCACCTTCGGCACCCCGTACGCATAAAGACTCAGCGTCGTGTGCACGGGCACGCCCTGCGGATCCGCCTGGCTGCGGACAACATCGCTCGAGCCGCCGCCCGGGACGCAGGCACTCATCGCGATGCAGACAATCAACGCGAGGGCGAGCCGCAGGGCACGGGACATGGATGACTCCTAGGGGTCAGGGCGTGGTAATGTCTATCACGTTTTTCAATAGTGCGATAATCGCGGCCTATGCCGTTCGGGATGCGAGAACGATTTGCTCACGATGAGCAAAACTCCGCCACCGCGCGTGCCCTCATGATTGGGGGAGCCACATAGTCTTGGGCGCGTGGCGAAGATGATCCGGCGCACGGGCGCCCAGGTCTACCGCGCGATGATGTTCCTGGTGGTCTGCGTGCTGGCCGGGATTCTCGTCGCGGGTCTGCTCCTGCCGGCGGTGGCGGCAACGGGTGCAGTGGTGTCGGCGGGCGCGCGCGCCGCGGAGAACATCCCCCTGGAGTTCCTGACGCCACCCCAGAGTCAGCGCTCGGAGGTCAAGCTCGCCAACGGCGAGACGCTGGCGTACTTCTATGACGAGAACCGCGTCTACAAGCCCCTGGACGAGATCAGCCCGGTCATGCAGCGCGCCCAGCTCGCGATCGAGGACCACCGGTTCTATGAGCACGGCGCGCTCGATGTGCGGGCCACGCTGCGGGCGCTGGTCCGCAACGTTTCGGATACGTCGGGCACGCAGGGCGGCTCGTCCATCACGCAGCAGTACGTGAAGATGGTCCTCGTCTCCGACGCCGCTGCCAAGGACGACCGCGAGGGCGTACGCCGGGCCCAGGAGCGCTCGATCGCGCGCAAGGTGCAGGAGCTGCGGTACGCCGTGGCCGTCGAGAAGCAGCTGTCCAAGAGCGAGATCCTGGAGCGCTACCTCAACATCGCCTACTACGGCGACGGTGCCTATGGCGTCGAGGCCGCAGCGCAGCACTTCTTCAACGTCTCGGCCAAGGACCTCGACCTGCAGCAGTCGGCGATGCTCGCCGGCCTGGTGCAGAACCCCGTCGCCACCAACCCCTTTCGTTATCCCACGATCGCCCTCGAGCGTCGCAACGTCGTGCTCAACCGCATGTTCGAGCTCAAGCTCGCCAACCAGGAAGCGATCGACAACGCCAAGGGCTATGGCTGGGATCAGGCGCGGGTGCGGAATTTCCCCAACGGGTGTGTCGGCACGCGCTATCCGTTCCTCTGTGACTATGTGAGGCGCACGGTCGAGCGGATGCCGTCGATGGGCAACACACCCGCAGAGCGATTCACCAACCTCAAGCGCGGCGGTTTCGTGATCGACACCAAGATCGACGCCCGCACGCAGGACGCCGCCCAGAACGCGATCGACAACCGTCTCGACCCACGCGATCCGGTGATCTCCGTGGTCACGATGATCGAGCCGGGCACCGGCCTCATCCTGGCGATGGCCCAGAGCCGCCCGACCATGGGCAACAATCTTGCCGCGGGCGAGACCTATTACAACTACGCCGTGGGCGGTCCCACTTCGAAGGTCGATATGGGCGGCGCCGAGGGTTATCAGGCCGGCTCGACGTTCAAGGCGTTCACCGCCGCAGCGGCGCTGGAGAAGGGCATCGGCCTGGGCAAGGTCTATGACGCCCAGGAGCGCATGAACTTCAAGAACCAGACCTTCCGGTCCTGCGCCGGCCCGTTCCGCTCGGGCGACTATCCGGTGGCCAACTCCACCGGCACCAACGGGCAGATGAACATGATGCGGGCCATGGCGTTCTCGGTGAACACCTATTTCATCCAGCTCGAGCGTGACGCCGGCATCTGCGAGACGACCCGCATGACCGAGAAGCTCGGCGTCGAGCTGGCCGCCCCGGGCGAACTCACCGACTATTCGTGGTTCCCCTCGTTCACCCTGGGTGCGGCCGAGGTGACCCCCCTGTCGATGGCGGAGGCGTACGCCACGTTCGCCGCGCGCGGCAAGCACTGCGATCCGATCATCCTCGAGCGCATCACGGGCCCGGACGGTCAGGAGCGCGAGGTGCCCAACGCCAACTGCAAGCAGGTCATGGAACCCGGCGTGGCCGACCAGATGAACGCCCTGCTCCAGAACGTGATGTCCGGCACGGGCACAAGGGCCGTCGTCCCGGGCGGCTATCCCCAGGCCGGCAAGACCGGCACCATCGACGCCAACCAGGCCGTCTGGTTCATGGGCTACACCCCCACGGTCGCCACGGCCAGCATGATCGCGATCGACAAGACCCACCCCTACTGGAAGTCGAGCCAGTGGCGCCGCAGTCGACCCACCCTCAAGGGCGTCCGGTTGCCCTATTCGCGTTATTACATGGAGGGTTCCGGCTCCGGTGACGTCGGCCAGGACATCTATCGTCCCGCGATGACGGTGGCTCTTCAGGGTCGACCCAGAACCGGGTTCACCCGCGTGAACGCCCCGAGCCGCGACGCCGTCCCGGAGACGAACGCCAATGACCGCAACGATCGGCGCACTCCGTCCAGCACCCGTTCGCCACAGCCGCGTTGACGCTCGGCCTGTCCCCCGAAAAGTGGACAGACGAGGACGCTCCCGAGGTCATACACTCCGGTCATGTATGGCAGGACCGGGCGCTGACCACATGAGTCATCCGCCACACGGCCCTCATCCTCGCCGTGACGGGTGCGGTGGCGACCTTGCGTTGCAGCCTTCCCGTCGGTTCGGGGGGAGAGGGTGAGGGTCGGGTCCGCAAAGGTTCTCTGTTTCTCCGGACCTCTCTGACGGCCGCGGTTTAGGGTGGCGCAAGGAGGCGCCATGACCCGCGAACCCGGAACACCGCTGCCCAAGAATGCGCAGGCCCTCGTCGCCGAGGCGAATGCACAGGTCGAGACGATCCCACTTGCGCGGGGAGCCGAGCTGCTCGGCGACCCGGGCGTACTCTTCGTCGATATCCGCGACCCGCGAGAACTCGAGCGCGCGGGCCAGATCCCGGGGGCCTTTCGCGCCCCGCGCGGGATGCTGGAATTCTGGGTGGATCCGGAGAGCCCGTACTACAAGCCGGCGCTGGACGACGGCCGCCGGTTGATCCTCTATTGCGGCTCGGCCTGGCGCTCGGCGCTGGCGGCACGGGCCCTGCAGGAAATGGGGCGCGAGGATGTGGCCCATCTGGAGGGTGGGTTCTCCGCCTGGCAGGAAACCGGCCACCCGATCGAGCGGCGCTCCTGACCGTCGGCTGGTGTCTGTTGTGAAACGGCATGATCGGGTCTGTTGATTGCGGAGCCGGCGCCCTGTGCAACTGCTGCCGCTCCGGAAGCACCGCGGGGGGAGGACGCGTACGCCGGTTTGGGTATGCCGCGACACGCTGACCAATGGATCGCACCGTGCCATATGGCACAACGTCATCTCCGACACCCGCGTGGCTCAACCGAACTCGTGCCATCGGGCGCATCACCGCCGTCCGCCCGGGGTGTCGCCCGTAGCCCTTCCGCAGCGGACGCACATCCATAGCGTCCGTAACTGGGGGCGCAAGCTCAAGACGCCAACGCGAGCTGGAGAGACCTACGGGAGTCGAAGAGAGTTACGGGAGATGAAGGCACCACGGGAGCCGATCAGGAGCAACAAGTGCCGAGGGGTTCACCCGTCTCGCGATCGAGGGGCAGGAGAACCCGAGTGTATGGGTGCCCGGTCAGTTCACCCCAGGAAGTTGATCTTGTTCCTGGGGCGTCGAGACCACCCGCGGCTGCCAGTCGGCCAGGACCGCCTCGGCGACCAGATCGCTGCGGCCGCGAACGGCTGCGATGACGTCCGGATCGTCGTCGACGAACACCGCAACCTGGCGGCCCTCTGCCAGTTTGGCCAACTCCCGGATCTTGAAGACCACGGCCGACCGCCGGTCCCCGTCTCGCCGCACGATCAGGGTGGCCTCGGGAAACCCATGATCACGGAGCCACTGCTCGGTGGCCCGCCGGAGCCGTTGGGGACGGCCCGTCAGATAGACGATCTCGCAGCCGGCCTCGACAGCAGCCTCGAGCGCGGCCCGACCTTCGGCATGAACGCCGTCGTCCGCCGCGCCGGCGAAGAAGCGATCCCACTGCTTCGGCTTTGTCTCGACGAAGCGCTGCCGGTGGCGCGTATCCGTCAGTGTCCCATCCAGGTCGAACACCGCCAGCGGGCGCAGAATTGGTTCGGTCATCGGGTCCAGCATGGTCGATGTTCCCTCGAGTACGCCACCCCCTGGTGAGCCGAGGATGAGGCGAGGATGAAGCCTCCGTCATCCACGCCGGGCGGATTGGACCCGCTTGGAGCTGCTTGCCATGGTGGACAGACGAACCATTCGAACCGGAGGACCCATGCTCACTCGCCCCCTGCTCGCCCTCGGCGCTCCGATCGTCCTGACGCTGGCACTTGCCGGGTGTTCTTCCGAGTCCTATGCCCCGGCTCCGTCGGTCGCCCCGGTGACCCTGGCCTCGACCACCCCCGAGGAGGCCCCGGCGACCCCTGCGCCCCCGGCCGGCGCGGAACCCACCGGCTCCACTCCGGCCCCCGCTGCCGGTGCCGCCGACCCCGGCAACTGTTCGGGCGAACTCACGGGTGCGATCGACCGGGATGTGATCGTCGCCGCGAGCCAGACCTGCACGATCACGCGTGCCGACATCGACGGGAATGTGAAGGTCGGCGACGGTGCCAGCGTGACCATCACCGATTCGATGATCGACGGTGATGTGCAGGGTGAGCGCCACGCGAGCGTGACCGTTCGCGGCGGTGAGGTGGACGGCAACATCCAGCTGAAGGACGGCGACACGGCCGGCGTGACCGGCGTACGCATCGACGGGGACCTGCAAGCCGAGCAGAACCGCGGGGCCCAGGAGTTCCGCGACAACACCATCGACGGCAACCTGCAGTGTGAGGCCAACGCCGCAGCCCCCACCGGTGGCGGCAACCGGGTGGAGGGCAACAAGGAAGGTCAGTGCGCGGCGCTCTGACCTTCCCCGGTGGCGTTCAGCCCGTGACCCTCGCCGCGAGCAGGGGGCGATAGATGTTGTCGACCACGGTCCCGACCGCACCCTCGATCGTCACGTGGTCACGCACCTCCCGGGCCCGCCGCGCCAGGGGCGCGAAGTCGGTCTCCGCGAGTACGCCCGGCAGTTCCTCCAGCGAGCCGACCACGACCCCGACACCATCGGCGCGCACCCACCGGGCGAGCGCATCGTGTTCCATCGTCAGGATCGGCAACCCGCACCCGACATATTCGAAAGCCTTGTTGGGCAGCACGGTCGCCAGGTGAGCGTCGTTGAGCCGGTCGTTGAACCCGGCCCACCCGACATCGAACTGCGGCAGCGTCGCCAGGAGCTGCGTCGACGGCAGCGTCCGGTGAAGCGTCAACGACGGAAAGGCCTCGGCCAGCTCGACATATTCCGGCATCGGCGCCCGGCCCGGAAACACGTGCAGTTCCGCGCCCGACCCCGCAATGGCCGCGAAGATCTCCCGCAGGTCGTAGTGGCCGTGCGCGACCGACAGCGTGCCCTGATAGACCACCCGGAGCGGCCGCTCGCCCTTGGTCATCGGCTCGGGGAGATCCTCGAGCGCGGGCAGGTCGCGGGCGAGCGCATAGTTCGGGAACACCGTGTTGATCGCGGGGACGTCATAGCGCGCCCGGATCTCGGTCATCAGCCGATCCGACACGGTCACCAGCGCATCGCTCAGCTCCACGGCCGCCTTCTCGGCCGCGATCGGATCGGGCGGATCCGGGAAGCCATCCTCATAGGGCGTCTTCCGCAGCGACTGGAAATCATGCACATCGTGGATGATCGGAATCCGGCCCCCGGCGACGTCCTGGCACGCCACGGTGAGCACATCGGGGAGATTGTGGTTGTGGAGCAGGTCGGGCCGGAACTCGTCGATGATCTCGGCCAGCCGGGCCTCCGGTTCGACGGGCAGCTTGAACCAGCCATCGAACAACTCGTCGCCGTTGCCATAGAGCTCACCCAGCGTCATGCCCTGATAGGCAAACCCGAGCACGAGATCGGGGATCGCCTGTCGCAGACCGACGGCGTACTTCAGCGTCTTGATGCACGGCTGACGTTGCACGAACAGAACCCGCGTCATTCGGCGATCTCCAGATCGGGGGTTGCGGGAGCGAGCTCTGCGTCGGCCTCGGGCTGGTCGGCCTGCGGTGCCCGGTCGTCCGGGAAGCGATATTTGATGACCTTGGCCGGGTTGCCGACGACGACGGCGTACGCCGGCACGTCCTTCGCGACCACCGATCCCGCCCCGACGATGGCGCCCTCCCCGATGGTGACGCCGGGGAGGATGACGCAGCTCATGCCGATCCAGGCGTCCTTGCCGATGCGCACGGGCCGGGATTCCCAGCCCTGCTCGACGATCGGACGGTTCGGGTCGCTGGTGATGTGGTTGGCCGTGTGGATCATGGTGTGGGGGCCGATATTGGCGTCATCCTCGAACACCAGCCCGCCATAACCATTGATCCAGCACCCGGTGTTGAACTTCACCCGCGCGCCCAGCTCGATATTCCAGCCGTTCAGCCAGGTGATTTCGTCGATATAGAAACATTCCTCACCCACGGCTTTCGCGTCATTGGGTCGAAACGGAATGACCCGTTTCGAGCTGTCGGTGATCATCGTCATGACTCGGTTCCTCCTCGTTGAGCCGCCGCACCGGAAGGCCGGCCCAGCACCGTGTGGTCAACATCCTGCCAATCGATGGCGTGGGTCACACCGCGTCCGTCGACAATCGCCCGGACTCCGGGGAGCTGCGCCGCGCGCAGGTCCGCGTACTCCTCGTGATCGGCCTGCACGATCGCCGCCTCGCAGGGATCGCCGTAGTGATAGGGCTCGAACCCGAGCGCCCGCAGCTCGCTGTCGGAATAGAGCGGGTCGTGCACCAGGGGGATCGCGCCCAGCTCGCCCAGTCGCCGGACCAGCGGGAACACCCCCGAATGGAAGATCTCCTTCACCCCACCCCGGTAGGCCGCTCCCAGGACCACGACCCGGGCACCGTCCAGGCGTACGCCGAGCTCGGCCAGCCGACCGGCCAGGAGGCCGACCACATGACCGGGCATCTCCTCGTTGACCTCGCGGGCAACGGAGACCAGACGTGCTCCCGGGTCCCCCGCGAGATAGAGGCGGGGATAGACGGGGATGCAGTGGCCACCGACGTGTACGCCCGGCCGGTGCAGCTGCGAGAACGGCTGGGAGTTGGCCGCATCGGCGATGAGGCCGAAGTCGATGCCGAGCGAATCGGCATAGACGGCGAACGTGTTGGCCAGCGCGATGTTGACATCGCGGTAGGTCGTTTCGGCGAGCTTGACCAGCTCGGCGGCCTCGCTGTTGCCGACCTCCCAGACGCCGTTCGGCATCGGGAGATCGTCGCGGTCGTCGAAGGTGAGCGCCCGTCCATAGAACGCGAGCCCCCGCTGCGTACTCGCGTCGTCGAGGCCGCCCACAAGTTTCGGATAGCGGGCGAGGTCGGCGAAGATCCGGCCCGAATAGACCCGCTCCGGGCTCATCACCACGAACAGGTCCTTGCCGAGCCGCAAGCGGGATGCTTTCGCGAGGGCGGGGGCGAGGCGCGTACGCGTTGTCCCCACGGGCAGCGTCGTCTCATAGCTCACGAGCGTGCCGGGCTGGAGGCTGCGGGCCACGTCGGCCGTCGCCGCATCGACGATCGAGAAGTCGGGCCGGGCCTCGGCATCGACGACGAGCGGGACCACGATCACCACGGTCGATGACCGGGCGACGGCGGCAGCGGTGTCGGTGGTGGCGGTCAGCCGGCGATCGGCCACCACCTCACCGAGTCGGCGGGCCAGGTCGGCCTCGCCCGGGAACGGCTCCAGTGCGTTGTTGAC
Organism: Propionibacteriaceae bacterium ZF39; assembly: GCA_039565995.1. GTDB lineage: Bacteria > Actinomycetota > Actinomycetes > Propionibacteriales > Propionibacteriaceae > Enemella > Enemella fulvus. The sequence continues at coordinate 84,531 of CP154795.1, read as the reverse complement.
CTGGTCGACGACATCGGGATTGATATCGGCACCGATCACCCGGAAACCGGCAGTCGCGAACTGCACGGCCAGCGGCAGCCCGATCTTGCCGAGGCCGACGACGGTCACCGTGTCGTCCGGTTGGGCCTCGGGCAGCTCCGCCCGCGCCGGCTCGGCGATCGGGGCATCGACCGGGCTGACGGGCGCCGAGGGAAAGGCCTCCTCCAGCAGCGAGAGTTCGCGCACGGGCTCGGGCGTGGGTTCGTCGACAGCTGGGGCGCTCATGCGGCCACCTCCGGGGTCACGGGTCCACCCGCGCGCGCGGAGGCGAGCACGGCTTCTGCAACGGAGACGGCGCGCAGGCCGTCGGCCAGGGTCGCGAGGACAGGATCCGGCGGTCCTCCGCGCACGACATCGGCCCAGGCACTGAGCTCGGCCGCGAGGGGCTGACCCTGGTCGACCGGCAATGACAGGGCCGTCCCGGTCGTGCGCAGCGTCAGGGCCTGTTCGATGAAGTCACCCTCGAGTGCGCCGCGCTCGCCCACCAGCCGGATGCTGCGCTCCCGGGTCGGATGCAGTCGGCTCGCGCGGTGGGCGACCGTGATCGTTCGACCTTCGGTCGTCTCCAGAGCCCCACGGACCTCCACCGCGTCCTCGCACGGCCTGCCCGGTTCGGTCTGCATCTCGGCGGTCACGCTCGAGTAGCGGGCGTCGAGCAGATAGCACGCCAGGTCGATGTCGTGCACGAGCAGATCGGCGACGACACCGACGGGCATGTCCCGATCCGGGAACGGGCCGACGCGGGACGTGGCCATCGACACGACGGGACCGATCGCGTCGTCGGCCAGGGCATGGCAGATGGCCGTCACGACCGGGTTGAACCGCTCGATGTGACCGGCTGCTGCCGCCGTGCCGGCCTTCGCGAAGGCGCGGACGAGGCGAAGACCGCTCTCGGTCGTCGTGGCGATGGGCTTCTCGATCAGGGTCGGGACGCCGAGCCGCGCCAACTCGAGGCCGATCGGCTCGTGGATCGCACTGGGTGCGGCCAGCACCACGAAATCGACGAGGTCGGGCAGGCTCCCGAGGTCCGCGACAACCGGCAGGCCCAGGTCGTGGGCGGACGGGGCGGGGTCGACGACCACCACCGGCTCGACTCCGGGCACTTCGCCCAGCAGCCGCACGTGGAGTCGCCCCATGTAGCCCGCGCCGATCACCCCGGCCCGCAGTCGCGTCATCGCGCGCCCCCGAACGAGTTGACGCCTTCGACGATCCGGTCGAGCTCGGCGTCCGTGAGATCGGGCCGCACCGGGAGGGACAGCACCTCGGCGCAGGCGCGTTCGGTTTCGGGAAGCTGCAACCTCGCCCAGCGGTCTTCGCCCGCGTACGCCGGCATGGCGTGGGTCGCGCGGGGATAGTGGACGGCGGTCCCGATGCCCCGATCAGCCAGCCACGCGGCAAGGGCATCACGGTCGGGGTGACGCACCGTGTATTGGTGATAGGCGTGGGTGACCGGGCCGACGGGTCGAGGGGTGATCACACCGGTCAGCCTGTCATCCAGATAGGCCGCATGGGCCTGGCGCGCACGGGTCCAGTCCGGAAGGTGACGCAGCTGTTCACGGCCGATCGCCGCGGCGAGATCGGTCATGCGCTGGTTGAGACCGACCAGCTCGTGGAGATAGCGCTGCTCCATGCCCTGGTTGCGCAACAGCCGGACGCGGCGGGCGAGTGCCGGATCGGCGGTCGTGACCAGGCCGCCCTCTCCGGTGGTCATGTTCTTGGTCGCATAGAACGAGAACGCCGCCGCATCGCCGAGTGCTCCCGTCGGGCGGCCGGAGTGGGTGGCGAGGTGGGCCTGCGCCGCGTCTTCGACCAGCAGCAGGCCATGGCGGTCGGCGGTCTCCTGCAGCGCGGTCACGTCCGCGGGATGGCCATAGAGATGCACCGGCATGATCGCGGCCGTGCGCGGGGTGACGGCAGCGGCCACCGCGTCCGGGTCGACGCAGAACGTGACCGGGTCGATGTCGGCGAAGACGGGATCGGCGCCCGCGAGCCGCACGGCGTTGGCCGTCGCCGCGAACGTGAACGAGGGGACGATGACCTCATCGCCGGGTCCGATGCCGGCCGCCAGCATGATCAGGTGGAGCGCCGATGTGCCGGACGACACCGCAACGCAGTCGCGACCGGCGACCAGGTCGGCGTACTCCTCCTCGAAGGTCGCCACCTGCTGGCCCTGCACGAGGTGGCCGCTGGCGAGGACGTCCGCCACGGCGGCGCGTTCGGCCGACCCGATGAGCGGCCGAACCAGGGGAATCGGTGCGAGTCCCCTCATGCGGCGTCCTCGACACGCAGGCCGCCGTCGGCCTCGACGAACCGCGTCCCGTCCGGGGCGAGCCAGCCGCCGCGGTCATCGGAGGCCAGTGGTCGGGCCCGGTGATCGACCCAGCCGACCTGGCGCGCGGGGGTGCCGACCACGAGCGCATGGGCGGGCACGTCCCGGGTCACGACCGCGCCGGCGGCCACGAGTGCCCAGGCCCCGATCGTCACGCCGCCCAGCACGACGGCTCGGGCGCCGACGGAGGCCCCGGTCTCCAGCGTCACGCCAACCATCTCCCAGTCACCCGCGCCGAGGAGCTCGCCGGCGGGGGAGATCGCGCGCGGATGGGGATCGTTGGTCAGACAGGCAGCGGGACCGATGAAGACGCCGTCGGCGAGGCGGGCCGGGGCATAGACCAGCGCGTGATTCTGGATCTTGCAGTTGGCACCGAGCGTGACGCCCTCGTCGATATAGGCCCCGCGGCCGATGATGCAGCCGGGGCCGATCTCGGCGTTCTCCCGCACCTGGGCCAGATGCCAGATCACCGCACCGTCGGCGATCCTGGCACTGGGATGGACGTCGGCACTCGCCTGGATTCTCGCTGTCGACGCCACTCCCGACCCCCTTCGGTCCCGTTCCCTGTCCGGGACATGTGCCGTCAGTCTAGGGACGGGGTCGGACCATTTGTCCCCGGGATCGACAAAGACACTTTCGCCCGTGGGATCCAGGGTCGGCTCAGTCGATGAGGCCCATTTCCCGGGCCCGATCGACGGCCTCCGCGCGCGAGTTCACGTCGAGGGCCTTGTAGATGGCCCGGATGTGCGTGCGGACGGTGGACGGCGACACATACATCAGGTGGGCGATATGGGGCACCGGATAGGGGCCGCCCAGGTGCGTCAGCACGCGCTTCTGGGCAGCCGTCAGGCCGGCCCCGTCCGCCGTGTCGTCCACTTCGCGGCATCTGGCCAGGTCGGCCAGCAGGCGGGCGGCGTCGACCGGGGCGTCGTTCTGCACCTCGGTCGCACAGTCGAGTGCCTGGCGGGCCAGGGCCGTCAGCCCGAGGGCGACGGCCACCTCCGCCACGAACACATAGGCGTGCAGTCGAACCGTCTGGAGCCCGAGGCGGATCTCCGAGGTCTTCTCGAGCGATCGAGCCGCCAGCCGCTGGGCCTCGGCCGGCTCATCCGCCAGCAACGCCGACTTGGCCAGCGTGGCGTCGAGGAAGAAGGTCACGCGCTGCTCGGCGAACCGCGACTCCTCGAGCTGGGGCATCACCTGTCGATAGATCTCGATGGCCCGGTCCTCCCGATCGGTTCGGGAATACAGATCCATCAGCAGTGCCTGGCGCCATCCCCACACGACCAGCGAGCGGTCGTTGAAGTGGCCCACGGCGTCGAGGATGCCCTCGACCCGCACGAGGTCGCCGCGGGCCGCGAGCCGGCCGGCGGTCGAGACATGGGCCATGCCGACCCAACGCGTCGGCCCGGACATGGCCTGCAGAAGGGCGTCGCCGTGCGGCTCGAGCTCGGCGAGCTGCCGCAGGCACTGCCCGGTCCGCGGATCACGGCTCGTCCACGGCGGCGCCGCAGGATCCTCGTGGAACTTCAGCAGGTCGGACCAGTGCGCGACCGCCGGCACGTTGACGGAGGTGAGGTCCGCCACGGCGTACGCCAGCAGGAGATCGGGGTTGCCGAACACGTCCTCTCTCGGCAGGCGCGCGAGCAACTTGAGCCCGATCTCCGGATGGCCCTTGAAGGAGGAGCGGAAGGCCCATTGGGCAGTGAACTGCTTCAGCGCCTCACGATCCTCGAGGTCGCTCAGGAGATCGGTCGCGGCGACATATTCGCCCGCGCGGACTCGCCGATCGGCGATCGCCAGGGCGAAGTCACGCCGCGCGTCCTTGCCCGCCAGGGGTTCGGCCACCAGAAGATCACGCAGCATCGGGCTGACGCTCCAACACCCCTCCGACACCGCGATCATCGGCAGCGGGGCATCGATGAACTCGTTGAGCGCCGCAAGGAGCTCCCCCCGGCCGGCATCGTCGAAATCGCTCGACCCCAGCGGCCCGCAATCGGCCAGGAACTGGGCCGTCGCGGCCACGTCCGCATCCCGGGGAGCGAATGCCGCCTCCACGACCGGCGCGCACGCCGTGACGAGGGCATCTTTCACCAACGCCGCGTCGATCTCGCGGACATCCTGCGCCAGCAGATCGGAGATCGTCCGCAGCGCGAACGGCCACCCACCCGCATAGTCGACGACCAGCTCCCGGGCCCACGTCGGCCAGTCGGACAACGGCGCCTGCTCGAAGTCGGCGGCGGTCACCGCCAGTTGATGGCGCGTGAGCCGAATCGCGCGGCCACCCTCCCCCGGCCGCACCCGCAGGTCGGGCGTACGGCTGTCGATCAGGAGAGCGATCGACAGCGGTGGAATGCGATCCAGGTAGTCAGCGAGCTCGGCGCCGTAGGCTGCGATCGTGTCGCTGTCCAGCACCAGCAGGAAGCGGTGTTCGGCCAGGACTTCGAGCAGCCCGTCGAAGTCGTCGACCTTCTCGAAGGCCACGCCTTTCAGAGTGTCCAACGCCCGTATCAACCCGTCGAACAGGGATTCCCCGGGCGCAGCCGGAAGAATTTTGCGCGGACGCAGGCTGCCATAACGGTCCCACAATCGGACCAGTTCGTCCTGGTCGGAGCCGATCGGCGCCACTACGCTCACGACGCTGCCACCCGGCAACTCATCGAGTTGCCGCACCAGACGCAGCAAAGAAGCACGCGGCCGGTTTGTGGACCCGGACTCCGAACGAGCTCTCCCTTTCATGGCCATGATGTCCTCCCCCGAGAAACCCTGACCGCCCACGTTTTAGCACATTATCGAGTTGACGAGCTATTGATGAGGGGCCGGCTGATGGCTCTTGAGAGCCTAGTCATTTATGGAGGAGAGATCGTCTTCTGGACCCCGGCAAGGAGCCCTCATTCCTATGGGGATCGAGAAAAGAAAATCCCCGCAAAAGCGGGGATTATTAAGACATTTGGAGCGAATGACGGGAATCGAACCCGCATTCTCAGCTTGGGAAGCTGATGTTCTGCCATTGAACTACATTCGCAAAGTTGCCCGGCCAGCATACCCCGTCGGCGGGTCCCGGGCCACCCGGACGCCTTCGGCACGCGCTGCCTAGAGTGAGCCCATGACCGAGCACCGACCCTATCCGGGTGACTTCACGCGGATGCCCAGGATCGAGTACGCCCCGCACCCCGGCCACCTGCCCGATCCCGGGGAGGTCGTCTGGGCCTGGGTTCCGTACGAGGAGGACCACCGCGAGGGCAAGGTACGCCCGGTGCTGATCATCGGCCGGGACGGGGAGTGGCTGCTGGGTTCGCCCCTCACCTCCAAGGATCACGACCTCGACCAGAAGCAGGAGGCCGAGGAGGGCCGCTACTGGGTGGAGATCGGCCCGGGCGCCTGGGATCCGAAGGGCCGCGTGAGCGAGGCGCGGGTCAACCGCATCGTGCGGATCGATCCCGACAGCGTGCGCGGGCCGGGCGTACGCCTGGATGAGAAGCGCTTCCGGCGCGTGACGAAGGCGATCCGCCAGCACCCCTGAATGGAGCGGGCGGTAGGAATCGAACCGACGTTTCCACCCAGGAAGGGTGGCGTTCTGCCACTGAACTACGCCCGCAGCTCGACAACCGAAGCTGTCGAAGACCCCAACCTAGCGCCAGGCGCGCCGATCGGCCCAGAGGCGTGCCGCGTTGCGGCAAGCGCCGTCTTCCTCGCCCCTCGTTCGGGTGGGGACCACCCTGAATCGTCCCGGTCGGACCCTGGTCCGGCTCCGCCGACAACCCGGTGCGAACTAGGGTTGGCCTATGAGCACCCCCGAACCAAGCGACGTCGGGCCCAAGTTTGGCGGCGACATCAGGGCCAGCGACACCGACCGCGATCAGGTGCTGACCGTCCTGTCGACGGCGTACGCCGAGGGACGGCTCACCGCCGACGAGCACGCCGAGCGCATGGCCCTCGCGTCCAACGCGCGCACCTTCGATGACCTCATCCCCCTGACCCGCGATCTCGTGCCGTTGCACAACCCGATCCGCCCCGTCGCGAAGCACCCGGTCCCGGGCGAAGGGGTCAACCTGCCCACGATCGATCGCCGCAGCACCGGGGACACCGAGAATCTCGTCGCCATTTTCGGCGGGTCCACCCGACGAGGGGTGTGGCGGGCTCGGAAACACATCAACACCTTCGCCCTCTTCGGCGGCAACGAACTCGATTTCAGCGAGGCGGTCTTCGAGAACGATGTCATCGAGATCACCGGCTTCTGGATGTTCGGTGGCTGCACCATCAAGCTCCCCGCCGGAGTCGAGGTGGAGGACCATGTCGTGGGCATCTTCGGCGGCTCGGATGTGAAGAACACGCGCCCCGCACCCGGCGGCCCCAAGGTCATCGTCAAGGGTGTGGCGCTGTTCGGCGGCTGCGACATCAAGGGCCCGAAACCCGCGAAGAACAAGAGGAACTGACGGGTGCCCGATCTCCTGTTCGCCCCACCCACCGCCGAGTGGCATCGGCTGTCGCCGCGCTACCGCACGCTGCGCCGACTCGGCGTACTCCTCACGTGGCCCTGGTGGGTCGCCGGCCTGGCCGTCCTCGGCTGGCTGTTCGTCGCCCTCTGGGTGGCGATCGTGATCGCAGTCGTCGGCGTCCTGTGGATCGGGTGGCGATGGTGGCGGATGGGCGCGTTGGTGGCGTCGTGGGGGTACGCCAAGCTGGCCGACGACCTCTATGTCACGCGCGGCCTGTGGTTCAAGCGCCTCACGGCCGTGCCGTATGGCCGGATGCAGGTGGTCGAGGTCGAAGCCGGACCGCTGGATCGGGCCTTCAAACTGGCCACGATCAAGTTGGTGACCGCCTCCGCCTCGACCGACGCGACGATCCCCGGTCTGCTGCCCGAGGAGGCGGCCCGCCTGCGCGACCGGCTGACCGAACTCGGTGAGACGAGGACGTCGGGTCTGTGAGCCAGGACTCGTTCGACAGAAACGACAAAATCGACGGCGCAAACGCTCCTGTCGAAGGTTTGCCCCCGTCGGAGCCCGCGGACCCGGATCGCGCCGCAGATTCTGCCGAGATTTCCCCCACACCCAAGGCGACCGAGCGCCCTCATCCGCTGACCCCGCTGGTTCGTGGCTGGGTGCTGCTGTTCGCCGGCGTGATCGCGTTCGGCCAGGACTGGCTGCCCGGCCGACGGCCCCCGGGCGAGGGTCCACCGTGGTGGTGGGTGCTCGTCGCGATCGGTGGGGTCGCGCTCCTGGTGGGCCTGGCCTCGATCCTGACCTGGTATTTCACCCGCTTCGTCATCGACGACGAGGAACTGCGGATCGAGACCGGATTCCTGAATCGCTCATCGAAACGCATCGGGTTCTCCCGCATCCAGTCCGTCGACGTCATCCAGCCGTTCGCCGCGCGCCTGTTCGGCCTGAGCGAGTTGCGCATCGAGGCCGGCGGCGGTGACTCCGGCGTCACCCTCCGCTATCTCAAGCGCGACAAGTCCTATCGCCTGCGCGACTACCTGCTCAGCCGCGCGCACGGCCACCACACGACCGTCGCCGAATCCGACGCCCGCCCCCGGGCCTCGATCCTCGAGGACCTCTCCAGCGCCGACCGCGTCCTGGTGCGGATCCAGCCGCCACAGCTGATCATCGGACTGCTGACCTCGCTCGAATTCCTCATCTCCGTGCTGGTCCTCCTGGCGTTCATGGTGACGGCCTGGCGCTTCGGCTGGGGCCTCGCCGGCCTCGGCGCGATCGTGCCCTTCGCCATGGGCGTCTTCGGGCTGGTCAGCCGGCGCGTCCTGACCCAGTTCAACTACACCCTCGCCGAGACCGGCGGCGTACGCCCGCCCTCCGGCCCCCAGCCGACCCAGGCCCCCGGCTCGGCCTCGCCGCACCGGGCCACGGGCCTGCGCATCACGCGCGGACTGACCAACCTCACGAGTCAATCGGTGCCGCTCGACCGGGTGCAGGGGGTCCGCATCCGGCAGTCCTGGCTGTGGCGTCGGCTCAAGCTCCATCGCGTCGACATCAGCGTGCTCGGCTATGGCGAGGGCGACAACAACGAGCGACACGGTTCGACGATGCTGTTCCCGGTGGCCACGACGGAGCAGGTGCGCATCGCGATGGCGTACCTCCTGCCCGATGCCCAGGACGAGTCCGTGGTGCTGCAGCCGGTGTCACCCCGCGCGGTCTGGCTGCGGCCCCTGACCTTCCGGACCCTGCGCTGGGGGGCGAACGATCGCGTCGCGATCAGCGAGGGCGGCCTGCTGGTGTTCGTGCGCGACACGGTGCCCCACGCCAAGACCCAGTCGGTGCGGGTCACCCAGGGCCCGCTGCAGCGCCGGCTCGGCATGGCCAGCGTCCACATCGACACCACCCCCGGCCCGGTGGCGTTGTCGATCCCCCACCTGCCCAGTGAAGCGGCGCGGGAGGTGCTCAACCTCCAGTTGCCGCTGGCAGCGGATGCCCGGCGCCGCGGATTGACCGGTGCTCGGTAAGGTCGAACCCATGACCTCACGACCGGTTCTAGGCATCGATATCGGCGGTTCCGGCATCAAGGGCGCGCCGGTGGACCTGGCCGTCGGCGATTGGGCGACAGAACGTCTGCGCATCCCGACGCCCGACAAGTCGACCCCTAAGAACGTCGCCAAAGTGGTGAAGAAGATCGTGGACCATTTCGCCGACGTGATCGGCGACGACGGCCCGATCGGCATCACCGTGCCGGCTGTCGTCATGCACGGCGTCACGCGTTCGGCGGCCAACATCGACAAGAGCTGGATCGACTTCCCGATCGAGCAACTGTTCGCCGACACGATCGGCCGGCCCGTGGCCGTCGTCAACGACGCCGACGCGGCCGGTGTGTGCGAGGCCCAGTTCGGCGCGGCGAAGAACCAGGCCGGCTTGGTCCTCATGACCACGCTCGGCACCGGCATCGGCACCGCCCTCATCCACAACGGCAACCTCATCCCCAACATCGAACTCGGCCACATCGAGGTCGACGGCAAGGATGCGGAGACCCAGGCCAGCTCGGGCGTGAAGGACCGGCTCGGCCTGTCGATGAAGGAGTGGATCCCGCGGATCCAGCGCTACTACGAGACCGTCGAGAAGCTGATCTGGCCCGACCTGATCATTGTCGGCGGCGGCATCTCCCGGGAGTCCGAGCGCTTCCTGCCGAAGCTCACCCTCAACACCCGCATCGTGCCGGCGGCCTATCACAACCGGGCGGGCATCATCGGCGCGGCGTGGCTCGCCCGCGATCGGCGCCTCCATCCCGATCCCCTCGACGCCACGTCGACGCCCCACGACACCGGAAACAAGGAGAACACATGACCACGATCCCGACTCTCTCCCTGCGCAGCGGCGGCGCCATGCCGCAGTTCGCCCTCGGCACCTGGCCGATGGTCGGCGACGAGGTCGAGCGCGCCACGGCGAGCGCGCTGGAGATCGGTTATCGCCACATCGATACGGCGGAGCAGTATGAGAACGAGGACGGCATCGGCCGCGCCATCGCCGCTTCGGGCATCGACCGCGCCGACATCTTCGTCACCACGAAGTTCAACCGCAAGTGGCACGCCGACGCCGCCGGCGGGCTCAAGGCCTGCCTCGAGCGACTCGCGCTCGACTACGCCGACCTGACGCTCATCCACTGGCCCAACCCAGACCAGGACCTCTATGTGAAGGCGTGGGAAGGGCTCATCGAGCTCCAGCAGCAGGGCCTCACCCGCGCGATCGGCACCTCCAACTTCAAGGCCACCCACATTGACCGCCTGATCGCGGAGACTGGGGTGGTGCCGGAGGTCAACCAGATCGAGATGAACCCCTACTACGAGCGTGCCGGCGAACGCGCCTATCACGCCGAGAAGGGCATCGTCACCGAGGCTTTCCGGCCGCTCGGCCTCGACAACGGTCTCCGCGACGAGCCCCTCGCGGCGGAGCTGGGTGAGAAATATGGCAAGACCCCCAGCCAGATCCTCCTGCGCTGGGTCATCGAGCTGGGCGCGGGTGTCGCGGCCAAGTCGGGCAACCCCGCCCGTCAGCGGGAGAACATCGAGATCTTCGACTTCTCGCTGACCTCCGACGAGGTCGAGGCGCTGTCGGCCCTCCAGGCCGGCCCCAAAGCCGATCCGATGATGGATTCCGACACGTTCGGCCACTGACCAGTGTGAGGCGACCATGTCCGCTCCAGGGTTCCCGGGTCCTCCCGGCTATCCCCACCCGCCGCAACCACAGCGGCGCGGATCCGTGGGCATGGTCGTCTCGCTCGTGGCGGCTGCGACGGCTGTCGTGGCGCTGCTGGGCGTCCTCGCCTGGAACTTCCTGATCTCCCCCGTCACGGCGGGTCCGGGGCCCGGGCCGACGCCGACGAACGGACCCACGGATCCCACGAGTCCGCCGACGCCCGAGCCGACCCCGACCCCCGAACCGACGCCGGAGCCCACCCCGACCCCGACGCCTTCCCCCACTCCGGAGCCGCCGCCCGAGCCGCCGGCGTTCCCGGCCGGTTCTGCCGCCTGCCCCAAGCAGTTCGCCCCCGAGGGTGGAATCACCGAGTCGGCGATCGGCAACAACGTGACGTCGTGCCCCTTCGCAGAGCAGGTACGCCTGGCGTACGGCCGGCAGCCGCTGCGCAACACGACCGTCGACATCCTGGCCCACAGCCCGGTGACGGACATCACCTACAACCTCACGTGCGTCGGCGACCGGCTCGTCACCTGCCAGGGCGGCCAGAACGCCGTCGTCCACCTGCGCTGAGCCGATGATTCGCGTACGCCCCCGCCGCCTGACAACACTGTCGGCCGTCACCGTGATCCTCGCCCTGACCGGCTGCTCGCTGCTGCCCGCGGGCCCCGGCTCTTCGTCTTCGCCCGCGGCCACGGCCACAACTCCGCTGCCCAGGGCGTCTTCCGCTGGTGCATCCACCAGGGTTCCCTCGCCCACCCCGACTCCTGCGACTGCATCCTCGAGTGCCCCGACGGTCTCGCTCCCCGAACCGTCGAACGGATCCGAGGATCGACTGCGGGCCAGCTTTGCGGCACTGCCGGACGCGGGCTCGCTGTCGATCGCGATCGTCGCGGTCGGCTCCGACGCGCAGCCGATCCAGTTGGGCGAAGCGGGATCCTCCGTCGCGTGGTCGACCGCCAAGGTGCCCCTGGCCATCGCCGTCGAACGCGGCCCGCGCGCAGAGGCGCTCCGGCCGACCATGCAACGCGCCATCACGGCTTCCGACAACGATGCAGCCCTCGAGCTCTGGCGATCCCTGGGTACGCCCGAGGCGGCGGGCCGGGCCACCGACCGGGTGCTGCGTGACTTCGGTGATGCGACCACGACGACCCAGACCGAACAGGTCCGCCCGCCCTACACACCGTTCGGTCAGACCCGGTGGAGCGTCGGCGACCAGGCCCGCTTCGCCGCCCACCTGCCCTGTCGCAGCGAGGCGGCGCCGGTCTATTCAGCCATGGGCCAGGTCATCACCGATCAGCGCTGGGGCCTGGGCCGAATCCCCGACGCCCGGTTCAAGGGCGGCTGGGGTCCGTCGTCACGGGGCTATCTGGTCCGCCAGCTCGGGGTCATCGACACCCCGCGCGGCCAGGTGGCCGTGGCGATCACCACCGATGCCGGCAGCTTCGAAGACGGCACCGCGGTCCTCTCCCGCGCCGCGCGCTGGCTCCAGACCCAACAGGACCACCTGCCCGCCGGTCGCTGTTGAGTCCGCTCAGGTCAGGAAGTGGGAGTGGAACGTCAGCCGATGTGGCCCCACGAAGACGACACCGCCGGGAGCCAGCGCGAGTGGCTGGCCGGGCGGAATCTGGAACGGCCCCTGCCCCGGTTGCTGCACCCAGGTGCCCATCGCTGACGTGAGGTCCTCGACCAGGACGTCCCAGTCGCGCAGCCGGATCGCGACATGGGCTCGGCTGATCGAACGATCCGGGCCGAGGACGAGTTCGCGTACGCGGATCCCGTCGACCTCCGACCGCACGCGCGGGTCCCTGCCCAGCACATAATCCGCGTCGAGGGTGAAGGTGGCCTGCGCATCCAGAATGAGTACGCCGACCGCCGGTCGCGGCTCCCTCACCAGAACGTGGGACACCTGCGCCATGCCGATGCCGCACCACGCGCAGTGCGCCGCGTGGGGATGGTTGAAGTGTCCCTGGGCGCACCGCAACCCGGCCACGACCACGGCGTCGTCCACCGTCGCACCGCTGCCGACAGGGAGCGGCGCGGCGGCCAACGGGGCCTGCACATTCACCAGCGAAACCGACTCGAAACCAGGGGTACGCCGCGAGGGCGACCCCGCACCACTCGCCTTGCCGGACTCCGCAGCAGAGGTCGGCCCGGGGGCCGGTGAGGACGAGTCCACCCCGGGGACGACCGCTGCCGGTTTCCACACCACCTCGATCCCGGCGGCCGGAACCGCACCTTCGACGAGATGACTCCAGCCAGCCGCCTCGGCCGTCCCGCCCAGCCGAAGACCGGACCGCGGCAACGGGAAATAGGTGGAATCGGGGGCGGCGCCCGTCGCCGCGATCTCGCGTTCGGCGACCCCCGCCAGCGTCACCCGGGCACCACCGCACACCCATGCCCGCCCGAAGTCGGTGCCCACTGCGACGGCCGCGAGCGAGAGCCCCGGGATCTCCCCGGCCAGAGTGGCCAGGTGATCGACCGGGACCTGGCCCGGAGTCTTCTGGGCCGCGACCACGAGGCCCTGCACCAGTTCCTCGAGATCGGCGCCCTCCGGCCGGGCGAACCAGACCACCAGGCCGGCAACCCGCAGCGCGATGCCCGAGCCCTCGACGAGCCGGACCGATGGCGTACCCCGCCCGCTCATCGCCCCACCGCCTCGGTGAGCGCGTCCGCGAACTCGGCCGCGGTCGCCGGCCGCTGATCGCGGTCGGCATGCAGCCCACGTCGCACGATCTCGGCGACCTTCGGATCGGCGATCGTCACCGTGGGGGTCATCGTGATCAGGTGGCGCAGGGCCATGACGAGGTTGGCCGTGGGCAGGTGCGGAAAGGGGTCCGTGCCGGTCAGCGCGCGCTGCAGTGTCGCTGCGAGTCCCCAGATGTCGGACGCCCGCCCGGCAGGCAGGCCGCGGGCGACGCCGGGTTCCATATAGGCCATCGTGCCGATCGGGCCCAGGCCCGTCACGGTCGCTCCCGGCGAGAGCCGTTGGGCGAGCCCGAGGTCGGAGAGGACGGCCGCCGGCGGCGGTGCCGGTTCGGATTCGCCGCCCAGCTGCACGACCAGCACGTTGGCGGGCTTGATATCGCGATGGGCGACGCCGAGTTCGTGCAGCGTGTGGGCACCCCGTGCGGCGTCGGCCACGGCCCGGACGATGTCGGCCGGCTGCATCTTCTCGGCGCAGTCGGCAAGGGACCCGTTGGGGTGATATTCGGCGGCATAGAACAACGTCCCGTCCTGGTGACCGGCGTCGAGGAGCCGGACCAGGTAGGGCGACCGGGCCGAGGCGAACAGTTTGAGCTCGTTCACCATCCGCTGGAACGCATCACCGGTGGCCTGGGCCGTGAGCACCTTGACCGCGCAGAACTCGTCGGCCACCCCGAGCCGGGCGGGCGTACGCGCCAGCCAATAGGTCCCGTAATTGCCCGAACCGAGTTCGCGGACGAACTCGAAGTCACCGATCCGCTTCTTCACGTGTGTCCCCCTCCTGACGAGCGTAGTCGGCGACCGCATCGACGGATTCGCGACTCAGCGAGCGATGCCGGTCGAAGCCCGAGCCGGCGATCACATGGCGATAGCGGTGGGCCAGCCAGAGCCCGGTGAGGAGCACCCCGGTCGACACGATCGCGAACAGCTGGAGCTGACGGTCGGTGTGGAGCTGCGGCAGGAAGATGATCGTGGTGACCACCTCGCCGGCGGCGAGAACGCCGACGAAGGCCGCCAGCGCGCGGGTCGAGATGGCGGCGGCGAAGGCCGACCCGAGCGGCGCCATCCACACCACCACCGGCACGGACGCCAGCCAGAGCCCGAACAGGTCGAACCGTCCGGCGGCGAGTTGTCCCGGCGGGACCGGTTGGGAGCCGAACCCGACCACCCAGCCGTCGGCGACGCGAGTCAGGAGCATGCCCTGAGCGAGCCCGAGATAGAGCAGGCCGCTGAGGGAAATGGCGGCCATGATGGGGACGGAGGTGGGTACGCCGACCCGCGGCTCCAGGCCCAACAGGACCACGGCGACCAGATAGAACAGGACGTCGGCACCGGAGCCGACCTGCGCGGTGACGAAGCCCCCGAGCAGTCCGGCGACCACCAGGAGCGCGATGGTGCGGGGGCGCCGTTCGAGGTGCGGCCTGACCTCGCGCAGCGGCACGCGCGAGCCGAGGAACACGATGGTCGCCATGCACAGGACCAACAGCGAGAAGCCGACCTTGACATAGGGCCCGGGCAGCAGCGTCGGCCAGAACGGCCGGGTCCGGTCGGAGAACACCGTGATCGACACGAGGAAGCTGACGAGCGCGGTCGGGGTGATCACGGCGACGGCGAGCACGTCGACAGCTCGCCGGCGGATGACGATGATGATCGACGCCACCCCGAGACCGACGATCTGGATGCACAGCGCGAAGGTGCGGGCGACCTCGGCCGGGATGTGCAGGATCTTCGTGAACACGGGGAAGGCGACGGCGCCGCTGCTCTGGGGGGTCGAGCCGCCGATGAACGACCCGAAGGTCATCGTGACGGTCGCGACCCAGTTGTCGAGCACGCGCGGCCAGAGACCGAACGCCGTCACGAGCACGAGCCACGTCAGGGTCACGGTCGCAGAGACGCCATAGCCCAGGCGCTTGCGCCGCCGCTCGGTGCGCGTCCGATGGTCGGCGGCCTCTTCGACGAACGAGAGATCCATCAGACGAGCCGTCCGCCGCGATAGCGCCAGCGGGGCGCGAGCACGCGCATCGGACCGTTGACGAAGACCCACATGAGCAACCACGTCGACACGAAATGCCACCAGCCGACCGCGTCGAGCGGGAAGCCCAGCAGCCACGTCACCCCGAACAGGAGTGCGCCCTCGTTGATGATCGTCAGCAGCCCGAACAGTGCGGGCCAGTCCTTCTCCCACCGCAGCTGCATCAGCCCGTGATAGGCCAGCTCCCACAACGTGCCCAGCACCCCGACAAGGCCGAGGACGCGGAGACCGGCGACCAGCAGATCGAGGTACGCCGCACCGGCGCCCAACGCCACCGGCACCATCAGCAGCAGGGTCCACGGCACGCCGATGACCACGAGCAGGAACCATCGCGTCTGGAGGCGCCCAAGGAGGGTGGGGGTCATGGCGCAACTCCTCTCGCCCAGCGCCACCACTGGCCGATGCTGCGCCCGGGCCCGAATTTCGTTGCGAAGCCCTGGCGGACCAGGTCATCGGAGATCTGTTGGGCGACATATTGCAGACCCAGAAACGAGTCCACCGGGGCGTACGGGCCGCCGAGCACGATCGATCCCGACGCATAGATCCGGCCCGGATCACCGCGGGTGCCGGTGACCTCGAAGTGGTTGGACACGTCGAGGCGGCCCATCGGGTTGCGGCCGGCGCCCGTGTGGTCGAGCAGGTCGGCCAGGAGTTGGGACTGCTTCAGGTCGGCGACGAGTCCGGTGGCGTCGATGATGACGTCGGCTTCGAGGGGTAGGCGCTGCCCGTCGGGGGTGGCGATGGTCGTGAGGATGCCGGTCGGGCCGCGTTCGACGGACTGCACGGTGCCGACAGCAGCGCGATAGACACCGCTGGCCCGGGCCCGATCGAGCTGGGTGTCCCAGTCCTTGCGATGGGGCGTATTGGTGCCACCCATCGCCTTGATGAAGTCCGCACGCTCCTGGCCGGTCAGGCGTTCGAGCCTTTCCTTGAGCGTCCCGCCCCACGCGGCCTTGGAATAGTTGAACGCCTGATAGCTGAAGCCGTTCTTCGCCTCGCGGCGGAAGGTGGGCGGCCCGGTCGCGCCGTCGCGCCAACTCCGGAAGAGATGCAGGACCTCGATGCGGGCGCCATGTCGCTCGTGCTCGTCGAGCAACCGCTGCAGGATGCGCGACCCGACGATCCCGGCCCCGCGGACGAGCACGCGACCACCCCGGCCGCGGAGCCGCTCGTAGACGTGCTCATGGGGCTCGTACGCATTCACGACGCTGGTGAAATCCCTGGTCCGCTCGCGATAGTCCTGCAGGTCGGGCGTGAAGTTGACCCCCGGATAGCCGACCCCGAGGTGGACCCACCGGCAGCGCAACGCGACCCGTCGGGTCGGTCCCCAGCCGGCCGGAGGCGTGACCAGGACGACATAGCCGCCCGCCGCGTGCCTGCGTACCATCCGGGCACGGCCCGGCTGCAGCATCTGCCCCCAGCCGATCCGCTCGGCCTCCCGCGTGGTCGCGCGGAACACCTGCCCGGCCCGGGGGGTGAAATAGTCGGCGAGGATCGGCTCGGTGGTGACTCCAAGGATCGGCTTCAGCGACTTGTCGGCCCAGGCCTCGGTGAAGGCATAGCTCGGGAAGCCCCAGAGATTGTCCGGGCACGAGGCCGAATCGGAGCGAATGCGCTCGTGGTCGGGGATCTGCGAGTTGGCGGCGAGGCGCCGATAGGTCTCCCAGGGATTGGGTGACTGGGTGACGACGCGCAGATTCTGCGGGGCCACGCCATAGATCCGCAGCCGGTCGATCAGCGTGAACGAACCGAAGCCACCGCCGACGGAGACGAGAGGGTAGGCCATCATCGGGATGCCCGCCCGCGCCAGCAGGTCGTCGGTCCAGACCGACGTGCCGCGCAGCTCGTCGGTGAGGTCGCCGGTCATGGCAGCCAGGCGGCGAGGGCGACGGCGGACGACAGTCGCTGGGAGCGATCGACGAGGACCAGTGCGATCAGCGCGAGGCAGATCGCCACCACCGCCCAGGCCGCGACCATGATGATCCGGCGCCGGGAGTCGGGATCCTGGTGCGTGATCGACTGGCTCTGGTTCGGCGGTGCGACCGGGGGCATCGGGGCGCCGAGGGAGGCCGACATGACCGGTGGGGGCGCGGTGGGCGACGCGTACGCAACGGCCCGGTCGGGGATGATCGTGGCATCCGCCACAGGCGTACGCCCGGCCCGGTCCGCGGGACCGGTGTATTTCCCGGGTGCCAGACCGAGCTGCGCGCGCGCCGCCTGCAACGCCCGGGCGAACTCCGCGCAGGACGGCGGCCGCCGGGCCGGATCCTTGGCCAGCGCGGCGGCGACGAGATCGGCGATCGGCGCGGGGACGCCCCACTGGGTCAGATGGGGTGCCGGCTCGGCGGCGATGCGGTGCAGGAGGCTGAGGATGGAGGTGTCGGAGGTGCGGACGAACGGCGGCTGGCCGGTGATCAGGGCGAACAGCGTCGACCCGACCGAATAGACATCGCTCACGGCAGTCGGATCGGCACCGGCGATGAGTTCCGGAGCCATGTGGGCGGGGGATCCGGTGAGCATGCCGGTCTGGGTCACCGAGTCGTCGGGACCCATTCGGGCGATGCCGAAGTCGGCCAGTTTGGGCGTGCCATAGCCGTCGATCAGGATGTTGGCGGGCTTGATGTCGCGATGCAGGATCCCGGCCGCATGGGCGGTCTCCAGCGCCCCACAGATCTCGACGAGCGTTTCGGTGGCTTCCTGCCAACTCAGGCGCGCACCGTTCGACAGTCGATCGCCGAGTGAGCCGTTCGAGCAGAATTCCATCAGGAGATAGGGGACGCCGTCGGCGGTCGAGCCCTGGGCGTACACATCCACGATGTTGGGGTGGCCACTCAGCCGGCCGATGGCCCGGGCCTCCCGGGCGAACCGGGCGCGCGTCTCCCCATCGAGGTCCACGTTCGCCAGGACCTTCACCGCGACGGTCCTGTTGAGGCCGGACTCCTCCGCCCGATAGACCCTGCCGAAGGCCCCCTGGCCGATCTGCTGCGCGCCCGTCACACCCGGCACCCCGATATCCCCCTGCATGACGCCTATCATCCCCATAAGCCGGGGTCATACTCCTGCCGTCGGTTAACGTGCTGGTAACCAGCGCGCATACAGTTGTCCGGCAGCCCGAAACCAGCGGGCGGTAGACCTACCCGAGTCGATATATCGCCGACGTCTGGAACGCCCATGAAGGTTGTCCTCGCTCTTGGTGCCGCGCTGATCCTGCTCACGGCCTGCGGCAGTGCGCCGGTGGCGGACGTGCCTCCGGCCCCGGAAGCGGCTCCCACCTCGCGCGCGACCCCGTTGCGCCGGCCCTCATCGTCACCGGAGCCTCCCGCCGGAGTCGACAGCCAGCGGCTGGCGACGGGGTTCGAGACTCTCGCCGCGTCCTACCCCGGCGAACTGGCGCTCGCAGTGGTCCCCGTCGGAGGCGGGGACCCCCTGGTGTTCGGCAGCGTCACCGAGCCTGTCGCGTGGTCGACGATCAAGGTCCCGATCTCGATCGCCGCCCTGCGCAACGACACCCGGGGAAGGTTGGAGCCGACCATGCGGGCGGCCATCACGTGGTCCGACAACGGCTCGGCGATGAAGCTCTATTCGTCCCTCGGCCGCACGGCCCAGGCCCAGAACGCTGTCGACCAGGTGCTCCATGACCTCGGTGATCCGAACACCAGCCTGATCAAGAGTTCGGTCAACTTCGGCGAGGCCACGTGGGAACTTCACGACCAGGCGCGGTTCGCCGCGCAGCTCCCCTGTCACCCCGACGCGCAGGCTGTCTATGAAGCCATGGACGATGTCATCGAGGAGCAGAGCTGGGGGCTGGGGATTTTCCCGGGGGCTCATTTCAAGGGTGGTTGGGGCATCTCCGACCGGGGCACTCTCGTTCGGCAGCTGGGCGTGATCGAGACAGCGAAAGGCAATGTCGCCGTCGCGGTCGCCTATGACTCGGACGACTCCGACGTGGTCGGGTTCGTGGCCCTGACCGAGGTCGCCCAGTGGCTCGCCGCGAATGCGGACGCTCTCCCGGTGGGGCAATGCCCGGGCGCGACGCCACGCCCGGAAGCGGCCACCACGGCGCCGCTGCGCACCTGGACTCCGGAGCCCACGATCGAGGAGCCGGAACCGGCCACGACCGCACCCCGCTCCACCCGCTCGACCACCCGGCCGTCCAGCAGCAAGCCGTCCACCCGCAAACCCGCCACGCCGACCCGGCGCGCGACGGCTCAGCCGAGCGCGCGGTCGACGAAGGGGTAATAGCTCACGCGGTGGGGGCCCAGAAACACGATCGTCTCCCCCGTCAGTGGGAAGGGCCGCCCCGGATGAAGCTGGATCGGTGCCTCACCCGGCGCCTCGACCCACGTGCCGATGCCGGAACCCAGATCCTCGACGTGCACACCGTTGTCATCGACCCGGATGGCCGCGTGAACGCGACTGATCGAGCGATCCTTGGCGAGGACCACCTCGCGTACGCGAACTCCGTCCACCCCCTCGCCCACGTGCGGTGAACGGCCGAGGATGTAGTCGGCGTCGAGGGTGAAGGCGGAGCGGCCGTCGACGACGAGTACGCCGGGACTGCGCCCGGTCGGTTCCGCCGCGGGCGCGCTCCGGCTGTCGTCCGGCTGGTCGGCTCCGGAGCCCGATCCCGTGATCGGGAAGGTGACGAAGGCCTCGTCGGTGGCCGCCTCATCGGGGGCCGAACCGTGGGCCGTGCCGAGGGGGGTGCCGTGCACGTGGATCTGTTCGCTCGGGTCCCAGACGACGGAGATCCCGGACGCCGGCACAGCACCTTCGATGAGGTGGCTCCACGCCGTCGGCGCCGTGGCATCGCCCATCCGGACCGCAAAACGCGGCAGCGGGAAGTAGGCATGCTGGGGGCCCGGCCCCAGCGCCGCGATGACGCGGCGCTCGGCGACGCCGTCGATCGTGATGTGGGCATCGCCGCAGACCCAGGCCTGACCGAACTCCGTGCCCAGGGCGACCACGGCCAGGTCGAGCCCCGGAGTGTTGTGGGCCAGGTCGACGAGATGGGTCTGGGGCAGGCCGCCGGAGTCACGAGCCGCCGCGATGAGGTTGCGGACGAGCAGGGTCGGGTGTTCATGCGGGGCGGGATCGAACCAGGCGATGATGCCGGCGGTGCGCAGGGCGATGCCCGTGCCCGGGGCGATGCGAACGGCGGGGGTGTTCATGGACGGACCTCACTGAGGGCATCGGCGAACTGGGCGGCGCTCGCGGGCCGTTGCGAACGATCCGGAGCGAGGCTCTGCCGGACCAGGTCGGCGAGCTCCGGGTCCTCGATCCGGATGACCGGCTCGGCGGAGCCGAGGTGGATGAGCGCCTGCCCGAGGTCGGTGGTCGGGAGGTCCGGGAACGGGGTCGCGCCGGTGAGCGCCTGGTGCAGCGTGACAGCGAGACCCCAGATGTCGGTGGTGGGGCCGGCGGGACAACCACGCACGAGGTCGGGTTCGAGGTACGCCAATGTGGCCGAGGCAGCGAGTCCGGTCACGATCGCACCGGGGGCCAACACGTGGGCCAGACCCGGGTCGGTCAGCACGGCACGCACGGGACCGTTGATGCGAGCGGGTGCGGCGATGGGTGGTGGATCGGAGGGGGCGAGCGGGTGGTTCGGTGCGACGAAGTCCTCGAGCAGGTGATGGATGTGGGCGGACCGGGTGGGTGGCGTCGACGGCCGCAGCGCCGGGACTCGGGGCGCGGATTCGCCCCGCGATTGCGAGCAACCCATGAGCAGGACGTTGCTCGGGCGGATATTGCGATGGACGAGGCCGTGGTGGTGGAGCGTGTGGGCCGCCCGGGCGACTTCGCCGAGGGCCTGGATGACCGTGGCGGGAGCCAGCCGCCCCGCGTGCTGCGCGATCGATCCATTGGGCTGGAACTCACTGGCGAAGAAAAGGGTCGGCCCTTCCTGTCCCGCATCGAGAAACCGCACGAGATGGGGCGTATCGACCGCCGCGAATTTCCGGAGCTCCGCGACCAGGCGCTCGACCGCATCGCCGCTGGCCTGCACGGCGAGCACCTTGAGCGCACAGAACTCGTCGTTGCGCCCGAGCCTCGCCGGCGTATGCGCGAGCCAATAGCTGCCGCCGTTGCCGGAGCCGAGCTCGCGTACAACCTCGTAGTCCGCGATTCGTTTCACGTGAATCCTCCGGGCTGGACACGATGTGGGCCGCTTCCAGTCAACCGCACCGATCCCTTGACGGGGCGTGAAACGAAGGATTGCCGAGAGCCGGGGCGACTGCCGCGATCAGAGGACCGTCGCGAGCGCGACGAGGGCCCGATCGCTGTGGGGTGGGCCGATGAGGCTCACCCCGACGGGCAGCCCCGCCGCGGTGCGCAGCGGGAGGGAGACCGCGGGGAGCCCCGCGAGGGACGCGAGACAGGTCAGGTTGTGGGTGGCGATGCGCGCCGCGGCGTACGCCCCAGGGGTGTCCCGTCGCGGCGGCACGCTGGACGCTGATGGCACGACCAGGACGTCATCGCCGACGAGCGCTCGGATCGCTGTGCGGGCGGACGCCATCTCCGCGACCGCTGCGGCGTACTCCTCGGGCGTGATGCGCTGCGCAGACATGAACCGGCCGGCGATCTCGGCGCCCAGGCTGCCCGGGTGGGAGGTGATCCATTCGCCATGGTGTTGCCAGGCCTCATAGCCGAGGACGGTGGCCATGACCTGGCGCCAGTGGTCGAGCGGGAGATCGTGATCGATATCGCGACGCGGCAGGCCGAGCATGCGGCCGTCGACGAAGCCCCAGATCGCGTCGCCCACTTCGCGGTCTGCCGCGGCGATGAGGCCGGCGGAGACGGCGATGTGGTCGAGGGGGCGGGCGGGAACGCCGGCGAAAACAGCCTCGGTGACCCGGGCGAGGGTGAGGGCGTCGCGGGTCATCCAGCCGATCGTGTCGAGGCTCGGAGCCAGCGGCAGGACCCCGGCGGCGCTGACGGAACCATGGGTCGTACGCAGGCCGTGCAGCCCCTGGAAGGCTGCCGGCACGCGAATCGAACCGGCGGTGTCGGCGCCGAGACCGATCTCGCAGGCTCCCGTGGAGACCGAACTGGCCACCCCCGAACTGGAACCACCTCCGATCCGATCAGGGGCGAGCGGGTTGGGCGGGGTGCCGTAGTGCTCGTTGACGCCGGTCAGGGAGTACGCGAACTCGTCGAGGTGGGTGATGCCCACGGGCATGGCGCCGGCAGCGAGGAGTTGGCTGACAATGGCGGCCGACTCGGGCTCCGGGTGGGCCTCCGCGAGACGGGTCGGATTGCCGGCCCCGAGGCGCTGGCCGGTGACAGCGAAAAGGTCCATGATCGAGAAGCGGAGTCCGCTGAGAGGCCCGATGGCGGGGGCCGGGAGGGCAGCCTCGGGCGTACGCCAGATGGACTGATCAGCGTGCACCCCGCCATCGTGCCCTAAATCGTCGGGCGGGCCGAAGGGAAGGTCTATTTCCAGGTGACCGTCGGGGTGTCCTCGCTGAGGTCGGCGCAGCCGGTGAAGTTGGTCTTGTTGGCCGGGACCTTCTGGATGCCGGCGGGATTGCGGTATTCATAGACGACACTGGCCGTGAAGTCAGCGCACACGGCAGTGAACGGCTGCCCCTTGGCGATCGTCGCCCGTTCGGCTACCTGAAAGCGGTTGCCGCTCGTGGCGAGATTCCAGGTGGCGTAGGTGCTGGCGCGATCGGTCGGCGGAGTCACGCTGAACGGGCAGCCGGCCGGAGCCACATCCGAGCCGGTCAGGCACCGGCCGAAGGCCGAGCCGATCGCGGAGCGTACGCGATCCTCGCCGGCCTTGGTCAGGGCGGCATCGACCTCGAGCGTCTTCTTCTCACCGGGTTTGAGAGTGATGTATTTCTCTGCGCCCTCGGGCTCCCAGAGATAGGACGGCACCGCCGAGTCATGGGAACCCTGCAGCTCATAGGTGCCGGGATAGACAACGACCGGGTCCTCGCCGATCGAGTCGATCGCATAGCCGAGCGTGAAATCGGTGCCCGGCTGCTTGGTCTTGATCGTGATCTCGGAGAAGCCGTCGACGACCTTCCATTTGCCGTCGACCTTCTGCATCTCCAGGTCGACCATTTCGGAGCGGCCCGACACGGTGTAGCTGACCGTGGCGGTGTTGCCCGAGGTCTTCACGCTGTTGACCGTCCAGGTCTGGGACCGGGCGAGCTTGCGGGCGTCCTCGAGCGCCGCCGCGCTGGGCACGTTGACCACCTCGTTGGCGAGGTCGTCGGAGTAGGTCTGGCCGAGCGCCTCGAAATAACGATTGACGCCCTTCTCCATCGAGTCACCCGACCCGGCCGCCACGGCGCCGATCAGGATGCCGATCAGCGCGAGGGTGAGCACCGCCGCTCCGATGATGATGGGCAGCGGGCCGCGCTTCTTCTTCGGCTTGGGGGCGAGCTGACCAGGCTGGCCGGGGTAGCCCGGAGCACCGGGGCCGGGGGCACCGGGACCCCGGGGCCCGACCGGACGCGGATCCTGGGGAGGCGAGCCCTGATAACCCGGGAAGCCCTGGGGGTTCGGGTTCGACGCACCGGGACCGGGCGAACCGCCGGCCCACGGATCTCCCTGCGGGCCCGGAGCCGGACCCCAGCCGCCGGGACCCTGGGGGCCGTTCGGGCCCTGACCGTGGGGGCCGTTCTGGCCCTGGGGACCCTGCGGTCCGGGAGGATTCTGTGCGCTCATACGGTTACCTGCCCCTCTGTCATCCGGGGCATCCTCGCACGGCACGGGGCCGACCCCTTCTCGCTGGGCCGCCGGTGGGAATGCGCCCCGACGTGGTGCCCGACCTGCTCAAGCGAATGAGCTCAAGGCCACCCGGGCTGCTTTTCGAGCAGTCTGGGCATCAGCTGCAGCCAACACGGCCTCGGCGGCCTCGCGACATTGGTCAAGGGTGACCGAAGCCAACTGGGCGCCGACGCCGGCAACCGCGCCGTGGGCCATCGACAGGGACGTAATTCCGAACCCGATCAGGACGCACGCCAGCTGGGGATCCGCCGCAGCCTCGCCGCAGACACCCACGGGCTTCCCGCTATCAGCGCCGGCTCGGGCCGTATCGGCCACGAGCTGCAGCACTCCGGGCTGCCACGGATCGGTGAAGGCAGCAAGCCTGGGCGACATCCTGTCCGCCGCCATCGTGTATTGCGCCAGGTCGTTCGTGCCGATCGACAGGAAGCCGACATGCTCCAGATAGAACCGCGCCCGGACGGCCACGGCGGGGACCTCGACCATGATCCCCGGCACCAGATTGCGCTCGCGGCAGGCCGCCGCGAAGTCACGCGCCTCATCGACGGTGGCGACCATGGGCGCCATGACCCACGGCTGGTTGCCCGTTTCCCGGGCGGCCTCCGCGATGGCATCCAGCTGATGCGTGAGGAGGCCGGGGTTGCCGGTAGCGAGTCGGATCCCGCGGACGCCCATCGCCGGATTCTCCTCGTGTTCGAGGTTGGCGAACTTCAGCGGCTTGTCGGAACCGGCATCGAGCGTCCGGATCACGACTTTTCGATCCGGGTAGGCAGTGAGCACCTCGGCATAGATCTCCCGCTGACGGTCCACGGTCGGCTCGGTGTCGGCCGACAGGAAGCACAGCTCGGTCCGGAACAGCCCGACCCCTTCGGCCTGGGATTTTTCGGCAGCCGCCCGGGCACCTGCGCCGTCCTGCACGTTCGCCAGCAGTTGCACGTCGTGCCCGTCGGCGGTGCGAGCCGGGCCCCGCCACGCCCGGATGGTCTCGCGGCGGACCGCGTCCTCGGTCACGAGACGATCAGCCTCGGTCGGGTCGACGCCGACCCGGACCGTGCCGGCGGCCCCGTCGACCAGCAGGTCTGTGCCAGCGGCGATGCCGCCGATGGCCTCGGCCGCCACGATGCAGGGAATGCCCAACTGCCGAGCGATGATGGCCGTATGTGACGTCGGCCCGCCGAGCTCGGTGACCAGCGCGACGATGAGCTGCGGATCCAGCCCGGCCGTGTCGGCGGGAGCCAGGTCATCGGCCAGCAGGACCGACGGCTGCGCGGGCGTGGGCACGCCGGGTTCGGGTTGACCGAGCAGTTCGGCGATCACCCGGTCCCGAATATCCCGGAGGTCTGTCACGCGCTCGGCCATCAGGCCGCCCATCTTCTCGAAGAGAGTGGCGAACTGTTCGGTCGCGGCCACGGCCGCGTGCGCCGCGGGCATCCCGCCGGCAATTCGCTTCTCCGCCGCCTTCATCCAGCCCTTGTCCCTGGCGAGGGCCGCTGTGGCGCCGAGCACATTGGCAGCGGCACCCGAGGCCGCGGAGGCACGATCGGCAAGGCGGCCCGAAACGGTGGCAGTCGCCGCGCGGAACCGCTCGGTCTCCGCTGCTCGCTCCGGTTCGGCGACGGTCGGCTGATGCTCCGGAAGCTGGGGGCGCGGCGATGTCCAGAGAGCGGGCCCGCGGGCCACTCCTGGCACTACGCCCGTGCCGATGATCGTGGTTCCTGACATGGGTCCTACCTCCTTGGGGACCGGGGCTCTTGACAGAAGAATACGCGAGAAGCTTGCTGAATACAACACAATCAAATATGATCGGACTCAATACAACATCCGATTGTGTTTGGTTCGAAAGATCCAACGAGCTGCAGGCGACCCAAAGGGAGGCATCGTGGCCATGTATGCAGAGGAGCGTCGGTCGGCGCTCGTCGACTTCGCCCGCACCGACGGTCGCATCACCGTCACGCTGGCGGCCGATCGCTTCAACGTCACTCCCGAAACCATCCGCCGCGATCTCGAAGTCCTCGATCGTCAGGGCGTCCTGCGGAGAGTGCACGGCGGCGCCGTGCTCGCCGAGAGCCTCAATCTGGGCGATCGATCGATCAGTGACCGAGACGCGGTCGCGAGCGCCGAGAAGGAGCGGATCGCCCTGGCCGCATTGGGTCAGCTACCCGAGCCAGGCGCTGCCATCATCGTTGACGCCGGCACGACCACCGGCCGCCTGGCCCGGATCCTGAGCAATGACTTCGTCGTCGTGACCAACTCCCTCCCGGCGGCCCAGTCGATCTCGATCAATCGGCCGCATGCCGACGTGCGGGTCGTGGGCGGACGGGTCCGGGGCATCACCCAGGCGGTCGTGGGCTCGCCGGCAGAGTTCGCCCGCCTGCGCGTGGACGTTGCGTTCATCGGCACCAACGGCATCTCCGCCGCCCACGGCTTTTCGACCCCCGACCTGGACGAGGCGGCAATGAAGGAGGCGATGGTGCGGGCGGCCGAGAAGGTCGTCGTGCTCGCCGACTCTCGCAAGCTGGGCGTCGAGACCACCGTGAGCTTCGCGCCGCTGAGCGCCGTCGACGTTCTGATCACCGACAGCGGCATCACCGATAACCAACACCAGCGGATCACCGACGAAGGAATCGAGGTCGTGGTCGCATGATCGTCACGTTCACTCCCAACCCCAGTCTGGATCGCACTGCGCGTGTGCTGGGCACCATCGAGCGCGGTGGCGTGCATCGCCTTACCGAGATCACCACCGAGCCGGGCGGCAAGGGCGTCAATATCGCTCGCGCCGTCCACCTGGCGGGGCGCCCTGTGCTGGCCGTGGTTCCCGCCGCGTCCCACGATCCGCTCCTCACCGCCCTCAACGTGATCGGGCTCCCCTGCCGCAACGTCGCCGTCGACTCACCTGTGCGCACCAACCTCACGCTGACCGAGGAAGACGGGACGACGACCAAGTTCAACGAGCCGGGCGCGCCCGTCACTGAGCAGCAGGTCGAGCTGCTCACCGACATCCTGGTCGGATCCGCCCGCAATGCCCGGTGGGTGACGCTGTCCGGTTCGCTGCCGCCGGGTGCCCCGGTGGATTGGTACGCCCGGATGGTCCGGGCGTTGCGGCCGCTGGGCGTACGCATTGCTGTCGACACCTCCGACGCCCCCCTGCGTGCCCTGGCCGACTCGCTGGACCTGGCCGCTCCCGACCTGATCAAGCCCAACTCCGACGAACTTGCCCAGCTGGTCGGCGGCAACGGCCCCGAGTTGGAGGCCGCCGCTGCCGCCGGAGATCTCGGGCCGATCCTTGACGCAGCCCGTGGGTTGGTCGGCCGCGGGATCGGGGCAGCCCTGGTGACCCTCGGCGGATCGGGCGCCCTGCTCGTGACGGCCGACGGTGCCTGGCGGGCGGCCGCACCCCCGGTCACCGTTCTTTCCACAGTGGGCGCCGGCGACTCATCCCTCGCCGGCTATGTCCTCGCCGAATGCTCCGGCCACACCGGGGCCGCACTCCTGCGCAACGCCGTTGCCTACGGATCGGCCGCCGCGTCCCTGCCCGGCACCACGGTGCCGGCGCCCAACCAGGCTTCACCGGGCGACGTCGAGGTCGTCGCCATCTGACTCTCGGTGCACCGTCGCACCCGAAAGGAGAACCCCATGTCCACCAGTCCATCGCTCATCGAGCCGGGCCTCGTCGCCCTGGACGTCAACCTCGGATCCACCAAGGAAGACGTGATCCGTGGACTCGCCGGGATTGTCGCCGCCACCGGGCGGGCCGACGCCGACGGGTTGGCAGCCGATGCGCTCACCCGGGAGGGGAAGTCACCGACGGGCATGCCCGGTGGGTTTGCCATTCCCCATTGCCGTTCGGCCGCGGTCAACCAGGCCTCCCTGGGGTTCGCACGCCTCGCCGAGCCCATAGACTTCGGCGCCAAGGACGGCCCGTCCGACCTGGTCTTCCTCATCGCGGCCGCCGAGTCCGGCGGCGCCGACCATATGAAGCTGTTGACGAAACTGGCCCGGGCTCTGATCAAGAAGGACTTCCTGGCCGCACTGCGCTCGGCGTCGTCCGCCGATGAGATCACCGATCTGGTCCGTGGGGTCGTCGAGCCTCCGGCCGACACCGGTGCCCCCGCCACCCCGACCAAGGAGACGGCAACCGCGGCCGACGTCGCCCCGGCCAAGGAGACGGCAGGCGCAGGCCGGGCCGAGGGTGCAGGGACTCCGCGTACGGTCATCGCCATCACCGCCTGCCCGACCGGCATCGCCCACACGTTCATGGCGGCGGACTATCTGGTCAACGCCGGCAAGGAGCTGGGCATCGATGTCATCACCGAGCCGCAGGGCTCCACGGCGACCGACTCGGTGACCGCGGAACAGATCGCATCGGCCGATGCTGTCATCTTCGCCACGGACGTGGGCGTGAAGGGACGGGAGCGATTCGCGGGCAAGCCGGTGATCGAGTCCGGCGTGAAGCGGGCCATCAACGAACCCGAGGTGATGCTCAGGGAAGCGGTGGCTGCGGCGGAGAACCCGAATGCCCCCCGGGTGTCCGGCACGCCGAGCGCAGAAGCGGACCCAACACAGGGGAAGGGGACCCAGCTCGGCTGGGGCAAGCGGATCCAGCAGGCACTCATGACGGGCGTCAGCTACATGATCCCGTTCGTGGCGGCCGGTGGTCTCCTGATCGCGCTCGGCTTCCTGTTCGGCGGCTATCAGATCACCGATGTGGCCGAACAGGTCGTGATCCAGAATTCACTGACCAACCTGCCCGAGGGCGGGCTGATGCAATATCTCGGCGCGGTGCTGTTCACGCTGGGTGCGACCTCGATGAACTTCCTGGTCGCAGCGCTCGCGGGCTATATCGCGTTCGCCCTTGCCGACAGGCCCGGCATCGCTCCGGGATTCACCGCGGGTGCCGTGGCGGTAGCCGTGGGCGCCGGCTTCATCGGTGGCATCGTGGGCGGCCTGATCGCCGGTCTGGTCGCCATGTGGCTGGGCAGCTTCAAGGTGCCGCGCTGGGTGCGAGGGCTGATGCCGGTCGTCATCATTCCCCTCATCGCGACGCTGATCTCGGGCGGCCTGATGTTCCTCCTGCTCGGCCGACCGCTGGCGGCCCTGATGACGGGGCTGACGGGCTGGCTGGAAGGCATGTCCGGTGGCGCCGCCATCCTCCTGGGGATCGTCCTCGGCCTGATGATGTGCTTCGACCTCGGCGGGCCGGTCAACAAGTCGGCCTATACCTTCGCAACGGCCGGGCTCGCGGTCAGCAGCCAGCCCTCGATGGAGATCATGGCCGCCGTCATGGCAGCCGGCATGGTGCCGCCGCTGGCGCTCGCGCTGGCCACCGCCGTGCGGCCCAAGCTGTTCACGCCGATCGAGCAGGAGAACGGGCGCGCCGCCTGGCTGCTGGGGGCGTCGTTCATCTCCGAGGGCGCCATCCCGTTCGCAGCAGCCGATCCGTTCCGGATCATCCCGTCGATGATGGCCGGCGGTGCTGTTACGGGTGCGCTCATCATGGCCCTCGGTGTGGGCTCGAAGGCACCCCACGGTGGCATCTTCGTCTTCTTCGCGATCGATCCCATCTGGGGCTTCATCGTCGCGATCCTCGCAGGCATGATCGTCTCCGCCGCCCTAGTGCTGCTGCTGAAGCAGCTCAAGGCCCGCGCCGCGCTCACCGTCTGATCTTGTTCCCAACCACAGCCAGCAACACACTCAAGGAAGAGGTAACACCATGCCCAGCACCACCGTCATCGTCGGTTCCGAAGTCGGCCTCCACGCCCGTCCGGCCGCGATCATCGCGGAGGCCGCCGAGAAATACGAGGCTGAGATCACCCTGGCCGTCGACGGCGAGGAGCCTGTCGACGCCACCAGCCCTCTGCTCATCATGACCCTGGGCGCCGAGAAGGGTGCCAGCGTCACCGTGGACTCCGAAGACGAGGCCGCCGTCGCCGAGATCGCGGCGCTCGTCGAAAAGGATCTCGACGCCGAGTGACGCCACCCGCCCGGCAGATCGCGGAGGCCCAACCTCCCCGTCTGCCGGGCGAGGCCGTCACATGCGCTCGGGCGCGGCGATGCCCAGCAGGCCCAGGCCCTTGGCGAGCACGTCACGCGTGGCGGCGACCAGGCCGAGGCGCGAGGTCCGGGTGTCGCCGTCGCTCTTGAGCACGGGACAGTGTTCATAGAAGACCGAGAACGCGGTCGCCAGCTCGAACAGGTAGGTGCAGAGCTTGTGGGGCTGCAGCTCGGCGGCGAGCTGGTCGACAACCTCGCCGAACCGCGACAGGGCCATGGCCAGGTTCTGTTCCTGGGGCTCGTCCACCACGGTGATCGGGCCGACGGTCAGGTTCTCGGCCTCGGCCGTGCGGAGGATCTGGTTGCAGCGGGCATGGGCGTACTGCAGATAGGGGCCCGTGTCGCCGGTCGTCTTGGTCATGCGCTCGGGGTCGAACACGTAGTCCTTCTGCAGGCCGGAGGACAGGTCGGCGTACTTGATGGCCGCCAGCGCGATCTCCGGTGCCGCGTTCTCCTCGGCCGCATCCAGCAGGCTCGACAGCGTGGCGGCGGATCCGTCGCGGGTCTTGAACGGCCGGTTGTCGGAGCCGAGGACCATGCCGTAGCCGATGTGCTGGGCCACCACGTTGTCCAGCAGATAGCCGGCCTTGCGGGCAGCCGCGAAGACCTGCGCAAAGTGGCCGGCCTGCCGGGCGTCGGTGACATAGATCAGCCGGTCGCCCTTGAGCTCGTTGACGCGATAGCGGATGGCGGCCATGTCGGTGGTGGCGTACCCATAACCACCATCGCGTTTCCGCACGATCAGGGGCGCCTCGAAGCCATCGGTGAAGATGCACAGAGCTCCGTCGTCGACCACCGCCACACCGCGCGCCTCCAGGTCGGCGACGACGTCGGGCAACATCTCGTTGTAGATCGATTCCCCGGCCAGGTGGTCGTCGGTGAGCAGGACGTTGAGGCGGGCGTACGCCTCGTTGAACCCGACCTTCGACGTCTCGATCAGCTGCCGCCAGATGGTCAGCGACTCCTCGTCGCCCGACTGCAGGGTCACCACCCGCTGCCGCGCCCGGGTCGCGAAGTCCTCGTCATCCTTGAAGTGCGAAGCCGCGCGCTTGTAGAGCGCCTCCGCGTCCTCAAGCGACAGCGCCGACACGTCGGTGCCCTCTTCGAGGATCTGCTCGATGAGCATGCCGAACTGCGTACCCCAGTCACCGATGTGGTTCTGCGGGAGCACGTTGTTGCCGACCGCTGTCAGCACGCGATTGAAGCAGTCGCCGATGATCGTCGTCCGCAGGTGGCCGACGTGCATCTGCTTGGCCACGTTGGGGCTCGAATAGTCGATGATCACGTTCTGCGATTCGCCGTGCTGAACGATGCCGGCGGCGGGATCCGTGCGAACCGCCTCCGCGGCCCCGGCGAGCACCTCGTTGCGCAGCCGGAAGTTGATGAATCCCGGACCTGCGATCTCCAGCGGCTCGCACAGGTCGGCAACATCGAGTGAGTCCACGATCCGCTGCGCAATCTCGCGCGGGAGCTTGCCCTCGGACTTGGCCAGGCGCAACGCGACGTTGGACTGGAAATGACCGAACTGGGGCTTCGTCGCAGCGCGCAGCTCGGGATCGATGCCGGCCACGGCCTGCACGCGGGCGTTCAACTCTGAGGGCAAGGAAGACACGACGGTCATTCTCCCACGCGCCCACCAGCGGAACGGTCCCGTGAACCGCGGTGGAGCGACGCCAACGCAGCCCGGGCCGCGTGATAGCCGGACATGCCGTGGACGCCGCCGCCGGGTGGGGTGGAGGCGGAGCAGAGAAAGACGCCGGGTACGCCGAGCGAATAGGGCTGCAGCGTCGCTCTCGGTCGCAGGACCTGTTGCGTGCCGATGATCGATCCGCCGATGATGTCGCCGTCGACGAGATTGCGGTCGAACCGCTCCAGCGCGGCGGGCGGGGTCTCCACGCGGGCAAGGATCCGATCGCGGAACCCGGGGGCGAACCGTTCGATCTGCGCATCGATCCGCTGCCCCGTGGCCGGGTCGGCGCTGGCGCGCGGCGTGTGGGCGTACGCATAGACGACCTGTTGCCCGGGCGGCACTCGGGTCGCGTCGGCCACGCTCTGTTGGCAGAGCAGGACATAGGGCCGCTCGGGATGGCGGCCCTGTGCGACCAACGACTCGGCCTCGGCGATCTCCGCCATGGTGCCGCCGAGATGCACGGTCCCTGCGCCCCCTACGCGCTCATCGGTCCACGGCACCGGCCCGTCGAGGAGATAGTCGACCTTGTGAGCGGACGGGCCATAGCGCCAGGCCCGGAACGCCCGCGCGACCCTCGAGGGGAGTCGATCACCCAGAAGGTCGAGCGCCGCGCGCGGGCCGATGTCGAGCAGGGTCAGGTCTGCCGGGCCGAGCTCGGCGAGGTCCGCCACCGGATGATCGGTCACCACCCGCCCACCGTGCGCCTCGAGTTCGGCCACCAACGCCCGCGCGATCGCCCGGGATCCCCCTTGGGCCACGGGCCAACCCCGGGAGTGCGCGGCGGCGGCCAACAACAGCCCGAACGCCGACGTGAGCGGATGGTGCAACGGCACGAAGGAGTGGGCGGCACAGCCCGCGAACAGGGCCCGGGCCGGTTCGTCCGAGAACGCGAGCCGCGCGAGGGCCGTCGCGGGCGCAACCGCGCATACCCCGAAATCCCCCAGCACCAGCGGATCCCGCGGGATCCGCACCAAGGGCCCGAGCAGGGTCTCGGTCAGCCGATCCCAGTGCCGCACGGACGACCCGAGGAGCCACCGCCAACTCCGGCCGTCCCGACCCAACTCGGCAGCCGTGCGGTCGAGGGACGCATGCAGGAGCGCCGCGGGCCGGTCCTCGAGCGGATGCGCGGCTGGGATGTCGGGGTGGATCCAGCGCAGCCCATGCCGCTCCAGATCAAGGCTCCGCAGGAACGGACTGGAGACCCCGAGCGGATGCGCCGCCGAGCCCAGATCGACGATCGTGCCGGGGCCGAACACCGGCGCCGACCGGGTCGCTCCCCCGGCTTCCGACTCGGCCTCGAAAACCGTGACGTCCATCCCCGCCCGCGCGAGCACGATCGCCGCGGCCAGCCCATTCGGCCCCGCGCCCACGACGACGGCCCGGTTTCGGAACATGCGGAGAATGTACGCGGGATTCCAACCGCTGGGGCATTTCGGCGAACACGGGGGAACGCCGAATAAGCTGAGCCGGGATGACTGAATGGATACTGCTGGGACTGGTCCTGCTCCTCATTGCGGCCGGCGGGTTTTTCGTGGCGGCCGAGTTTGCGCTGGTGACGGTGGATCGACCGGCAGTACGCCGGGCTGCGGCCGACGGCGACCGTCCGGCGGTGTCGGTCCAGAAGGCACTGGCATCGCTGTCCACCCAGTTGTCGAGCTGTCAGCTCGGCATCACGGTGACGAGCCTCGTCGTGGGCTTCATCGCGGAGCCATCGATCGCGCGGCTCCTACAGCGGGGGCCACTCAAGGGGATGGGCCTGTCCGAGGCCGCCGCGCTGCCGATCTCGCTGACCGCGGCGTTCCTCATCGCGACGGTGACCCAGATGGTGTTCGGCGAGCTGGTGCCGAAGAACTGGGCGCTCGCCGAACCCATGCGTCTGTCCCGCCTGGTGGCGACGCCCCACCGGGCGTTCACCTTGGTGTCCCGTCCGCTGCTGTGGGTGTTGCAGGGGTCGTCCAACTGGATGGTGCGCCGGCTGGGGATCGAGCCGCAGGAGGAGATGGCGTCGGGCCATTCCCCTCGTGAGCTGAGCGCCCTGGCCGAGCGGTCCGCGCGCGAGGGCACCATCGACGGTGGTCTCGCGGCCCGCATGTCGCGATCGGCCCTGCTGGGTGAGCGGTTCGCGGCCGACGCCATGACCCCACGGGCCCGCGTCACGTTCATCGACGACGACGACCCGGTGAGCAAGCTGTTGCGCCTGTCCCGGCGGGCCGGCCATTCGCGCTATGTCGTGATCGGCGATTCCACCGACGACATTCTCGGGGTGGTGCATTTCCGCGATGCGCTGTCCGTCCCGGCGGACGAGCGATCGAGTACGCCGGTCACGGCGATCCTCCAGGAGGTTCGTGCGGTGCCGGCGTCCATGCCCCTCGACAACGTCCTGGAAGAGCTGCGCGGCGGGATGCAGCTGGCCGTCGTGATCGATGAGTTCGGCGGCACCGACGGGATCATCACGCTCGAGGACCTCATGGAGGAACTCGTCGGCGAGATCTCCGACGAACAGGACATCCCCGAGGAGCGCGTCACTCCTCTGGCCGATCATCGCTGGAAGGTGTCCGGGTTGTTGCGACCCGACGAGGTGCCATCACTGGCGGGGATCGAACTGCCCGAAGGACAGGCGTCGGAGACCTTGGGCGGGCTCGTGACCGAGCTGCTGGAACGCTTCTGCGTGGTGGGCGACTCGGTCACCGTGGAGGCCCGTGACCTGACGGACCTCGACGACGACGGCATCCCGACCCCGGTGCAGGCCACCCTGACGGTCCTCTCGATTGATGGTCACCGCGTCAAGGAACTCGAGCTCACCGCCGAGGCCACGGGGGATCAGTCATGACCAATACCACTGCTTTCCTGATCGCCCTGGCGCTGTTGTTCGCCAACGCCTTCTTCGTGGGCGCGGAGTTCGCGCTCGTTTCCGTGCGCCGGACCGCCATCGAGGAGGCGGCATCAGCCGGCAAGCCCGGGGCCCGGTTCACCCTGCGGGCGATCGAGAACGTCACGCTGATGATGGCGGGTGCCCAGTTGGGCATCACGATGTGTTCGCTCGGTCTCGGTGCGATCGCCGAACCCGCGATCGCCCACTCGCTGAAACCCGTCTTCGCCTGGGCCCGGGTCCCGGAAGCGTTCGTGCATCCGGTCGCCTTCGTCGTGGCCATGGCGCTGGTGGTGTTCTTCCACATGACGATCGGCGAGATGGTGCCCAAGAACATCGCAATCGCCCAGCCCGCCCGCTCGGCTCTGATCCTCGGCCCGCCGATGTATGTCATTGCCATGATCCTCAGCCCCCTCCTCTGGCTGATGAACGGCCTGGCCAACCTGGTCCTGCTGATCATCCGCGTGAAGCCCACCCGCGAGGTCGCGTCGACCATCACGACCGACGAGGTGTCCAGCTATCTCGCCGAGTCCGCCGAGGTCGGCCTCCTGGAGGAGAACGAGGAGCGGCTGCTGAGCGGTGCGCTGCTCATGACCGAGGCGAAGGTGCGCGAGGTCATGGTGCCGATCGAGCGGCTCGTCTGGCTGGGCTCCCAGCCGACAGCGAGCGAGGCCGAGCGGGCCGGTGTCGAGCATGGGTTCTCCCGCTTCCCCGTGCGCGATGACGACGGCTCCTGGCTGGGCTATCTCCATCTCAAGGACGTGCTCGACCTGATCGACTCCAGCCCGCAGGCGATCGTGCCCCCGGCGCGGATCCGGCAGATGGTGAGGGTCGATCCCGAGACCCCACTACCCGAGGCCCTCACGGCCATGCAGCGATCGGGCGTACACCTCGCGATCGTCGTCAGCGACAACCCCGACACGAAGGACGACGGCGTGCTCGGTGTCGCCATGCTCGAGGACGTCATGGAGACCATGGTCGGCCGGGTCGATCACCCGGCGCCCGTATCGGAATAGCCATGGACCTGGGGCTCCGGGATCGGGTGGTGGGGGTCACGGGCGGTACGCGCGGGATCGGCCGCGCGGTTGTGGACGCGCTGGTGGCCGAGGGCGCCCGGGTTGCGGTGTGTGCTCGCGGGGCCGCCGGGCTCGACGAACTCGCTCGGGCCCACGACCCTGATCGGGTGATGCTCGCGCAGGGCGATGTGCGCGACGAGGAGTTCGTGGGCCGGTGGGTATCGGAGGTGGCAGGCAGGTTCGGCCGCCTCGACGGGATTGTGGCCAACGCCGGGGCGGGAACGACCGGAGGCGTGAGGGAGACGGGGTTCGAGGACTTCGCGGATCAGTACGCCGGCCGCGTCGGCCCCATCCTCAGCCTGGTGCGGCAGGCTCTCCCCGAGCTGAGGCGTTCGGATGCAGGCCGGGTCGTGATCGTCAACGCAGTCAGCGCTCACCGACCGGATGCGTCGATGGCCGCCGTGAGCCTGGCCCGGGCCTCTGTGGCGTCGCTCGTAGCCCTGCTCGCCGAAGACCTTGCCGAGACCGACATCCGGGTCAACGCCGTCAATCTCGGCATGATCGCCACCGACCGGCAGCGCGAACGACACGTGACCAGCGGGAGCGACCTGGCGTACGCGGATTGGCTGCGCGAGCAGGCGCGGACCCGCGGGATTCCGGTCGGCCGACCCGGCACCCCCGACGAGGTCGCGCCCTGGGTTCTGATGTTTCTTTCCCCGCTGGCGGCGTACACGACCGGGACCGCCGTCGACGTGTCCGGTGGCCTGGGAGCCCGCCCCTAGGCGTACGCCTCAGCGGCGCGTCTCCAGGAAGTCGGAGATCCGGCCGATGGCCTCGGTGAGGACGTCGGTGTCGGGCAGGGTGACCAGCCGGAAGTGGTCGGGTTCGAACCAGTTGAAGCCACGACCATGCGTGACGAGGATGTGCTTGGCCCGGAGCAGGTCGAGCACGAACTCCTGGTCATCATCGATGGGATAGAGCTCGGGATCGAGGCGCGGGAAGCAATACAGCGCGCCGAACGGCTCGACGCACGAGACACCCGGGATGTCGTTGAGCAGTTTCCAGGCCAGCTTGGACTGGTCATAGAACCGGCCGCCGGGGACGATCAGCTCATCGATCGACTGATAGCCGCCGAGGGCGGTCTGGATCGCGTGCTGGGCCGGGACGTTGGCGCACATGCGCATGTTGGCGAGCAGCGTCAGGCCCTCGAGGAAGTCCTCGGCCCGATCCTTGGCGCCCGAGACCATGACCCACCCGGCGCGATAGCCACATACGCGATAGGCCTTCGACAGCCCCGAGAACGTCAGGCACAGGACGTCGTCCTCGCAGAAGCTCGCGGTGTGATGATGGACGGCGTCGTCGAAGATGATCTTTTCGTAGATCTCGTCCGACATCAGGACCAGGTTGTGCCGCCGGGCGATGTCGACGAGCGCCCGGACCGTGGCTTCCGAATAGACCGCCCCGGTCGGGTTGTTGGGGTTGATGAT
The DNA here is from genome assembly GCA_039565995.1 of Propionibacteriaceae bacterium ZF39. Taxonomy (GTDB): domain Bacteria; phylum Actinomycetota; class Actinomycetes; order Propionibacteriales; family Propionibacteriaceae; genus Enemella; species Enemella fulvus. The sequence goes on along the minus strand of CP154795.1, from coordinate 47,429 downwards.
GACGAGCGCCTGGGTGTTCTCGGTGATCTTCGACTCGATGTCCTCGAGATCGGGGTTCCATCCGTTCGACTCGTCGCAGCGGTAGTGCACGGGCGTACCCCCGGAGAGCGACACCGCGCCCGTCCACAGCGGATAGTCCGGCGCCGGCACGAGGATCTCGTTCGGCTCATCCACGAACGCCTGCAGGACCATCGTGATCAGCTCGGACACCCCGTTGCCGATGAAGATGTCGTCGACGGTCGTGTTGCGCAGGCCGCGGGCCTGATAGAACTGCGCGACCGCGGTGCGGGCGGAATAGATGCCCTTCGAATCCGAATAGCCCTGGGCCATCGGCATGTGGTGCATCATGTCGGCGATGATCGACTGCGGCGCCTCGAATCCGAACGGCGCGGGGTTGCCGATGTTGAGCTTGAGGATCTTGTGACCCTCGGCCTCGAGCCGCTGGGCCTCCGTGAGGATGGGTCCGCGCACGTCATAACGCACGTTCGCCAGCTTGCGGCTCTGGATGATCTTCTTCATCGGCGCACCTTCCTGTCTGCCGCGCCATTCTGCCGTGTCGGCGCGGGATCGTCGCGGCGTATTGCCCCAGCTATTAGTCCGGCTATTTGCCCAGCGCCTCGTCCACGCTGGTCTCATAGCGGCCGAGGGTCGGCGTACGCCTCGTCATCACATCCGCGACCATCTTGACGTTCGCGCCCAGCTCCCGGATCTGGCCATAACGCCAGACGGGCCCGAAGTTGGTGGTGTAGTCGCCCACACCCCGCGCCTCGATCCCGACCAGGCGACACGTCGCAATGGCACGGGGCAGGTGATAGCCCTGCGTCACAACGATGAGCTCGTTGACCCCGAAGATGCGCTTGGCGCGGACGCACGAGTCATACGTATCGAAGCCGGCGTAGTCGGCGACGACCTGCTTGGCGGGTACGCCCCGGCGGATCAGATAGCGCCGCATCCCGTCCGGCTCGTTGTAATGATCATCGCCGTTGTCGCCCGACACCAGGATCGCGCGAACCTTGCCGGCGTCATAGAGCCGCTTCGCCGTGTCGAGCCGACCCCGGAGGTAGGGCGACGGCGTGCCATCGGGATAGATCTGGGCTCCGAGGACGAGCGCCACGGGAGCCTTGGGCACCGAGCTGACCGTGAACGTGTTGGGCCGGGCGGTGAGTTTCACGTACGCCGCCGGGCCGAGGACAACAGAAGCACCCGCGACTCCCAGCGCGGTCAGCGTCAACAGGGCACGACGGACTCGGCTGCGGGGGCGTTTTGGCACGGGTTGGATTCTATGCGCGCGGTGGGTACGCCCCAGGGGCGCCGTTTGGCGTACGCCGGGCTCGCCTGAAGGATTTTGGTGGCTGAGGCAGCAAAAATCCTTCAAGCGAAATCGCGGATCAGGTCACACCCGGTATTCGAGGTAGTACTCGATCAGCGCCCGGGTCGACGGGTCCTGCTCGGCCAGGGCGTCGGAGTCACCACCGACGGCCGGGGTGATCTCCTTCGCCAGTTGCTTGCCGAGCTCGACACCCCACTGGTCGAACGAATCGATGCCCCAGACGATGCCCTGGGTGAAGGTGATGTGCTCATAGAGCGCGATGAGCTGGCCCAACACCGACGGGGACAACTCGGGCGCCATGATCGAGGTGGTCGGCCGGTTCCCGCCGAAGACCCGCGCGGGGACGATCGCCTCGGCCGTGCCCTCCGCGCGTACCTCTTCGGCAGTCTTGCCGAACGCCAGCGCCTTGGTCTGGGCGAAGAAGTTCGCGAGGAACAACTCGTGCACGTCGGCATCCCCGTCGCGCAGCGGCCGCGCCGGGTTCACCACGGCGATGAAGTCGGCAGGGATCAACTGCGTGCCCTGGTGGATGAGCTGATAGAACGCGTGCTGGCCGTTGGTCCCGGGCTCACCCCAGAAGACCTCGCCGGTCTCGGTCGTGACCGGCGTCCCGTCCCAGCGCACGCTCTTGCCGTTGGACTCCATGGTCAGCTGCTGCAGATAGGCCGGGAAGCGGTGCAGATATTGCGCATAGGGCAGTACGGCGTGGGTCCTGGCCTTGCAGAAATTGACATACCAGACGTTGAGCAGCCCCATCAGCGCCGGCACGTTCTTCTGGATCGGCGTGGTGCGGAAATGCTCATCCATCGCATGGAATCCCGACAGGAATTCGGCGAATCGCTCGGGGCCGATGAACACGGCGATCGACGCCCCGATCGCCGAATCGACCGAATAGCGCCCACCGACCCAGTCCCAGAAACCGAACGCATTGTTGGGATCGATCCCGAAGTCGGCCACCTTGTCGAGCGCCGTCGACACCGCCACGAAGTGGGACGCCACCGCCCGCGCGGCCGCATCGTCGTGATGGCCGATCGCATTGCTCGCGCGCAGGGAATCCAGCAGCCAAGCCTTGGCCAACCGCGCATTGGTGAGCGTCTCGAGCGTCGTGAACGTCTTCGACGCCACGATGAAAAGCGTCGTCTCGGGATCGAGCCCGAACGTCTTTTCCGCCACATCGGTCGGATCGATATTGGAGATGAACCGGCATTCCAGGCCCAGCTGCCCGAAAGGCTTCAGGGCCTCATAAACCATGACCGGACCCAGATCCGAGCCACCGATGCCGATATTCACCACGGTCTCGATCCGACGCCCGGTCACGCCCTTCCATTCCCCGGAGCGGACCTTGTCGGCGAACGCATAAACCTTGTCGAGCTCGGCATGCACATCGGGCACCACATCGTGCCCCTCGACCTCGAGCGACGCATCACGCGGCAGCCGCAGCGCGGTGTGGAGCACCGACCGGTTCTCGGTGACGTTGATGCGCTCGCCGGAGAACATGGCCTCGATCCGCTCCGGCAGGCCCACCTGCTCCCCGAGCTGGATCAGCGTCCGGGCGATTTCCGGGGTGAGGAGATTCTTGGAGAGATCCACCCGCAGGTCAGCCGCTCCGAAGGTCAGGCTCCGGGCCCGGTTCGGATCGGACGCGAACCAGCCGCGCAGATCAGGGGTGAAGTCGGCGTACAACTCGGTCAACGTCTGCCACGCAGTTGTCGTGGTCGGGTCCACAGGCGCGCTCGTCATGGCCCCAACTCTAGGGTCCCGGCCAGCGATATGTTCGGGCCATGGCCGAACAGGCGCTGTCTGAGCGCAGTCCCGAGGAATTGGCAGAGGTACGCGTAGTCCGCAGGCGGCCCGAATCCCAGTTGTGGCAACCCCTGACGGCCGGTGCCGAATCCGAATTCCGCGTGGACCTCGAACGTCTCCGTTTCGCCCCTGCGTTCTCGCGCCTGGCCGATGTCACCCAGGTGGTCAATGCCGACTCGACCAACAGCGTCGTGCACAACCGCCTGAGCCATTCCATCAAGGTGACCGCCTTGGCACGCGCGTTGGCCGTCGGCGTACGCGAGATCGCTGCCCCGGAGGATGTCGCCCGCTGGGGCGGCCTGGACCATGTGGTGGCCCAGGCCGGCGCGGTGGCCCATGACCTCGGGCATCCTCCCTTCGGCCACAACGGGGAACGGACCCTCGATCGGCTCGCCCGTGAGGATTTCGGGCTGGCCGACGGCTTCGAGGGCAATGCCCAGACCTTCCGGATCCTCACCGAGCTCGAGGTCCACGGCAACGGAGTCGACGGACTCAATCTCACCGCCGCGTCCCGGGCGGCCGTCCTCAAATATCCCTGGGGTCGGCTCCACGTGCCGACCCCCCATCCCGCGACCTGGAACGACCCACCGCGGGGTGCGAACGCCGGGGCGTACGGCTCGGGGGCCGCCAAGTTCAACGCGTATGTCCTCGACCTCACCGAGATGATCGCGCTGATCGAGTCGTTCGCCTTGCCCCCGGGTCGGCAGACGCTCGAGTGCAACGTGATGGACCTGGCCGACGACATCGCATATTCGCTGCATGACCTCGAGGACTTCCATCGCTCGGGCGTGCTCCAGTTCTCCCCGATCTCCGGCGAGTTCCGGGCGTGGTTGGCCGACATCCGGGAGTGGGCCGAGATGCCTCAGGAGCGGCTGAACCGGCTCTGGCGCCAGCCCGGGGCGGGCCTCGAGCGCATGCGCCGCAACGCCGCCGAGAAGGACGGCTGGGTCTATGACGACGAGGTGTTCCGGGAGGCCGTGGAGGTGATCGGCCGGGAGCTCGTCGACGGCGTACTCGTCATGCCCTATGACGGATCCCGCTCCGCCGACTCGATCATCTCCGACTTCATCGGTCGCTGGATCGACAATTTCTCCTCGGCCGTGGTGATGAACCCGGATCCCGGATGCGCACGCGAGCCCGTCGTAACGGTGAAGCCCCTGGAGTGGCACCAGATCCAGGTGCTGAAGTTCGTGCATCAATACTTCGTGCTGCACCGGCCCGACCTCGCCATGGTCCAGCGTGGCCAGTCGCTGATCCTCGCCGAGCTGGTGCACACCTTCGACGAGTGGTTGTCGGACCGTTTCGACGCCATGCGCGCACCCCGAAGACTGCTCGAACTCGTCGAGCTGGCCGAGCAGGGCTATCACCGCGTCCGCGAGCAGCATCCCGAATGGCTCGACGGCCACACCCAGGACTCCGAGATCGCCCGCATGGCCCGCGGCCGCGGCGTGATCGATTTCGTGGCGGGATTGAGTGACTCGCAGGCGTTGGGGTACGCCGGCCGGCTCGGCCCCGGCTCCGGGATCCTCTGGGCCAGTGGGGTGTTGTGAGTCCCCGGTTTCGGGGCGCTGGGTCTGGGGTGTACCAGCGGCGTCCTATGGAATTGCTGCCGCAGCGGAAGCACGTCGGAGCCGTTCCGGACCGCTTCCGGTGCGGACGCAACTGCATACGGCTCCGAATCCAACACCGAGACACCCGCGCTCGCGCCTGGATCGGAGCCCCTGCAAGCGTGGTCCGAGGGGCTTGGTGGTCATTCAGCTTGCCCTCCCCCGGCGCGGGCGTACCGACACCGCCGAACCGGCTGGAAACCATGAATCGCGGGAGAAAAGTCGTCATTCAGCTTGCGTACACCGCAGTCAGCGCCCCGTTTCCGCTTGGGCTTGCGCTCCCTCAAGGCCGAATTCCATCCAGCTTGTCCTCGCCGACTCCGCCCCCGGTGCACGGCGCGCTCAAGACGGGAGGACAAGCTGATTGCGATGGGGCGCAAGCCCAAGACGTTTGCGGGAGTTGAAGAGGTCGGCGGGAGCTGAAGACGTTGGCGGGAGCTCAAGGGGTTGGCGGAAGCTGAACGGGTTAGCGGGAGCTGAAGAGCGCAGGGGCGAAACGGAGGAGCTTCGAGACAGGAACTGCGGTGACGACGCAGCGCTACGCACGTGACAAAGGCCCCTGCCCGAAAGGGCAGAGGCCTGGTCAGGGCGGGAAGTCGATCAGCGCTCGTTGGCCCGCTGGGCGAGGAGGAGGAGTTCGTCACGCAGGGAGGGCGAATCCGCCTCGCGGATGGCCTGATCCAGGGATCGGGCCTGGAGGGCAGCGCGCAACTCGGACAACTTCTTCGCGAACGACATGTGAGTCAATCCTTCAACTGAAAGTGGTGTGATTTCGCCGGCGGACGAGATCGTCAACGACCAGACAGTCAAAGGTTTAACAATCAAGCGCTCGCGGAGCCGAATCCGGTGCCGACCAGGGGCACAGTGCCTGGCACCCATCAGGGGCACAGTCCCGCTCCCGCGAGATTCACCACGCCTCGGAGAACGCAAAAGCCCCCGCCGAAGGGCAGGGGCTTGAGCCTCGAGGGCGAAGGTCAGCGCAGTCCGCCGCGCTGGGCTGCGATCAGCAGTTCGTCGCGCATGGTCGACGAACCAGCCTCACGGATCGCCCGCTGCAGTTTCCGGGAGGCCCGGGCAGCAGCACGCTTCTCGTTGAACTTACTGGCGAACGACATTCTGGATCAGATCCTTGAACTAGATGTGTTGTGGTGGCCCGTACGCCAGGTTGAGATCGTCAACCGCCGTACAACCCAATCTTAGAACATTCCTGATCCGAAATCCCTTGTCGTTCCACAAACGAGAACGAGTCTGAAAATTGCCGGCAACGGCAACAGCCCCGCACCGGAGTGCGGGGCTGTTGCGTGCGATGTAGCTGCTGATCAGCGCAGGGTGATGTGCACGTGATCGAAGTGGTTGGCGGTCGCGCCGCCACGGTCGGACATGCCGCGCCAGCCTTCGCCGGAACGCTGCGTGGTCCAGATGCGCTGCTGCCAGATGACCTCGGTGATGCCATAGGCACCGGCGTTGGCACGCGCCCAGTTGGCGATCTCGGTGCCGGTCGCGCCGGTCACCATGACGTCGAGGGCGCGGCCCGAGCCGTGGGCACCGCTGTCACCCGCACGATAGCCGCCATAGGAGCGGACGGACGGGAAGCGGTCACAGATAGCCTGGTTGAGCGCGGCCGCACGCGGGGTCACACCGCGAGCGATCGGGCAGTTGCCGTTGGACCGCGGAGCGGGAGCGGCGGGAGCGGCGGCCGACGAGCCGGAGCTGGCCGAACGCGAGGCGCTGGAGCTCGAGGGCGCGGCAGGGGCAGCGGCCGGCGCGGTCCGCGACAGGAACTGGCTGCTCACCCAACCCTTGCGGCCGTTCAGCGAGACCTCGGTGAAACCATTGCTGGTCTGGCCGGTCGAGTTGACCGAGTCACCCTTGTCGACCGACCCGATGCGCTCGCTGGAGGCGCTGGCCCGGTCGCGGACGTTGACCTTCTCGGTCGCATAGAGCTTCGAACCCGACGAGGTGGCGGAGGCCGACGCCGAAGCGGTCGGCTCCTTGGAGATCGCGGACAGCGCCTTGGTCTCCGTGTTGACCAGGTTCTTGCGGGCGTCTTCCTCGGCCGGAGCCTCCTCCGCCGGGGCCTCCTCTGCGGGGGCCTCCTCGGTCGGGGCGGCCTCGGGGGTGGGATCGGCAGCCTCGGCTTCCGCCGGCGTACGCTCCCCGCTGCGGCTCGTGCCGTCGACCGCCCGGTTGATGTCCGAGGTCACAGCCGCGGGGGCCGCGGTCAGGGCCTGGTTGTCGGCACCATCGGGCGCGATTCCGCCGAACACCAGCCCGGCGGCAACCGCCAACGCCATCACACTGGGAAGAGCGAACTTCTCCACGCGGGATCGGAAGGATCGAACTCCGGTGTCGGCGAGGTCGACGTTGGGGCCGTCCTCGTCCAGGAGCTCGGGGAGATTGTCACGCTTGTCGTCAGCCAAGGTACTTCGCCTTCTTGAGATCAGATCGTTACATCGCTGAGCGAGTTAAACACGCTCCGCCACCCGAAACCAAACTGAACCCAAGAAAATGGCACACTCGCCTAACTTCTTCTCAGGATTGCACCGGCCCCCCGGCGCGCCCCTGGGCAAAGTCGACGAGGAACCCGGCATATCCCTTTACCGCCCGGCGGGCCATCTCCGCATCGCCGCTGTTGAGGAACATCAGACCGATCCCCTCGATGAACGTGAGGGCCATCCAGGCCACCTCGCGCTTGTCCCGCACCATGTTGCTGCCGTGGATCGCTTCCAGTAGGTGGAAGGCCCGCGTGATCACTTCCAACGCCTGGTCGAGGCGATAGCGAGCCAGGTCCTCGAACCCGGGCGTGCGCAGGGCGAAGTTGCCCAACTCGTAATAGGCGAGGTCCTCACCCCGGTTCTCGATGGCCCAGTCGAGGGCGTGCAGGAGCATCAACTCCACGTTTTCGCGCAGGTCTTCGGTGAACTCCGGGACCCGCTCCATGTTGCCGGCCGCATCGATGACCCGGTGCAGCAACTGACGCATCAACTCGTTCTGGGACTCGAAGACATAGTGGAAGCTGGCCAGCGGCATGTCGGCCTCGGCACAGATCGCCCGGGTCGTGGCGGCGGAGACTCCGCGCTCGGAAATCACGCGAAACGCTGCGTCCAGCAACATCTCACGCCGCACTGCAGGCGGAATCCTCTTCATCGTCACTGTCTCTACCCCCCGAATAGAGTCAATTCACCTTGTGTTCGCACATTATGTTGCGCTGAGAGCAGACCGGAGACCATCCCATGGCCGTCCGACCGAAGTTGGACGATCGCAAATGACCCGAGGAGTCATCAGTGGCATCAATCGAGGACGAGAAGTCCCGCAAGGGGACAGCGGCGCTCGTGGCGGCCTGGGTTCTGAGCGTGGTCCTGGCGTTCGTGCTGGGCCAACAAATCGGCGAGGGCAAGCGCCTCCCCGCAGCGACGCCGGCTGCCCCCACGGCCACCAATGCGGCACCCGAGCCCGCCCAGACGGTCCCCACCCCCGACCCCGAGGTCGAACGCATCCTTCTCCAGTTGCCCCGCCGCGTCGAGAACGATCCGCTGGCCAAGGGCAGAGTGGATGCCAAGGTCGTGCTCACCGAGTGGTCCGACTATCGGTGCCCCTATTGCGCGCGGTGGACGATGCAGACCTATCCCGAACTTCAGCAATACGTCGATGACGGCACGCTCCGCATCGAATATCGCGACCTGGCACTGTTCGGCGACCAGTCGGTCGCCACAGCCGTCGCCGGGCGCGCCGCGGGCCAGCAGGGTCGCTTCTGGAACTACTACGAGACGGTCTTCGCCGACTTCGGTGCCGGCGAGCAACCGGATCCCACCACCGATCAGCTCGTGGAGTACGCCCAGCAGGCCGGCGTACCCGATCTCGAGAAATTTCGCGCCGACCTGACCGACCCCGCCCTCCGCCAGCAGGTGCTGGATGATTCGACGGAGGCGAGACAGCTGGGAATCACGGGTACGCCGTTCTTCGTCATCAACACCCACGTCATCAACGGCGCGGAGCCGACGGAGAACTTCATCAGCGCGATCGAGAGGGCCGCCAAGAGCTGATCGCCCGGAGCGGTCTCAGCTCAGGGTCAGGAACAGCTTCTCAAGCTCGGTCTCGGACAACTGCTCATGCCCTTCCGGGTTGTCGCCCGTGATGGATTCGCGCAGGGTGCACGCCATGATCTTGAAGCCCGCCCGGTCGATCGCCTTCGAGACCGCGGCAAGTTGGGTCACCACGTCGCGGCACTCCCGCCCGTCTTCGATCATGGCGAGCACGCCGGCCAGCTGGCCCTGGGCCCGGCGCAGTCGGTTGAGCACCTGACGGCGGCTCTCCTCGTCCTTCAGCATGGGTTCCCTCCTTCAGTCGTTCGCCCCAGCTTACCCCTGTGGGTATCACCGTGGAGATTCCGCAAGAACTGGATCCGACAAGCGGGCCGAAAAGAACCTTAGGACCTCCTAATCTGAGGGCAATGCTCGCGCCGGTGCGAGCTGTGGCCAGGAGGACCTCATGGGGCTGATGGACAAACTGCGGGGCGAGATCGTCGACATCATCGAGTGGTTCGACGACACCCGTTCGACGCTTGCCTGGCGTTTCCCGCGCTACAACAACGAGATCAAGAACGGCGCCGAGCTCATCGTGCGCGAAGGCCAGCAGGCCGTCTTCGTCTATCGGGGTCAGCTGGCCGATCGTTTCGGTCCGGGCCACTACACGCTCACCACCGAGAACCTGCCGATCATGTCGACCCTCCAGGGCTGGAAGCACGGGTTCAACAGCCCCTTCCGCTCGGAGGTCTATTTCGTCAACACCCGCCCGGTCACCGACCTCCGCTGGGGAACCGCCAATCCCGTCACGGTCCGTGACCCCGACTTCACGATGGTCCAGGTGCGCGCCAACGGCCTGTGCGTCGTGCGCGTGGTCGATCCGGCCATCTTCCTGCGCCAGGTGATCGGCACCGATGCCTCGGTCGATATCGAGGAGATCGCCGAATTGCTGCGTCGGGTCATCACCCTCGCCTTTTCCGACATGGTCATGGAAACCCGCCTCGGCGTGATCGACCTGCAGGGTCGCCAGGTGCAGCTTGCCGAGCAACTCCGCGGATTCGTCGCCGAACGTGTCGACGACGAGTACGGCCTCGCCATCGACTCCATCACTCTCAATATCTCCCTGCCCGAGGAAATCACCCAGGCGATGACCCGAGGCGTCGCCAAGGGCGTCGAGGAGAGCGGCTGGGTCAACAACCTCGGCGACATGAACCGCTATCAGCAGGCCAAGGCCGCCGAGGCGATGACGACGGCTGCCGGCAATCCCGGTGGGTCGGGGACCATGGGCGACATGATGGGAGCCCAGATGGGCATCCTGCTGGGCCAGCAGATGGATCAGTCCATGCAGCCCGGCCCGGCCCAGCAGGGCGGTTTCCCGGGCTATCCCCAGCAGGGTACGCCGGCCGCGGCGCCCCCGCCGTTGCCCGGCGCGGTCACGTTCCATGTCGACGCGGGTGGCCAGGCCTCCGGCCCGTTCACTGTCCCGCAGCTGCAGCAGGCTGTCGCCGGTGGGCAACTGACCGCATCGACGCTGGTGTGGTCCCAGGGCCTGCCCGCGTGGACGCCCGCCGGACAGGTGCCCGCGCTGGCCGGCCTGTTCGTCGAGCCGCCCCCGCTGCCCGGTGGCGGCACGCCCCCGCCGCCGCCCAGTCCGCCCACACCGCCGGCCCAGGCTCCTGGCGCACAGGACGCCGGACCGGGACAGACGTCATGACCACCCTCCCGCCGCCCTTGCCGGGGTCACCCCCACCTTCGGGTAGTGGGTCGCCGCCACCCCTGCCCGGGCCACCCCAATCCCCCGGCACCGGATTTCCCCCACCCGGTGCCGGGGCCCCGGGGCCGCAGGGTCATCCCCCTGCCCCCGGGTTCGCCGAGCCTTCGGCGTACGCCCCCATGCCCACGCCACCGCCCATGCCGAACCCGGAGCGCCTGCCGGCGCCCCCGCCCCTGGGCGACCCCGCGGCACTGCATCAGACCGAGATCACGCGCACCTATCCGTGCCGGGCCTGTGGCGGACAGCTGGTGTTCGACCCGACGTCCGGCAGGCTCCGCTGCCCGAGTTGCGGGTCGATGATGGACGTCGCCGGCGGCTCCGGTCAGATCCTCAAACATGATCTCCACCAGGCCACGCAGGCAATCCGCGCAGCCGCTGCGCTGCCGGCCGGTCTGGAGCGGGAGGTCGTCTGCCAGGCCTGTGGCGGCAAGACGGCCTTCACCGGCACGCTGACGGCTACGCGCTGCCCCTATTGCGCCACACCGATCCAGCGTGACGACCTGAAGGACGCCCCCAGCCGGTTGCCGATCGACGGAGTCCTGCCCTTCCGCGTCGACGAGAAGGCAGCCCGGGAACGCATCGAGAAGTGGATCAACTCTCGATGGTTCGCACCGAAAGAGTTCAAGACCTATCGCGAGATCGGATCGTTCGAGAGCGTCTATCTGGCCTACTTCAATTTCGATGCCGACACCAGCGCGCGCTATTCCGGACGCCGGGGCGAGGACTATCAGGTCCAGGTCGGGCACGGTGAAAACCGCCGCACCGAGACCCGCACGAACTGGTATCCGGTGTCGGGTCACGTGAACCGGAATTTCCGGGACGTCCCGGCATGGGCCAACAACGGCCTCCACGAAGGGCGGGTCCAGCAGCTCGAGCCGTGGCCGCTGCACGAGGCGGTGCCGTATTCACCCGAATATGTGGCCGGGCACCTCGGGCGCACCTATGACCTGGACGCAGACGAAACCTTCGGAGCCCGGGTCCGCACCGGGATGGAACGCCAGATCGACGACACCATTCGCCGTGACATCGGGGGCGATCGTCAGGAGATTTCTCACCGTGACATCTCCTGGCATTCGATCGCGTTCGCCCACCTGCTCCTGCCCGTGTGGTTGCTCACGGTCACCTATCAGGGCAAGCCCATCCAGGTGCTGATGAACGGCGTCACGGGTGAGGTGCAGGGCGAGCGGCCCTGGAGCAAGATCAAGCTGGCGCTCCTCATCACCGCGATCGTGATCGTCGTGGGCCTGCTCGTGTGGTTCTTCGCTCGGGAATGATGGTCGGAGAACCGCAGGAACCGGCAGTCAGCTGATCCGGACGGTGTCGAGCAACTTGCCGGTCTCAGGATAGTCCCCGACATGATCGAAGACGCGCGCGGCCATCATGGCGTGGATGAAGAATCCGCGCTCGAGGAAGGCGACGGCATCCTCGTGGGTGCCGCCGGCCTTGTCGACGACCAGGGTGGTGACCTCGTTGATGACCCGCCGGGCCTCGTCACCGATGGACGGGACATAGGACGATGTGAGGGCCTGGAAGATCATGAGCAGGACCTCGCGGCGTTCCTGCATCAACTCGACATAACCCGCGCCCATGCGTTCGATGCTGAAAGGCGGCTCGGCGTTGGCCGAGAGCAGGCCCAACACCTCACCCGACGCCACCTTGTGGGCTTCGATGAAGGCGTTCTCCTTGTTGCCGAAGATCTGGCTGATCCGGGGCTGGGACACGCCCGCTTCGACGGCGATGTCGGCCAGGGTCGTCCCGCCGTAGCCCTTGCGCGCAAAGGCTCGGATGGCCGCCTGGACTATCTCCGCATAGCGTTCGGGTTGAGGGGGAGCTGGAGTGACCACTCGGCAAGTATAGAAGTGATCCCTCCCTCCCGACCGAGGCTGTCCTCGTTGCGGGCAATCGTCCCACTTATCGATATGTCTGCTTGGGCATCGTTCGATCTCCGGGTGCGTGCCGAGTGTTGGAACCTTTTGGTTCCGTCCGCGTCGACTCCCGCCGCAGGATTCGATCACGAGGTGATCGCAGGCGAAGCCCCGATCACAGTCCCCGCACATCGAGATCGAGAGGGCCAGGGAATGAGCCACTACGACAAGCTGATTGACGAGGTTGCCGACGTCCTGGTGGGCACTGCGGCGGAGGCCGAGCAGCTCAACCGGCTGCCCGAGGCCACCATCGACGCGATCCGGCACACGCGGGTCGTCCGGGCGCTCCAGCCCAAGAGCTACGGCGGTGACGAGTGCCACCCCGTCGAGTTCGCCGAAGCCGTCATGCGGATCGCCTCGCTCAACAGCGCCGCCGGCTGGTGCGCCGGAGTCATCGGCGTCCACTCGTGGCAGATCGCCGGTTTCGATCCGAAGCTCCAGGACGAGATCTGGGGCGCCGACCCCGAGACCTGGGTGTCGTCGCCGTACGCTCCGCTGGGCGTACTCGAGCGCGTCGACGGCGGTTACAGGGTGAAGGGTCGCATTCCCTTCTCCTCCGGTGGCGAGGCCAGCAAGTGGGCCATCACCGGTGCGCTCCTGCCCCAGGACGACGGCACCATGGCCCTGCGCCACATCGTCCTGCCGCGCGATGACTACTGGTTCGACCAGGACTCCTGGAACGTGCTGGGCCTGAAGGGCACCGGCTCCAAGGACCTCGTCTGTGACGGCGCCGTCATCCCGGACTATCGCGTCTATCGCATGGAGGACTTCGACAACGGCGAGAACATGGCCAAGGTCGGCAACCACGCGGATCTCTACAAGCTGCCGTTCCCGACGTTCTTCTCCTATGCCATCAACTGCGCCAGCCAGGGTGTGGCCGAGGGCGCGATGAACGCGGTGCTCGAGAACGCGAAGAATCGCGTCAACGCCCGCGGCATCAAGAGCCTCGACGACGACATCCAGGTCAACGCCATCGGTGAGGCCGCGGCGGACGTCCGGGCCGGTCGGGCCGTGCTGATCGATGTCGGCAACCGGCTTCATGACGAGGTCGCCGAGAACGGGAAGATCAGCCTGCAGAGCCGGATCGACGCCCGCGCCGACGGCGTCCGCGCGATCCGTCGCTCGGTCGAGGCCATCGAGCGCGTGTTCAACTTCGCCGGCGGCATGGCGCTCAAGACCGACACGGCCGTCAATCGCGGCCTGCGCGATGCCAAGACCACGCTGGCCCACATCTGCAACACCCAGCACCCGATCCAGATCTCGTGGACCAAGGTCACCCTGGGCCTCGAGCACGACGGGGGCGCTTCTTTCTGGTGATACCCGGGCGGGGTTTCACCGGTCGTCCCATAGGGTCCTCTTAATCCACCTGTCAGGAGAAGGAGGCTTCGGTGACCAGCACCCCGTCCCGTCCGGCCGTCTCCAGATCCCTCCGCCGCCGCCAGACTCGCGGGCAGGAGAGTCGCGAGCGCATCATGACCGAGATGCTCCAACTGGTCGACGAGCGCGGCTATGAGGGGGCGACGATTTCCGAGTTGGTACGCCGGGTCGGCCTCCCCGCGAGTTCGATCTATTGGCACTTCTCCAACAAGGACGAGCTCGTCGGCGCGGGGATCACGCACAGCTACGAGAGTCGCCTCGCGGCCGGGAGTGCGTGGCCCGAGACCCCGGATTCCCGACCTCTGGTCGATCAGCTCGTCGACTGCCTGGCCAATCTCGCCGGTGACGGCCACGAGGCCGACTATGCGCGGATCGGCATCGCCCTGGGCCTCCAGCGCGATACGGGTGCCCCGGCCGCGCGCACGGCGTACCTGAATCTGCGCCGCCATGCCAAGCAGGGGCTCGTCGACTGGTGGCGGGTTGTCCTGGCGGGGCTCGGGGCCGATGACGACACCCGGCGGACAGAGATCATGTCCCGCCTGACGCTGGCCACCCTGGACGGGCGCTATCTCACCGGTCAGGACATCACGCTCACCCACGAGCACACCCGCGTGCTCGCGCAGATCCTGGCCGGCTGCGCGCAGAAGGTCGTCACCCTGCCGGCGTTGCCCGAGGAGGTCGCCGTCGACCCCCTGGCATCGACAGACTGGGTCGGGAACTTCACCGGCAGAGAGGCCCTGATCAAGGCGGCGATCGAGGTGATGTGTGATCTCGGACCGCAGGGCGCGACGGTGCAGCGCATCTGCGAGCACGCCGGGCTGCCCGCCAGCTCCCTCTATTGGCACTTCGAGAATCTCGACAAGCTCCTCGCCGAGGCAGTGGATGCGTCCTTCGACACGTGGCGCCGCGATGTGTTGCCAGGCGTTCTGCCCCAGTCGGTGATCGCCGATCCCAGCGCCGCCCTGGCCACCTCGTTGCGCGTCGGCTTCCATGGCATGCGCAACCACCCACATGCGTTCCGCATCGGATTCATGCTGCTGCTCCGCCGCGGGGATTCGCCCGCGCGCGATCGCTTCCGCGCCATTCGACGCGAAGTGGCCGCTGACCGGGCTCGCTGGTTCGCCACCTGGGTCGGCCAGCGCGCGCCTCGCGGCGACATCATCCGCGTGACCGAGGAGACCCTCGTCGGGCAGTTGGCCTGGGCGTTGATGACCATGGCCGACGGCCTGTTCATGGTCGAGGCCACCACGCCGCTCTGGTCGCTCGAGGATGCTTCCGACATCGTCGCCGCCGGCATCGAGACCGTCGCCACCGCGGCGATGGAGCTGCCCTGACCCACCACGCAGAAGGCGGAGGCGGTCCGGATGGACCGCCTCCGCCTGTGGTGTGCGGGTCGCTCAGCCGCCCAGGCCCGAGAGCGCTTCCTCTTCCTGGCCTTCGGAGTTGCTCAGGATGAAGTGTCGGACGATGCCGTTGAACTCGCGCGCATGCTCGAGCTGGGCCCAGTGGCCGCAGCGATTGAACAGGTAGGCACGGGAGTTCTGGATCATGGTCACCAGCCGCAGGGTGTTCTCGAACGGCACCACGCGGTCGTCCCGGCCGTGGATGAGCAGCGACGGCGCGGAGATCGAGGCGATCTGGGCTTCGGTCGGGAAGTATTTCAGCGGCGGGCCGCCCTTCGAGCCGTTCAGCCAGTTGTCCAGGTGCTCCTGGTGCTTCTTGGCGTTGATCGAGCGCTGGACCGCGAGCGGCTTCGCGATCTCGGCCGGGGTGTCATAGGTCATGATGTCGACGGTGGCCTCGAAGGTCTCCGGGGTGGGGTCGGCGTACCCCTTGTAGAGGATCTTCAGGCCCTCGGACAGGCCGCCGCCGGGCGAGAAGATCGGCGTGCCGGCGCCGCCGGAGCCCATGGTGATCAGGTGGGACACCCGCTCGGGGTTGTTGGCGGCGACGGCGAGCGCGATGACGCCGCCCATCGAGTTACCGACGAGAGCAGCCTTGTCGATGCCGAGCGCATCCATGAACTGCACGAGGACCTCGGGGTGGCGATATTCGGCCGCCGGGCGCGGGCTCGACTCACCCCAGCCGGGCATGTCGACGGCGATGACCCGGAAGTCCTCGGCGAGCGTGCCGATGTTGGGGTTGAAGTTGCTCCAACCGGTGGCACCCGGGCCACTGCCGTGGATCAGGATCACGGGATGGCCGTCGCCTGCCTCGTTGTAGTGGATCTTGGTCCCGTCGGGCAGCTCCAGCGACTTGCTGGTGCTCTCGAATGTCACATCCATGGTTCCTCCGTTGAACGCTTCAGGGGTTGGGCGGCGCGATGGCCGGACAGTTCGATGTCAGGGTTCCGCTCCCGGCGGGCGACCCGCCAGCGGTGGGGTCCGCATGCCGGAACAGCCGGCGTACCGGCAAGGCCGTCAGCAGGCGCGCGCGAGCGTGAGCTGACGGCTGATGTCACGCGCGGCGACGCGGACGAGGTCGGCGTGGGCCTCGGCCGAGACCGGCCGGGTCGGGCCACAGACCGACAGGGCGGCGATGACCTCGCCGTCGGCGTGGATGGGCGCGGCGACACAGTTGATGCCGAGCTGGGACTCCTCGCGGTCGTAGGCGACACCGGTTTCCCTGGTCTCCCGCAGCTGGGCGATGAGCTGACCGGGTTGACGCAGCGAATACGGCGTACGCCCCTCCAGGCCACTTTCGACGACCTCGCGGAGAGTGGCGCGATCGGCGTACGCCAGCATCGCCTTGCCCAGTGCGCTGATCGTGGCGGGCATGCGGGTGCCGACGCTGGTCCCGATCGGGATGCTGCGCAGGCCGTGAATCTTTTCGAGATAGACGACATCGGTGCCGCTGAGCACGGCGAGGTGGACATTCATGCCAGTCCGGGCGTGCAGGTCGGCGAGATAGGGCAGGGCGATCTCGCGCAGACCCGAGGGCCGGCAGTGTTCGACGTGATTGCCGAGCTCGAAAAGGCGCCAGCCGAGCTGATAGGCCTTGCCGGCCCGCTCCACGAAGCCGCTCTGCTCGAGATAGGCCAGCAGGCGGAAGGTCGTCGACTTGGGCATGCCCGCATCGCGCGCCAGCATGCTCACCCCGACCGGGCCGGGGGCCGAACGCATGATGTCGAGCAGCATGAGCGCCTTGCTCACCGAGGCCAGGTGGCCACCGGTCTCGGCCGGCTCGGGAGTCGGCCGACGACGGTGCGGCGCATGAGTCGCGGGGCGGGTCGCAGCCACATCGTTGTGAGCTACGGGAAGCGTGAGGGACATTCAGGTCTCCGTCCGACGTTGGCGCGGGTCCTCTGTAGTGAGTGCTACAGAAACTGTAATGATTGCTACAGAAGAATGCAAGGGGACACTGAAAACGCCCTCAGAACGAAGGGGTGGCGGTCTGGCGGCGACGTCTGCGACGGCACCTATGCTCGGCGTTTCACGTACTGGCACGAGTTCGTTGCTGACGCCCCACAGGGCGGGGGCATGCTCTGTGGAGACGCCACGTCCGGAGAGGATGAGACATGACCGAAACCGCCAGCATCGATCCGGCCCTGTTCCGGGAGGTGATGGGCCACTACCCGACCGGCGTGGTGCTCGTCACCGGCGTCCACCCCGACGGTGAGGACCTGGCCGCGATCATGGGCACGTTCACGTCCGTCTCGCTGGATCCACCGCTGGTGGCGTTCCTTCCCATGAAGTCGTCGTGGAGTTTCAAGCGCCTGCAGGAATGCCCGTCGATGTGCATCAACGTCATGACCGGCGACCAGGAGGCCGTCGGCCGCACCATCGCGAGCCGCAAGGAGAACAAGTTCGAGGGGATCGCGATCTATCGCTCCCCGTCCGGCGATCCGATTCTGGAGGGATCGCTGGCCTGGATCGATGTCCGCCTGCGCGAGACCATCGATGCCGGCGATCACTGGATCGCGATGTGCGATGTCAGGGACATGAAGATCGATACGCCCACCGGGCCGCTCATCTTCTTCCAGGGTGGTTATGGCCGGTTCACGGTCCCGTCCCTCATCGCCCGGCTGGAGGAGGACCTCGTCGGCGCGATCAACCACGCCCAGGTCGCCCGCCCGGAGCTCGAGGGGCTCGCCAACATCTTCGGCTGCGAAGCCGGCCTGCTCACCGAGGTCAACCGCGACGAGCTCGCCTGCGTCGCCAGCGCCATCGCCCCGGGCATCGCGCTGGAGGACAGCCTCGGCAATCGCATTCCGCTGATCCCCCCGCTCGGCGACATGTTCATTGCGGCCAAGGGGCCGGAGGATGAGGCGTACTGGCTCAACAAAGCCGTCGTCAAGGAGGACGCCCCCAAGTTCGCCGCACGGGTCGCGCATGCCCGGCGCGCGGGCTATTCGCTGTCGTTCCGGCCCGAGGGTGGCGACGACTCCAACCCCTATGTCGACATGATCGAGGCCACCCAGCGCTGGACGAAAGGTGGCCTGACGCCGGCCCAGGAGCGCGAGGTGCGCGACACGCTGAGCCGGTCGGCCGTGTGCTACACGCTGCGCGAGCTCGAGCCGGAGAAGCGCTATGACATCGGTTCGGTCGTCGTGCCCGTGCTCCACGACGACGGCCGGCTGCTCCACATCCTGCGGCTGTCCCAGCTGCCGCGCCAGTCGAGCGGGCAGGACGTCCGCGTCTGGATCGAGGCCCTCCGCGCGGCCGCTCGCCGCATCGGCGCGCGGTTGTCGGCGCGCAGCGATACCCAGGCCTGAGGAGAGCGCCGTCCCGGACCGGACGGTGATTGCCGGGTACGCCGGCGTGGGCGATAGCGTCCGACCCGGAGGGGTGCGGCCGGCGTACTCCCTCCGACCGAGCACCTCTGGACAGCCGTGACCAACACACAGAGCACCCCACGCCCCGGGGCCCGGGGCGTGCTGCTGATCGTCCTCGCAGGCACCCTGCTGATGTCGCTGAGCTCCAACATGCTCAACATCGCGGTGCCGGCCCTCAGCAGCCACTTCGTGGCCAACTCGACCGAGACCTCGATCCTGGTCATGGCCTATCAGCTGGTGAACACCGCGCTGATCATTCCGGCCGGCCAGCTCGCGGATGCGCTCGAGCGGCGCTGGGTGTTCCTGACGGGCATCGGCGTGTTCACGCTCACGAGCGTGCTGATGGGGTTCGCGCCGTCGATCGAATTCCTCATCGTCGGCCGGGCGATCCAGGGCGCGGCGGCGGCGATGCTGCTGAGCAACTCCGTGGCGATCCTGGCGGCGGTCTTTCCGGCACGGTCGCTCGGTGGCGCGATGGGCATCTATATGGCCGGATTCTCGCTCGGTCAGGTCGCCGGCCCGCTCGCCGGCGGTGTCATCGTGTCGGCGCTGGGCTGGCGGTGGCTGTTCTGGGGACTCGCGCCGATCGCGCTGGCGGCGTTCCTCTATGGGCTGGTGGCGCTCAAGGTGGTGCCCGCCATCCGCAAGCCACCGCGCATCGACATCCCGGGCGGCTTCGTTCTCGGGTTGATCATGATCGGCTCGCAGCTGGCGTTCGGCCTGGCGGCCGAAGCCGGGCTCGGCGATCCGATCGTCCTGGCGATTCTCGCGGCGTGCCTCGTCGCGGCGGTCGGCCTGGCGTGGATCGAGCGACGCGTACGCCATCCCGCCCTCGATCCGACGCTGTTCGAGCGGCTGTTCTCGCTCGTGCTGGCCGAGGGATTCCTGATCGCGATCGGCCGGCTGGGGGCCATCACCATCACGGGCCTGTGGCTGCAGGGCGTACATGGTGACTCCGCAGCCACGGCCGCGCTCAAGATCCTCACCTTCCCCGTGGCCCTGACGCTCGGCACCCTGCTCGGCGACAAGATCGGCCAGGAGCTGGGGCCTCGGCGTACGCGGGTCGGCGCAGCCGCGCTCACCGTTGTCAGCACGGTCGTGATGCTCGTCGCAACCCTGCAGAACTCGCAGGTGCTGGCCATGATCGGGCTCGCGCTGATGGGGGTGGGGACGGGTGTCCACCAGGCCCTGCACGGCGCCTTCGTCCTGTGGATCACGCCGCGCGATCGGACCGCGGTCGTGAACGC
Organism: Propionibacteriaceae bacterium ZF39; assembly: GCA_039565995.1. Lineage (GTDB taxonomy): Bacteria > Actinomycetota > Actinomycetes > Propionibacteriales > Propionibacteriaceae > Enemella > Enemella fulvus. The sequence goes on along the minus strand of CP154795.1, from coordinate 27,570 downwards.
GATCCGGGTGCTGGCGCAGACGTTCTCGGTGAGCTTCGGGTTGGCTATCGCGATGGCGCTGATCGTGGCGTTCGCGCCGTCCGAGCTGGCGCAGGTCTTCCTCTCCGGCGACGCCGAAGCCCTCGGCGAGGCCGGGCGGACCATGATCAACTCCGGCTATGCGCTGACCTATGTGGTCTATGGCGTCATGACGCTGATCGGGGCGCTGATCAGCCTCTGGCCGCCCGGAGACCGGCATCCCGCACACGACTGAGTGAAGCGGATCACACGATTTTCTTGCGAAGTTACTGATTGGTACGCATACTGGAGTTACTGACCAGTAAGCCCCACCGACGTGGCCAATCAGGAGTGTCCTCACGTGACCCACTATCAGTCGAATCTTCGCGACATTCGTTTCAACCTGTTCGAGGTCTTCGGCCGGGACGAGCTGCTGGGCACCGGCCCGGCCCCCGAGATGGATCGCGACACCGCCGAGACCGCGCTGACCGAGCTCGACCACCTCTGCCGCACCAAGCTGTCGGAGTCCCTCATCGACGGTGATCGCAATCCGCCGGTCTATGACCCGGAGTCGAAGACCGTCACCATCCCTGAATCGTTCAAGATGGCCTACAAGGCCTATATGGACTCCGACTGGTGGCGGCTGGAGCTGACCGAGGAGTTGGGCGGGGTGGGTACGCCCCCGTCGCTGCGGTGGGCGATCCTCGAGCTGCTGCTCACGGCCAACCCCGCTATCTATATGTATTCCGCCGGTCCCAAGTTCGGCCAGCTCGCCCACCAGCTCGGCACCGAGCGCGACAAGAAGATCGCGCGGCACATGGTCGAGCGCCAGTGGGGCGCGACGATGGTCCTCACCGAGCCGGACGCCGGTTCGGATGTCGGCGCGGGCCGCACGAAGGCCTGGCAGCAGGAGGACGGCACCTGGCGCATCGAGGGCGTCAAGCGCTTCATCACCTCCGGCGAGCACGACCTGACCGAGAACATCATGCATCTCGTGCTGGCGCGCCCCGTGGGAGTCGAGGGCGTCGGTGGGCCCGGCACCAAGGGACTCAGCCTGTTCCTCGTGCCGAAGTACCACTTCGATCTCGAGACCGGCGAGCTCACCGGCGAGCGCAACGGCGTCTATGCCACCAACGTCGAGAAGAAGATGGGCATCAAGGTCTCCTCGACCTGCGAGCTGACGTTCGGCGACGGAGAGCCGGCTGTCGGCTGGTTGCTCGGTGAGGTGCATCAGGGCATCGCCCAGATGTTCCACGTCATCGAGCATGCGCGGATGATGGTCGGCACCAAGGCGATGGCGACCCTGTCGACCGGCTATCTCAACGCGCTGGCGTACGCCAAGGAGCGCGTCCAGGGCGCCGACCTGACCACGCCCGCCAAGGACGCCCCGCGCGTGACGATCACGCATCATCCGGACGTCCGCCGCTCGCTGATGACGCAGAAGGCGATGGCCGAGGCGCTGCGGATGCTGGTGCTGTACACGGCGACGCAGCAGGACAAGGTCTGGCTGGCCGAGGCCCAGGGCCGGGTGGACGAATCGGCGGAGGCCGTCAACGACCTGCTGCTGCCGATCGTGAAGGGCTACTGCTCCGAGCAGGCCTGGCAACTGCTGGGTTCGGAGTCGCTGCAGATCTTCGGCGGATCGGGCTTCCTCCAGGACTATCCGCTGGAGCAGTATGTCCGCGACGCCAAGATCGACACCCTCTATGAGGGGACGACCGCGATCCAGGGCCTGGACCTGTTCTTCCGCAAGATCGTGCGCGATCGGGGTGCCGCGATTCAGGCCGTGTCGGGGGAGATCGAGGAATGGCTCGAGGCGGGCGGCCCGTTCGAGGCCGAGCGGGCGCTGCTGGCGAAGGGTGCCGAGGAGTGCGGCATGATGATCGCCCACATGTCGGGCCCGCTGATGAAGATGCGCGAGCATCCGACGGAGGTCTACAAGGTCGGGCTGAACACCACGCGACTGCTCATAGCGCTCGGCGACATGGTCTGCGCGTGGCTTATGCTGCGTGCCGGCGAGATCGCGCAGGCCAAGCTCGACGAGGGTGGCCTCGACCAGGCCGACCACAACTTCTATGCCGGCAAGGTCGCTGCCGCCAAGTGGTTCGCGCGGACGCGCCTGCCGCGGTTGACCGCGGAGCGCAAGATGGCCCAGGCCGTGAACCTCGACGTGATGGAGCTGCCCGAGGCAGCGTTCTGATCCTGGGCTTCACCACTCCTGCGCGCCGGCTCCTCGGGGGTCGGCGCGCAGTTCTTTGGCCTATGCGACCCAAGCGTCCTCCCAATTGTCACTCCTGACCAAGATCAACAGGATTATCCGGATGATCTTGGTTGACAGGGACAATTGGGCGGGAAGTCGTGGCGAATGGCACGTCAGCCGATGGGCCCCGGCGTCGCGCGGAGTTTGCGGGCGGGTACGCCCACCACGACGGCACCCGGCTCATCGACATCGTGCACAACAGCCGCCGCAGCACCGATGACCACGCGCTCGGCGACGCGTACGCCGGGGAGGATCGTGCTGGTGGTGCCGGCATTGACCTCGGCCTCCAGCGTGACCGCCCCGGAGACCGTCACCATCGGGTTCAGCGTCACATAGTCACCGATCACGCAGTCGTGGCCCACCTGCGTACCCCGATCCACATGCACGAAACGGCCCACCCGCACGTTCGTCGTGATCTGGGCCCCGGCGGCCACGACACATCCCGGCCCCAGCTCCACATCGGGCCCGATCAGCGCCGTGGGGTGCACCAGCGTCGCCGGCTCGAACCCCCAGTCGCTGACTTGCTCACCGATCCGTCGGCGTACCCCTCCGTTCCCGATCCCCACCACGAACCGCACCCCTGCACCCAGGTCCCGAATCGCCTCGGTCGGGCCGAGGTGCAGGGTGCCGAGCCGGTCGAGGAGCGAGGTGTCCCGGAGCTGGTCGTCGAGGAAGCCGAGCAGCTCGTACGCCTCCCCCTCCGCATTGAGATCGCGGACCAGGCCGAACGTCTCCCGGCCGAAGCCACCGGCTCCGATGATGACGAGGGGAATGCGCGCTGCCACGGCCCTTAGCCTAGGCAATCGCGTGGCCGCCCCTGTGCCACATACCGGGATGACAGGGCCATTTTCAACAAACCCAGGCGAACTCCCGGCAAACAAATGTCGACTCCCGTTGCGCGTGATGGGGAGATGCGAAAGGTTGGCCGAGGCCGATCTGCGCGGGGTTGCGTGACGGCCTTTGTTTCGCATTCACAAAGGAGAGTCATGCAGATCCGCAGGATCAGCGGGGCAGCACTCGCGTGCACGTTCGCCCTGACTGCCGGGCCGGTGCTCAGCGCGTACGCCGAGCCCACCGCCGACCCGACGACCGAGCCCACGGCTTCGGTGACCGCTACCCCGACCGCAACCGCCACGCAGAGCACCGAAGCAGCCCAGCCGGTCGCCTCCGCTCGCGCCATCAACGCCGAATCCTGCAGCACTTCCCCCGCGCAGATCACCGTTCTGAACTTCAACGACTTCCACGGCCGCATCGCGACCGCGAGCCCGGACACGGTCGGCTTCTTCGGCCAGATCGAGTCCTACCGCGCCGCCGCGGGCGAGGCCAACTCCCTGGTCCTGTCCAACGGCGACAACATCGGTGGCTCGCTGTTCGCGTCGTTCATCCAGGACGACAACCCGACGATCGACATCCTCAACGCGGCCGATCTCGACGCCACGTCGGTCGGCAACCACGAATTCGACCGCGGCTGGGACGACCTCAACGGGCGCGTCCAGACCCGCGCGGACTTCCCGCTGCTCGGCGCCAACGTCTACAACGCCGGCACCACGACCGCGGCCCTGCCCGAATATGCGATCTTTGACAAGGCCGGTGTGAAGGTGGCCGTCATCGGCGCCGTCACCGGTGATCTGCCTTCGCTCGTCTCCCCGGCCGGCATCTCGAGCCTGTCGATCGGTGACCCGGTCGACGCCGTCAACCGCGTCGCCGCCCAGCTGAGCGACGGCAACGCCGCGAACGGCGAGGCCGACGTCATCATCGCCGAATACCACGAGGGTGCCGCCGGCAGCGGCGACCTCGCCACCGAGCTGGCTGGCTCGGCGATCTTCTCCAAGATCGTCAACCAGACCTCCCCGGCCGTCGACGCGATCTTCAACGCGCACAGCCACCAGGCGTACACCTTCGCCGCCCCCGTCCCGGGTGCTGCCGGTGAGACCCGCCCGGTCGTGCAGTCCGGTTCGTACGCCAGCCTCATCGGCAAGGTCGAACTCGGCCTCAACGCCGATGGCGAGGTCGAGTGCTACACCATGGCCAATGAGGCCGTGACCATGACGACCGCCGATGCTGTTGCCAACTATCCTCGCGCGGCCGCGATCAAGACGATCGTCGATGCCACCGTGGCCGAGGCTGCCGTCATCGGTGCCCAGTCGGTCGGCAACGCCACCGCTCCGATCCAGCGCGGCCTGATCGTCGGTTCCGACGGTCGCGTCAGCGACAACCGGGCCGTCGAGTCGACCATGACGGACCTGGTCGCCGAGATGTTCCGCCAGCAGCTGGGTGCCGGTGCCGATGACTTCATCGGTGTCCAGAACCCGGGCGGTACGCGTGCCGACTTCGACGCCGGTGAGATCACCTACGCCGAGGCCGCTGCGGTCCTGCCGTTCGCGAACACGTTGATGACCACGCAGCTCACCGGTGCCCAGGTCAAGACGATGCTCGAGCAGCAGTGGCAGCGCACCGCTGCCGGAGAGGTGCCCTCGCGCCCCTATCTGCAGCTCGGCCTGTCGGCCAACGTCACCTACACCTATGACGAGTCCCGCGCCGAGGGCGACCGCATCACGTCCATCTCGGTGAATGGTGCCCCGATCGATCCGGCCAAGCTCTACACCATCGGCTCCGGTTCGTTCCTCATCGCCGGTGGCGACAACTTCCATGTCATCGCCGACGGCACCAACACCCGCGACTCCGGCCGTGTGGACCTGGAGGCCTGGGTCGACTTCATCAAGGCCGAGGCGACCGTGAGCCCCGACTATGCCCGCCAGGCCGTGTCGGTCTCCAGCCCGCTCCCGACGACCATTGCGGTCGACACCCCGGTCACGCTGCAGGTCGGCGTCCCTCAGGTCGGCACCCCGGTCGCCGCTGACACGCTCGACTTCTTCACGGGCACCGTCGACAACACCGAGATCGTGGCAACGCTGGTCACCTCGGCCGGTGAGGTCCAGGTGGGCCGCGCCCCTGTCGTCGACGGTCGCGTCGAGGCCCTGACCATCCTGGTCCCGGCCGGCACCGCCAACGGTGCTGCGGTCCTCAAGCTCGTCGCCAGCCCGTCCGGCACGACCGTGACCCTCCCGGTCACGATCACCGGTGGCGGCACGGGCACCGCCAGCCCCGAGCCGAGCACGAGCCCCTCCACCCACCCGAGCACCGACCCGTCGGGCCACCCGAGCACCGATCCCTCGGGCCACCCGACCAAGCCGGGCCATCCGAAGCCGAGCCACTCGAACGACCCGGGCAAGCCCGTCAAGCCGGGCCACCCGAACAACCCGGGCAAGCCCGTCAAGCCGGGCCACCCGAACAACCCGGGCTACTCGAACCACCCCGGCAAGCCGAACAAGCCGAGCAGCAACTCCGGGGTCGTGAAGTATCCCCAGAAGGACCGCCACGGTGGCCTCGCCAAGACAGGCACCAACGCCTGATCCCAGCCTGACCAACACGAACGGCGCCCAGCCCCCACAGGGTTGGGCGCCGTTCGGCGTTTCAGTTCCTCAGAACAACAGGGCCTGCCCGGGGTCACCCAGGATCCGGGCGACATCGGCGAGGAACAGCGACCCGCCCTCGCCGTCCATGAGCCGGTGGTCGAACGAGATGGCCAGGGTGGTCACCCACCGCGGCACGATCTTCTCGTCGGCCCCCTCGCCCACGACCCACGGGCGCCGGGCGATCTGACCGAGCGCCAGGATGCCGGCCTCCCCGGGGTTCAGGATCGGCGTACCCGAATCAATCCCGAACGGCCCCACATTCGTGATGGTGAACGTGCCGCCGCTGAGCTCGCTCGGCTGCGTCCGGCCCTGCTTGGCGCGCTCGGTGACCTCGTTGAGGGCGTACGCCAGCTCCAGCAGCTCCATGTTGGCCGCATCCGGAATGTTGGGCACCAGCAGGCCGCGCGGCGTCGCCGCCGCAATCCCCAGATTCACGTGCCCGTGGAAGACGATCTCCTGGGCGTCCTCGTCCCAGGAGGTGTTCATCTCGGGAGTACGCCGCAGCGCCAGGCACACAGCCTTTGCCACGAGCAGCAACGGGGAGACCTTCACCTCCCGGAATTCCCGGCGCCGGCGGATGCGCTCGAGGAGTTCCATCGACTCGGTGACATCGAGCGTGACCCACTCGCTGGCGTGGGGCGCGGTGAACGCCGACGACACCATGGCCGCAGCGGTCGCCTTGCGGACCCCCTTGATGGGCTCGCGCTTGGCCTCCAGACCGGGGTGCCGGTGCTGGGACGCGGACGACGCTGGCGCGGACGCCGCCGCAGTCCTCGCCTCCAGATAGGCATCGACATCGACCCGCCGGATCACCCCGCCGGGCCCGGTGCCGGTGACCTCCGACAGGTCGACCCCCTGCTCCTTGGCGAATTTCCGCAGCGGCGGCTTGGCCAGGACCTTGTTGGCTGCGACGACCGACGGGTGCTGTTGCGCAGCCGGTTGGCCGGGTCGCGGCAACGGTTCTCCGGACGCCTGCGCACGCACCGCATGCAGCGGTGCCGGCTCGTCGACCGGTCGGCTCGCGCTCCGCTGCCCGTCGAACGAATCCTCGACCTGGTCGTGGGCCTTGGCGGCGCCCTCGTCGACCTCACGCGTACGCCTGGCCCGCCGCTTCGTCGCGCCCTCCGTCGGCCCATAGCCGACAAGATTGGGTTCGCGCTTCTGCTCCACAGACTCGGTCGTCCCAGCCGGAGCAGCTGCTGGCTCGGGCCCACTGCCGTCGTCGATCCGGATCAGGGGCGTACCCACGTCAACGGTCTCGCCCTCCGGGACCAGCAGCGCATCCACGCGCCCGGCCCAGGGAATCGGCAGTTCGACGAGCGACTTCGAGGTCTCCACCTCGACGACGATGTCGTTGATCTTGACCTCGTCGCCCTCCGCGACGAGCCACCGCACGATCTCGGCCTCGGTCAGGCCTTCACCGGGGTCGGTCAGGTTGAACGTCTTCACTTCGGCCTCCGGGGGATCAATAGGCGAACGAGCGGTCGACCGCGTCGAGGATGCGGTCGAGATCGGGAAGGTACTCCTCCTCGACCCGGCTCGGCGGGTAGGGCACGTCATAGCCGCCGACACGGAGCACCGGGGCCTCCATGTCATAGAAGCACTGTTCGCTCAGGCGCGCGGCGAGCTCGGCACCGATCCCGTAGGAGACCTGCGCCTCGTGCACGACGACCGCACGCGAGGTCCTGTGCACCGACGTCACGACGGTCGCCATGTCGATCGGTGAGAGCGTACGCAGATCGACGACCTCGAGGGACCTGCCCTCCTCGGCAGCGGCATCGGCGACCTGCAGACAGGTCTTCACCATCGGGCCATAACAGAGCAGCGTCAGGTCGCTGCCCTCCCGCGCCACGCGGGCGGCGTGCAGCGTCAGCGGCTCCGACTCGGTGTCGACCTCGCCCCTGTCGTGATAGCGCCGCTTGGGCTCGAGGAAGATATAGGGATCGTCGCTGGCGATGACCTGCTGGATCATCCAGTACGCATCGTTGGCGTTCGCACACGTCACGACCTTGAGGCCGGTCGTGTGCGCGAAGTACGCCTCCGGCGACTCCGAGTGATGCTCCACCGCGCCGATGCCCCCGCCATAGGGGATCCGCACCACCACGGGAACCTTCAGTTGCCCGCGCGTCCGGTGATGGATCTTGGCGAGCTGGGTGACGATCTGGTCGTACGCCGGAAAGACGAACCCGTCGAACTGGATCTCCACGACCGGCCGATAGCCGCGCATGGCCATGCCGATCGCGGTGCCGACGATGCCCGATTCGGCCAGCGGCGAGTCGATCACGCGGTCCTCACCGAACGTGGCCTGCAGGCCCTCGGTGATGCGGAAGACACCGCCGAGCTTGCCGATGTCCTCACCGGCGAGGATGACCTTGGGGTCGGATTCGAGAGCCTTGCGCAGGCCGGCATTCAAGGCCTTGCCGAGAGTGAGTGTCTCTGCCATGTCACTCCTCCTCGAAGGACGATGCATAGTCGATGTATGCGGCCTTCTGTTCGATGATGTGCTCGGTCGCCTCGGCATGGACGAGGTCGAAACTGTCCTCGAGCAGGGGATCGGCGAGGGCGAGCGTACGCGACCGGAAATCGGCCGCCACATCGTCCGCCTGGGCCGCAAGGTCGTCGAAGAACGAAGCCGCCACCGAACCCGAGCGACGCAGATAGGCGCGTACGCGTTCGATCGGATCTTTCAGCTTCCAGCTCTCGAGCTCGGCATTGAGTCGATATTTGGTCGGATCGTCGGATGTGGTGTGGGCGCCCATGCGATAGGTGAACGCCTCGATGAACGCCGGACCCTCGCCCGCGCGCGCCCGGTCGAGCGCCCAGGAGGTCACGGCGAAACTGGCCAGGACATCGTTGCCGTCGACGCGGATGCCGGGCATGCCGAACCCGTCGGCGCGGCGCGCGATCGGGATGCGTGACTGCCGAGTGGTCGGGACCGAGATGGCCCACTGGTTGTTCTGGCAGAGGAACACGATCGGCGACTGGAATGACGAGCTGAACACCAGGGCCTCGTTGACATCGCCCTGCGAGGTGGCCCCGTCGCCGAAGAACGCCAGCACGGCCTCATCGGTGTCGGGGTTGCCCGTTGCCGTCGCCCCATCGGCGGTGATGCCCATCGCATAACCCACCGCGTGCAGGGCCTGCGAGCCCACGACCATCGTGTAGGGGTGGAAGTTCCCGTCGTTGCCGGCCCACGCGCCGAGGTCGACACCCCGGAACACGGCCGACAGCGCCACGGGATCGAGCCCGCGTACCCACGCGACCGCGGTCTCGCGATAGCTGGGAACGACGTAGTCCTGCTTCTTCGCCGCCCGACCGGACCCGACCTGGGCGGCCTCCTGACCGGTCATCGACGCCCAGAGACCCAGTTGGCCCTGCCGCTGCAGCGCGGTGCCCTCGCTGTCGATGCGCCGCGCAATCACCATGTCTCGGAGGAAGCCGGCGATCATCTCGTCGTCACCCGGGAAGGAGAAGTCGGGATGCTCGACCCGCTCACCCTCCGGCGTGAGGAGCTGAACGAGGCCCGAATCGGGAGTGTCGCTCACTGCACACCTCTCATTACGGAACCGTAGGTTTCTGAGTGATCAAAGCATGATTCGACGAGTCGCCGCACCCCTTGGACGTCACAAACTCATGAATCGGCCATTGGTGGGTTGTGCCAAAGAGCTGGTTCCGACCGGCTCAACCAGCGGAGCGTTCGAGCCGGACTCGACCGCCGGAGGCCACGGTGAGGGCCGCGTCGATCTCGTCTGGTCGCCGGTCGAGATGATCGACCTGGTACGCCAGCCCGTGCGGTGAGCAGAGAATGCGCTGCGGGTTCTCGTCGGTGAGCACGAACCGGACCTCGCGCCAAGGGTGTGACTTGTGCTTCGGAAACACGATCCCGTCGGCCTCGATCGCGAAGGCCAGTGGATCGTGAATGGGCCCCCGCTCGGCCTTGCGCCGGTGATCCCAGCCCGCATAGCTGGCGTACAAACCGGAAATCACGATGACCACCGCGAACAGGATCAGCCAGCCCTCGGCCTGCAGGACACCGAGGATGACCCCGACCAGCGCAACCAGCAGCCCCGGAACGACGAGGATCGCGGTGCCCAGCCGTCCGGTCCAGAAGCTGCGATACGCCTGTTGACCCTGGCTGTTGATGCTGACGACGAACGGCTCCACGGGCGTCAGGTTAATCCGCGGACCCGGTCCCGGAACATTTCCGTGCTGTCGCGCATCCGATCCCGGACACTCACGCCACCACGGAGCCCCCAATGATTCACGAAACCGGACCCGACTCGCCGACGCCGTATCCTCCTGCCATGAGCGTTCAGCCCGCCCCCGGCAACTATGCCCCGACCGGATCCCGACCCCACTGGCCGATCCTGCGCAAGAAGCAGGTCTTCGTCGTCCCGATCATCGCGATCGCCGTCGGCGCCATCGTCATGACGATCCTGATCCTGATCGCGGTGCTGCCGACGCCCCCGATCGGCATCCTGGCCGTCCTGATCTCGGCCCTCGCGTCCGCCCTGGGCATCTTCCTGCTGATCTGGCTCGACCGGTGGGAGCCCGAACCACCCCATCTGCTGGTGTCGGCGTTCTTCTGGGGCGCGGGCGTCTCGGTGCTGTTCGTCTTCCTGATCAGTCCCGTCCTGGCGCTCGTGGGCGGCAGCGGTGACTTCTTCGGCGCGGTCATCTCCGCACCCCTGGTCGAGGAATCGGCCAAGGGCCTGTTCCTCGTGCTGGTCCTCCTGGTCACCCGGCGCGGCCGGGCCGAGTTCAACTCGCTGACCGATGCGCTCGTGTACGCCGGCTTCGTCGGCATCGGCTTCTCGTTCGTCGAGGACATGCTCTATATCGCCGGGCAGGAATCGGTCAGCGGCGCGCTCACGGTCGCCGGCCTGAGGATCGGTCTGGGCGCGTGGGCCCACTCGATCTATACGGCCATGACGGCCATCGGCCTGTGGCTCGCGGTCAGCCAGCGCGGCCCGTCCCGTTTCGTGTGGCCGTTCGTCGGCTGGGCCGTCGCCGTGATGCTGCATGCGATCCACAACGGTTCGGCGTTCCTGGGCCTCGGCGCGTGGGCGCTGTCGCTGCTGCTGTTCTCGCTGCCCGCGTTCGTGGTGTTCGTCCTGATCGCGGTGCGCTCCCACCGCCGCGAGGGCAGCGTCGTGCAGGCCCAGATCCCGATCATGGTCCACAACGGCTGGATCACCCCGGACGAGGCCAGCTGGCTCGGCAATCTCCGCAGCCGGCGGATGGCGCTCGCGCATGCCAAGGGCCAGGGGTCGGGTGAGCGCAAGCGCGTCGCTGCGTTCCGCGACAACGTCACGGAGCTCGCGTTCGTGCGGGATCGCCTGGACCGGATGGGCCCGCCCTACAGCCCGGAGCTCATGCAGCACCACGACGAACTCGTCGGCATCATCAACGCCAACAAGGAATGGGTGCAGCAACAGCTCGCCCCGGTTCCCCAGGGTTGGCAGGCCATGCCCCCGCAGCCCGGCCTGGAATATCGCACTCCCGAGTCGATGCAGTAATCCTCGCGACCGCTTCTGACCGTCGTCCCCGGCACACGCTCCTCGTGGCGTGTGGCCGGGGACGGTACGTTGGGGCCTGTGACGATCTCGGTACGCATCATCCCGGCCAGCAGGCACCTGGAGTTCATCCGCTCCCAGGCGTCGGCGTCCTTCCTGCAGACGCCGGCATGGGGCACGGTGAAGTCCGAATGGGAATCCGAATCACTCGGTTGGTTCGACTCCGACAACCACATGATCGGCGCCGGCCTGGTGCTCTATCGGCAGGTTCCGAAGGTGCAGCGCTATCTGGCGTACCTTCCGGAAGGGCCCGTCACCGACTGGGGCAAAGTCGATGCCCGCGAGTTCCTCACTCCCCTTGTGGAGCATGTGAAGGAGCGGGGTGCCTTCGGCGTACGCATCGGGCCGGCTTTCCTGGCCCGCGCGTGGGACGCCGACACGATCAAGGCAGCCATCTCCGACCCGGAGATCCGGACCCTGTCCGAGGTCGAGCCCGACGAGATCAACCCCATCGCGACCCGGCTCCACAACGCCCTGCGCTCGCTGGGCTGGCATCCGCCCAAGCCCGAGGGCGAAGGGTTCGCGGCCGGTCAGCCGCGATTCAACTTCTGGCTGCCGCTGACGCACGCGGATGGGCGCGCGAAGACTCCCGACGAGGTCCTCAAGGGGATGAACCAGCTCTGGCGCCGCAACATCAAGAAGGCGACCAAGGCCGGGGTCGTGGTCCGCAAGGGCACGCGTGGCGATCTGCCGGCGTTCCACACCGTCTATCTGGAGACCGCCGAGCGCGACAACTTCACCCCGCGGCCGCTCGAATATTTCGAGACCATGTGGGATGCCCTGCGCGGCGAGGACCCCGATCGCATCCGGCTGTATCTGGCCGAGCACGAGGGCGACGTGGTCGCCGCCACGACGTGGGTCCGGGTCGGCGAGCACACCTGGTATTCCTATGGCGCCTCCACCGCAGCCAAGCGCGATGTGCGCGGCTCGAATGCGATCCAGTGGCAGATGATCTCCGACGCGCTCGCCGCCGGGGCGACCGTCTATGACCTGCGCGGCATCACCGAGTCCGTCGCCGACGACGATCCCCATCTCGGGCTGATCCAGTTCAAGGTCGGCACCGGCGGCCGGGCCGTCGAATACCCCGGCGAATGGGACCTGCCGATCAATCGGCCGCTCTATCTGGCGTTCGACACCTATATGAACCGCGGTGCGATCGTCGCCCAGGCCAAGTCGGTGGCCCGCAACCCCGTCGGTCTGCTGCGCCGCGCCCTCCGCCTGACCCGCAAGCCCGTCGGGGCGGTGCGGACGCTCAGCAGGGCCATTCGGACCGGGCACTGATCATGACCGGCTGCAAGGTGGTGTGTCTCCATTCCGCGTTCGGGCTGACCGAGGGTGTGCTGGAGTTCGCCGACCTGCTGCGGGCCGAGGGGTGTGAGGTGACCACGCCCGATTTCTATGCCGGACGGAGTTTCGACAATGTGGCCGACGGCGTCGCCCATCGCGATGAGGTCGGCTATCGCGAGCTGCTCGCCCGCGTGGCCGAGGCGGATGTCGACGGAGCCGTGCTGATCGGGTTTTCGCTCGGCGCCTCGTTCGCGCAGCGGCTGGCCCGCCCGGGCGTACGCCTCGTCGCCCTCATCGGCAGCCTCGACCCCCTGCCACCGGAGAAGCTCTGGTGCGGTGTGGACGTGCAGTTGCATCAGTACGCCGACGATCCCTGGGTGGACGACGAGGACGTGCCGCCGTTCCGCCTGGCGGTCGAGGGGTCCGGGGCGATGTTCGAACACTTCGTGACCCCGGGCGAGGGGCACCTGTTCACCGAGCGCACCCAGCGCGAATACGACCGTGAACTCACCGAACTCACCGTCGACCGGATCGTCGCGCATCTGTCGTGACAGTCCGCCCTGGGACTCCGAGATGAACTGGTTCGATGCTGGTGGGGCGGCGTACGCCGAGTTCCGGCCGACCTATCCACCCGAACTGATCGCGCTGCTGGCCGACGCGGCACCGGGGCGTACCCTGGCCGCCGACGTCGGCTGTGGCAAAGGTCAGCTGACGGTGGCCCTGGCCGGGGAATTCGATGCGGTGCTGGGGTTGGATCCGAGTGCCTCCCAGCTGGCCCATGCGATCCCGCACGAACGGGTCACCTATCGGATGGCACCGGCGGAACGACTACCGGTTGCGGACCGATCCGTCGATCTGGTCACCGCGGCCCAGGCGGCGCACTGGTTCGACCTCCCCCGGTTCTATGCCGAAGTGCGGCGGGTGCTGGTGCCCAGTGGGGCGCTGGCGCTGGTGTCCTATGGTCGGCAACAGCTCGACAGCGCGGTGGACGAACGGTTCCAGCGGTTCTACTCCGAGGAGGTCGGGGCCTATTGGCCCGCCGAACGACAGCATGTCGACGCGGGCTATCGAACCCTCGAGTTTCCGTTCGACGAGCTGCCGGTGCCGCCACTGGAGATCCGGCGCGACTTCACTCTTCCCGATCTCCTGGGCTATGTATCCACGTGGTCGGCGACCCGTCGCGCACGCGAAGCCGTCCGGGAGGATCTGCTCGACCGATTCGGCGAGGAGATGGCGGAGTTGTGGGGCGATCCTGATCGCGTACGCCGGGCCCGCTGGCCCGTGAACGTGCGCCTGGCCCGGGTTGCCTGACTGCAGTCGGCTCCGGGCCACTCAGCCCGTCAGGCGCCCCAGCGCCTGAACGGTGTCGGACCATTCGGCGACGAGATCGGCCCGAGCGCGGGCGACGCGGGACCGGATCGTGCCCACCGCGACACCGACGATGTCCGCCGCCTCGGCGTACGAGAATCCGCACACCTGCGTCAGCACCAGCGCCTCCCGTTTGGCCGGATCCAGCGAGGCGAGCATCGTCTCGATCTCCACGCGGCGATGGGGGCCGGGGACGCGGAGATCCTGCGCCCGCTCGGTCGACACCATGGTCGGCCGGCCGACCTCGCGCCGCACCCGATCCGCAGCGGTCCGGCGCGCGATCGTGAGCAACCAGGACCGGACGGGCGATTCGCCCCGAAAGCCCGGCAACGCATCCATCGCACGGAGATAGGTCTCCTGGGTCAGGTCATCGGCCGCATCCTCACCGGCCAGATGGGCCAGGAACCTCCGGACATCCGCCTGGGTCATCCGGATGAACTCCCCCAGCGCCCCCCGGTCACCCGCGCGGGCCGCGAGCGCATGGGCCGTGGCCCTGGCATCGGCGACTGCGCGGTCGGTGGGACGGGAAGACACGGCGTCAGCCTAGCGGCGCCGGCAGTTAGGCTCGGCCACATGAGCGAGGTGCGCTGCCCCGAACCGGAACTGTGGCGTCCGGCGCTATCGGCACGCCTGGACGGCGAGGACCCCGGGATCGGAGCCGACGAGCTGACCCACCACCTGGCGGTGTGTCTGGACTGCGCCGATTGGTACGCCCGGCTCGCCGGGTTGTCGGATCGGCTCACGGGTGCAGATTCCGGTGCCCCCGACCTCACCCGCCGACTCATCGGCCTCACCGAGGCACATATCTGTGGCTGCCATCGCGGCGAGGCGTGTGAGTGCACCGACTGCCAATGCGCCGACTGCACCTGCGGTCATGTGGCAGAGCCCGCCCAATTGTCCCCACCAACCAAGATCAACTGAATTATCCCTCTCAACCTCATATGCAGTGACAATTGGGAGCGCACCCGCGCCAACACGCGGAAGTTGAGCGACCGGCCGGTCCTGTCAGCCGCGCATGGGATGCTGTCTGCGATGAAAACGCTGCTCGCCCTGGACGGGAACTCGGTGCTCCACCGCAGTTTCCATGCCGGCGCGCGCACGGGCTATCGCACGCCGAACGGCCGGGCGGGGTGGGCGGTTCGCGGACTGCTCGAGCAGCTCGTGGCCGCAGCCGACCGGTCCTGTGCCGATGCGATCGTGATCGGCTTCGATGATCCGGAGGCCTCGATCCGGCGCGAACGCTGGCCCGACTACAAGGCCCAGCGGCCCGACAAGCCCGACACCCTGGTCGATCAGCTCGCCGACGCCGCCGAATTGCTCACCCGGATGGGCCTCCCCGTCGTCATCCCGATCGGGCTGGAGGCCGACGATGTCCTGGCCGCCGCGTCCCGGGCGGCGACCGCGGCGGGCTAGCAGAGCGTGCTGGCCACCTCCGACCGCGATGCCTTCGCCCTCATCGACAACACGACGCGGGTGCTCCGCCTGATCAACGGCGGAGTGGGCGCCTCGCCCATGCTGACCCCGGAGCGGCTGAAGCTCCTGACCGGGGTGACTCCGCAGCAATATCGCGACCTCGCGGCGCTGCGGGGCGACCCCTCCGACAACCTCCCGGGGATCCGCGGGATCGGCAAGGTCGTGGGTGCCCGGTTGCTGGCCGAGTTCGGCAGTGGACAAGCGCTGTTCGACGATCTCGACGCGGGCGGGGAACGCTGCCGCGCGTGTGCCGGGCCCGCCATCACCGCCCGACTCTCCACCGATGAGGCCCGCGAGCGCTGGGAGTTCAACCGCCGGGTGATGACACCCCGTCCCGACGTGACCGTCGACACCGAGGTGCTCGAGACCTGCATCCCGCTGTCCGCCGACCCGATCCGGCAGGGCTTCCGGGCGTACGAACTCGGCACCCGCACCGCCCTCTCCGTCCTCTGCGGTGAGGACCCGAGCACTCCGCAGCCGGCTGACTCCGATCCGTCGTGGCAGCCGACCCGGCAGTTCGTGCGTCGGTTCCCACCGCTGCCCAGGAAGGAACCCGTCCTCCAGGAGACACTGTTCTGATCGTCACCACGTGAATCCTTGGGGAGATCCCAGGGTCGGGTTTCGCGTGGCCCCGGGTCGTCGACGGGGGCGGACGGATAGCCTGAAGACGTGACAGGGCTGACTCTGACGATCGACACCACTCGCTGGCATGACCATCTCCGCGCGTTGGCCGAACGCGTGCCGGGCATCGTTCCGGTGGCCAAGGGCAACGGCTACGGCTTCGGGCTCCGGCAACTCGCCGATGAGACCACGCGGCTCGGCCTGCGGACCCTGGCGGTGGGGACACCGGCCGAGGCCGCCGAGGTGAAGGAATATTTCGACGGCGACATCGTCATCCTCCTGCCCTGGGAGCCGAACGACCCCCACGCCGTGGAGCAGGCCCGCGACCCGCGCGTCATCGTGACCGCTTCCCGCCTCACCGATCTCGAGATCCTCGCCAACCTCGGCGGTGACAGGCCGCGCGTCCTGGTCGAGGTGCTCACCTCGATGCGCCGCCACGGCCTCCCGGTGGAAGACCTGCAGGCGATCGACATGTGGAAGGACTTCCTGGCCATCGAAGGCTGGACCATCCACCTGCCCATGCGGGGCGACAACAACAACCGCGTCGAGGCCGACAAGCTGGGCCGGGCCGCGCTCGCCGTCTTCGATGCCCCACTGTGGTTCTCTCACCTGCCGACCGCCGACTATCTCGCGATGGCCGCCCGGCTCGGTGAGGGCAAGGCCCGTCTCCGGATGGGCACGACCCTGTGGCTCGGTGAGCCCGGAGCCCTGAAGACGACCGCCACCGTGCTCGATGTGCATCCGATCAAACGCGGTCAGCGGGTGGGCTATTGGCAGCGCCCGGCCGCAGCCGATGGCTATGTCGTCGTCGTGTCCGGCGGCACCGCCAACGGCATCGGCCTCGAGGCCCCGACCTCCGCCAAGACCCTCAAGTCACGGGCGGTGTCCTTCGCGACAGGTGCGCTGGAGGCCGCGGGCCGGGCCTTGTCGCCCTACACGATCCTGGGTGAGAAGCGCTGGTTCGCCGAGCCGCCCCACATGCAGTCGTCGCTGGTCATGCTGCCGGCGAAGGTCGATCCGCCCAATGTCGGCGACGAGCTTCCGGTCGATGTGCGCAACACCATCGCGACCTTCGACCAGATCATTTTCGTCTAGCAGGCCGAGGCCCCCTGCGGCTGGATCCGGACGATGCGCCCCTGATCCAGGCTGAAGGTCGCGACGACCCGGTGACAGGTCCGGGCGTCCGAATCGAGCTGGACCCAGGTGGCCTTCGTGCTGGCCCCCTCGGCTGCGGTGACGATGCCGAAGGCGTACGTTCCGGCGTACTCCTCCGCGAGCCGTTCCTTCGTCCACTCCTCCTGCAATGGGGGCGCGAGCGTACCCCGCGCGCGATCCCATTCCCCGCTGTTGACGGCGCCGAACCACTGACCCAGTTGGGTACGCGCGGTGGGCGCGGCCGTGCCGCCGACGGTCGTCACCACGCCGGGACCGGAGGAACTGACGCAGGCCTCGAGCATCGGCGGCTGACCGGTGGGACCCAGCAAAGGATCGGCGATCTGGTCGAGACCGGCGACCAGCAGTTCAGCCTGATCGGCCGGCCCCTGCACGATCATGCCGACCAGGTGCCCGTCCTCACCGACAACTGGTGAGCCGAGCAGCCCCGGATCGTACGCCCCCGTCATGCGCGCCACCCGATGCTTCCCATCGGCGGATTCGACGGTGACCCCCACCTCCGTGATCGACCCGACGACGGTGCGGGGTTTGCCGCGGGCGGGTTGCTGCGCCTCGGTCGTCCAGCCGAGGGCGGCCACCCGGTCACCGGACGTCAACTGCCGCGTGCCCAACACGAACGTATGGCCACCCAGGGGAGTCGTGGGGCGCAGGATCGCCAGCCCGGCCGTGCTGTCGATCTTGGCCACCTCGGCCGTGATGATCCGGTCACCACTGAGCAGCGTGATCACGCGCGCTCCCGACACGGCTCGGGCGGCGGTCACGAGCAGGCCCTCGGTGCCGAACTGATAGGCGGTGCCGATGCCGGTGCCCGTGCACGTGGTCGCCACCATGCGATGGGCTCCGGTCGCCACGCGCACACTGACCTCCCCGAACGGCCCCTCCGGCAACGGATCGGCCGACTCGGACGGGTCTGCGGGCAACGGTTCCACGGTCGGGGTGGGACCCGGCGGCACCGGGCCATCCGGGCCCTGCGGGTCGGCACCCGGTCGCACCAGCATCGCCACGACCACGCCGAGCACGACAGCAAGCACGAAGATACCGACCACCAGTCCGACTACTTTCCCCGACAGCGTGGGCGGAGTCGGCCGACTGGGCGGCAGCGTGGTCATGACCTGGGATTGGCTCTCGGGGCCTGCGAACCGGGTCCCGACGAACGTGCCGTCCGACTCGAAGACCGGTTGGTTGTGGGCCAGCCCGCAGGCCGGGCACGCCCGCGCATCATCGGGGACGGGAGCACGGCAGTTGGGACAGGTCGTTGCCACCGAACCCCCTTCGTGTTGCTGGGCTCAGGTTACTCCGGGTTCGGGCCGGGACCGTCCGCAGCGTCAGCGGCGGAGCTTCGCCCACATCGCCCCGGTGTCGGCGTCCGTCCACCCCATGCGCTTGAGCATGGCTTCGACACTACCGTGCTCCGACCGCGCGTACTCCAGGAACGCCTGCATCGTCTCCGGCCGGGTCATATGGGACGACAGCGGCCGGCCCGCCAGGTTCTCGCGATAGGTCTCCGAGCCGATGAGCCGATCGATGATCGCCTGCATCCGTTCGCTCGACGCCGCATAGTCGTCGACGACCGCCACCGGGTCCGCGCCGGCCAGCACCAGCGAAAGGGCCACGGCCGTGCCCGTCCGGTCCTTGCCCGCGGCGCAGTGCACCAGAGCCGCACCCCGGGCGTACGCAATCGCGCGCAGTGCGGCGACCACCGACTCGGGGCGCTCGTTGAGGAAGGACAGGTAGGTCGAGGCGAACGCATCGTCGACCTTGATCGTCGGCTTCTTGTCCTTGAACGGCAACGCGTCCCCGGGGAGCTCGTCGGCCGGCTCCTCGTTGTCGGGCAGGACATCCTCGATGTCGTTCACATCGGCCCGGTCGAACTTCTCCGGGATGAACGAGTGGTGATGGATCGCCACGGCCGGGTGTCCGGTCAGCGGTCCGGGACCCTCGTGATGCAGCTCATAGAACGAGCGCAGGTCGATGACATCGGTCACCTGCAGCCCGAGCAGCCGCTCGATATCGCCCGCGGTGAGATCCTGCAGGTTGTCGCTGCGCAGCAGCCGCCCGGCGCGGATCTCGTCTCCGTCCGTGGTCGGCGTACCCCCCACGTCCCGCGCGTTCACCAGTGAATCGAACTCCAGCCACATCACGCCCCGATCCTAGGAGACGTGCACCAACCGCGAGTTAACGGCGGGCATCAGCCCGGTGGGTGGTTTACTCCGTCCCGGACAGTCCCGAACCGTGACCCGACGAACAGGAGTCGACACTCCATGACCGATGCGCCCAGCCCGGCTCGGCCGACTTCGCGATTCCCGCGCGTCCGCGCGCTGGTACGCCGGCAGCCTGCCTCGGCGTGGGTCTGGTCGGGGCTGGCTTTCTTGGCCTATTGGCTGTTCGCCACCCTGCAGTGGCGCCGGTTCGAGTCGCCCTCGTGGGACCTGGGGATCTTCACGCAGGTCGTGCAGCAGTACGCCCGGCTCGAAGCGCCGATCGTCACGATCAAGGGTGAGGGCTACCACATCCTGGGCGACCACTTCCATCCGCTCCTGGCGTTGCTCGCACCGTTCTATGCGGTGTTCCCCAGCGCCTACACCCTGCTCGTGCTCCAGGCCCTGCTCATCGCGATCTCCGTGTTCTTCGTCACCAAGACGGCGCATGAACATCTCAAAACCGTCGGCGGCTGGCTGATCGGCGGGGCGTACGCCTTCTCCTGGGGCGTCCAGGAAGCCATGGCCGTGCAGTTCCACGAGGTCGCACTGGGCGCCCCGATCCTGGCGATCTGCCTGTGGTTGATGATGCGGCAATCGTGGCTGGCAGCGGCGATCTGGGGTGGGCTGCTCGTGTTCGTGAAGGAGGACCTCGGCCTGACGGTGATCATGCTCGGCATCGTCCTCGCGTGGCGATCCCGCCGGGTCATCCTCGGCGCCGCGCTGACCGCCTGGGGCCTGCTGATGTTCATCCTGACCCTCATGGTGTTCCTGCCCGGACTGAACCCGAACGACCAATACGACTATGCGCGCTACGTGTCCTCCGACGAGCTGCTCGGCAACCCGTTCGGCGTCCTCGGCGAGATCCTGACCAACGACCAGAAGATGTCGACGGTCGTGCTGATGATCATGTGCACGGGGCTTTTCATCCTGCGCTCCAACCTCGGGCTCATCGTCCTGCCGACCCTCGCCTGGCGGTTCCTGTCGACCAACGAGGGCCACTGGGGCCCGACGTGGCACTACAGCCTCATGCTCATGCCGACGCTCTATGTCGCCGCGGTCGACGGGATCGTGGCCTGGCGGGCGTCGGGGATCCGGTTCTTCCGTCGGTACGCCCACCACGGCGCCGTCATCGTCGCCACTTTCGCCGTGGCGATCTCCAATCAGCTGCCGCTGTTCGAGCTGCGCAACCCGGACCGCTGGACCACTGGTGAGCGGCAGGCCGCCGCGCGTACCGTCCTCGACTCCATCCCCAGCGACGTCACCGTCGGCACCGATGTCTCCCTCATGGCCTATCTGACCGACGGCCGGCAGGTGTACTACATCGCCCAGGCCGGCAACCCCGTCGAGGACTATCTGGTGGTGGACAACTATGCGGGCGGCTGGTCGTCACCCGTCGAAATCGTCAGCTATGCCGGGCAGATCCACCCCGGCACGCGCTGGGAGAAGATCGTCGACGAGCAGGGCTATCAGGTCGCCCGACGCATCGGGTGAGCCGCGCCTCAGTCGCAGTTGTCGCAGATCCCGGTAGCAGGGAGTTCGACGAAACAGCTCGGGCACATCGGCCGGACCCGCTCCTCGGGCTTCACCGTGCGCCGGCTGGGAGCTTTCCTGGGCTCGGATTCACGGCGCGTACGCCCGGCTGGCCGGGTGGAGGCGGCCTTTTCCCTCGGCTTTCGCGCGCCGTACGCCTCATAACAGGAAATCCGGGCATCGGCATCGGCGGGAACACCGGGCATTTCGACCAGGGCCCCGAGCCTGGGCTTGCCGGCCTCGACGCACCGGGAGTTGATCTCTGAAAGGACGCTGTCGAGCCAGTCATCGCTGTCCATATCGGTGCGGATCCCGGTGCGGCGCTGCACCTCACCGGCGAGGTCGTCATAGCCGATCGAGCGATTCCAGCGGGCGGCGATCTCAGCGAGGATCTCGTGGGCGCGGAGGGTCCACTCCTGCCTGGCTTCTGCGAGTGTGACGGGGCGATGGTCGGAGTCCTGCCAGATGCCGGTCACATTTCCTCCTGCGCGAGCGGTGGCCGGATCCAAGGTTAAACCCTCGAAGCGGAGCCACCCAACACCTGGAATCAGCCGGGCAGGCGCATCAGCATGATGACGTGGCGATAGTCCATGAGCTGTTCGCCGTCGATCTCGGCCAGGCCCGTGATGAGGCAGGGCTTGCCGGGAGCAGTGAAGGAGAAGTGGGCGAACGGAGCGTCGAGCACGGTCAGCGCATCCAGGAGATAGCCGGGGTTGAAGCCGGCCGCGGAGATGGCCGGCTCGCCACCGGCATGGTTCTCCACCGTGGCCGAGATCGCCTCGGAGGCCTGCGCCTGGTCGCCGGTCGCGGCCTCGAGGACCACCGAATCCTCACCGATCATCATCCGCAGCGACGTATTGCGCTCGGCCACCAGCGCCACGCGCTTGGCGGCGGCGATGAGCTCGGCGGTATCGGCTCGCACCGAGAGCGCCGGCTGGATGTTCATCAGGTGACGCACCTTCGGGAACTCCCCGTCGAGCAGACGGGTCGTGGTCTCGCGCATGCCGCCCGGGCCGGTGCCGGAGAAACCGATCAGGCCGTCGCCCGAGCCGCCGGCGGCGAGCGAGACGTTGACGGCCTCGCCGGCGGTCATCGACTTGGCGGTCTCGGCGAGGACCTTCGCCGGCACGAGTGCGGCGCCGGTGGCCTGCGGCGAATCCGGCTGCCAGCTGATCTCCTTCAGCGCCATGCGATAGCGGTCGGTAGCGAGCAGGGAGAGGGTCTCGCCGTCGAGCTCCATGCGTACGCCGGTGAACACCGGCAGCAACTCATCGCGGCCCGCGGCGACGACGACCTGGCTGACGGCCTCGGCGAAGTCGACCGACGCCACGCGGCCGGCGGACTCGGGCATGGTCGGCAATGCCGGATATTCGGCGACCGGGAGGGTCTGCAGCGTGAAGCGGGCCGAGCCGCACACGAGCTCCATGCGCGAATCGTCGGCGGTGATGTCGACCGGCTTGTTGGGCAGCGACCGCGAGATGTCGGCGAGCAGGCGGCCCGAGATGAGCGCTTCCCCCTCGTCGGCGACCTGGGCGTTGACGCTGATCTGCGCCGAGGTCTCGTAGTCGAAGCTCGACATCACGACACCCCCTGCGTCCGCGCGGACCAACATGCCGGCCAGGACCGGCACACTCGGCCGGGTCGGCAGGCTGCGGGCGACCCACGCCACTGCTTCGGCCAGCACATCGCGCTCGAGGCGGATCTTCACGCTTTTCCTCCTTGCCCCGGAACGGGCTGCTTCTGTCGAACTCGCCTACCGCGGGACACCGGGAGGGCACCGCCATGGGGCCTGTCGATCATAGCGAGATCAAGTCGCCACGCAGACCACGGGACTGTGATTTATCCCATGTTCAGCCAAGTTCGGCCTCGAACGCCGCATAGGTGGCGTCATCGAACAACCAGAATCGGGCCTCGACGACGGTCGGATGATCCGCCATGGCCGCGCGTACCGTCTCGACGGCCACCCGGGCACCCAGATCGAGGGGATAGCCGTAGACCCCGCAGCTGATCGCGGGGAACGCCACGCGAGCGCAGTCGTGGGCGGCGGCGAGAGCGACCGAGTTCCGGTACGCCGACGCGAGCAGCCCCGGCTCACCACGGTCACCCCCGTGCCAGACGGGGCCGACCGTGTGGATGACATGCCGCACCGGCAGGCGATAGCCCCCGGTGATCCGCGCCTCCCCTGTGGGACAACCGCCGAGCGTGCGGCACTCGGCGAGCAACTCGGGCCCGGCGGCCCGATGGATCGCCCCGTCCACCCCACCCCCGCCGAGGAGGCTGGAGTTGGCGGCGTTGACGATCGCATCGGCGCCGGACTCAGTGGTGATGTCGCCCCGGTGGAAGGTGATGGAGGTCATGCAGAGACGGTACGCGACCCCTGCTCACCAGCGGACGACGATCTCCCCACCCTGGAAGCGCTGGGTGCATTCACCGGGTCGGCAGGACTCGCTCCCCAGCGGATAGCCGTAGCGGCCGTTCTCCCAGCCCGAGTCGGCCCAGATGCCGCGAATGGATCCACGAACAGGATGGGCGCCGGTGCCCGGCGACCAATAGATCGAACCGCCCTCATAGCGCTGGAAGCAGCCGCGCTCCTTCAGCGTGCAGAACTCCCGGGAGGTCGGATAACCCAGCGGGCCGTCCTCCCAGCGCTGCGCCGCCCAGGCATCGAAGATGGCTCCCCAGACGGGGTGGGTGCCATTGCCGGGGCTGTAGTAGACGTTGCCGCCCTGGAAGCGCTGGAAGCAGCCCCGGTCACGGATCGTGCAGAACTCGGGACCGGTCGGATAACGCAGCTGGCCACCCTCGGCTCCGAAGTCGCGGTGGGTCGTGCCGATCGCGCCCCAGGTTTCCCAGGCGCCCGAGCCCGGGCTCCAGAAGATCGACGCCCCGGTGAAGCTCTGGACGCAGCCCGAGTCGCGGAGCCCGCAGCTCTCGCCGGTGGTCGGGTAGCCCGGTCGGCCGAGCTCCCACCCCAGCTCCTGCCACCGGTCGCCGATGGCGCCGAGCACGGGCTGGACACCGGTTTCGGACGTCCAGTAGAGGTAGCCGGCGCGCAGCTGCTGGAAGCAGCCGCTCCGGGCCAGGCCGCAGTATTCGCCGGTCACGCTCGTTCCGAGCCGGCCGCTCGGGCCGCCCATCTGGGCGTACGCGCGGGAGATCGGAGTGGCGAATCGATCCATGCTGACCAGTCGGACCTGGTCCCGACCATCGCCGTTGGAGGTGGCGACCAGGACGCGGCCGTCGCGGGCCCCGACGATGGTGCGGACGCGACCGAGCTCGCCCTCCAGCCAGCGGCGCGGTGTGCCGCCCTTGGCCGGGACGGTCCAGATCGACTGGCCGCGCAGGGCACCGATGATGATCGTGTCGTTCACGATGGCGAGGCCGGAGGGCGACATCTCGGCGGGCGTCCAGACGTGCACCGGGTTGACGAACCGGGCGTCGTAGCCCACTCCTTCGACGATCGGCCAGCCATAGTTGCCGCCGGGGGAGATCAGGTTGAGTTCGTCCCAGTCGTTGGCACCGAACTCGCTGGCCCACATGCGGCCCATCGAATCCCAGGCCATTCCCTGCACGTTGCGGTGGCCGAGGGACCAGACGCGGTTGCCGAACGGGTTGCCGGAGGCTGCGCGACCGGAGCGGTCGACGCGCAGGATCTTGCCGGCCAGGCTCGCGGGATCCTGGGCGCGGTTGGGTACGCCGCTGTCGCCCGTCGAGACGTAGAGATAACCGTCGGGGCCGAAGGCCAGACGGCCGCCGTTGTGGGTCCGGGCCGCGGGGATGCCACCGACGATCGTCGTCAGGTTGGTCACGCGCGTGCCGTCGTAGTCGAAGCGCACGACCTCGTTGCCGCGCGTCGTGGTGCGATAGGCGAACACGACTCGGGGGTTGGTCGGATCAACGACCAGACCGAGCAGCCCGCCTTCGCCGGCCGCCTCGACGTCGGGGATGCGGGTCACGGTGCGGGTGCCGCTCGTGGTGGCATGGAGGAGCTCACCGCCCCGGGTCGTCACGAGGACCGACTCGTCGGGGAGTTGGGCGACACCCCAGGGCAGGGTGAGCCCGCTCGCGACGGGTACGCCGGATCCGCCCGGCCAGGCTCTGGTGTCAGCAGGGTCGGACGGGTCCGCAGCGGCAAACGAAGTCACCAACGTTGTGGAGGCCACGAGGGCGAGGACGGTCAACAACCGTGCGATCAAGGGGAAGGCTCGCATGGATAGAAGAGACCACAATCCACACGTTCGCGCGTCCCGACATTCTGTGAGAGTTCAGAAATTGTAATTCTCGTAATTGTCATAGCACCTGTGGATTATGTGGATAACCCTGTGAATATCCTAGTCATCATCGGTTTGAGCCGTTGGGATGAGATGTGGGAAACCAAGAACTACACGGGGAGGATTTGAGGATGACGCCGCGACCGGGCGTCGATGTGCACAAGTCCGGTGCTCGGCGCAGGGAATCACCCCCAGGTTGTCCACAGGCGGGAGGCAGGTTGTGAACACGCCCCTGAGGGTCGATCGGTCCGCGCAACTGATAGGACATCCTTAAGAATTGAGGACGGTGCTGCGGTGCATTGTCGTGGACGATGGGGCGGAGACTGCCTGATGGCTGCAGAGAATCTGAGCAAGGGTGGGCGGCGGCGCGAACAGATCCTGTCGGCAGCCGTCGAGTTGTTCGGGGAAGTCGGCTATCGGGGCACCTCTCTGCGCGATATCGCCCAACGCGTGGGGATCACGCATCCGGGGCTGCTCTATCACTTCCACTCGAAGCAGGAGCTTCTCAGCGCCGTGCTGGCCCGTCGGGACGAGACCGACGAGGCCAACTTCCGATTCGACGATCAGCCCACCGCCCGCGCGCACGCCGAGCGCCTCCTGGAGTTGGCCGATCACAACTCGACCACCCCGGGCATCATCGAGCTCTTCGCCACGCTGTCGGCCGAGTCGACCGATCCGGAGCATCCGGCCCACGACTATTTCTCGAGGCGCTATCGACGCGTCATCGACCTCTTCCAGGGCCTGTTCGACCGGCTCGGCGAGGAGGGCGAGCTTCGCGACGGCGTGGACACCACCGAGCTGGGGCTGATCTTCACCGCCCTCATGGATGGCCTGCAGGTCCAGTGGCTCTATGAGCCGGAGCAGGTCGACGTCGCCGGGGTGTTGCGCCGCTTCTTCAATGGGTATCTGCGGGAACCGCTCGGAGTGTGACCCCCGGGCCGCGTCCCCGCGAGCAGGTCACCGCTGAACGGTTTGCTGCTTGATGCGGCTGGTGAGCTCGGTGACCTGGTTGTAGATCGCTCGGCGCTCGTTCATCAGCTGACGGATCTTGCGTTCGGCATGCATCACCGTCGTGTGGTCGCGGCCACCGAACTCCTGTCCGATCTTGGGCAGGGACAGGTCGGTGAGCTCACGACAGAGATACATCGCGATCTGGCGAGCGGTCGCCAGGGCATGCACACGCGAGGCTCCACACAGGTCGTCGACGGTGAGCGAGAAATACTGCGCCGTCTGCGCGATGATCAGGCCCGCCGTCAGAGGGGTTTCCCCGCCCTCCGGGATGAAGTCCTTCAGGACCTCCATCGTGAGGTCCATGGTGACCGGCTGCTGATTGAGACTGGCGAAGGCGGTCACCCGGATCAGCGCACCCTCCAGCTCGCGGATGTTGGTCTGCACCTTGGAGGCGATGAACTCGAGCACCTCCAGCGAAACCGTCAGCCGCTCCTGGGCGGCCTTCTTCTTGAGAATGGCGATTCGGGTCTCGAGGTCGGGTGCCTGGACATCGGTGATGAGACCCCACTCGAATCGGCTGCGCAGCCGCGGCTCGAGGGCCTCCAGGAGCTTGGGCGGGCGGTCGGACGTCATCACGATCTGCTTCTGCGCGTTGTGCAGCGTGTTGAACGTGTGGAAGAACTCTTCCTGCGTCTGGATCTTCGACTCCAGGAACTGGATGTCGTCGATGAGCAGCACGTCGACATCGCGATAGCGCCGACGGAACTCGGCCGTCTTGTTCTCGGAGATCGAGTTGATGAAGTCGTTCGTCATCTCCTCGGTGGAGACATAGCGCACGCGGACGCGATCGAAGTAGTTGCGTACGTAGTGACCCAGGGCGTGGAGCAGGTGGGTCTTGCCGAGGCCCGAGGAGCCATAGATCATCAGCGGGTTGTACGCCTTGCCGGGCGCTTCGGCCACTGCCACTGCAGCGGCATGCGCGAAGCGGTTCGACGAACCGATGACGAAGGTCTCGAAGGAATACTTCGGGTTGAGCCGCGAATCACCGGGGTTGGTGCTCGTGATCAGCGTCGGGAATCCCGAGGGATCGAAACCCTGGGGAGCAGGTTCTGCGGGTGAGGTCGGACTCACCGGCGCCGGTTCGGCAGCGACCGCCGGCAACTCGTCGAGCAACGACGGGTCGATCATGATCGCCAGGCGAGTATCGCGCTGGAAGATCTCCGACAGCGTGCCCTCGATGCTGTGGCGGTGCTTGGACTCTATGCGTTCGCGGGTGAATTCGTCGGGAACGGCGACCATCACGGTCGACTGCTGCATCATCAGCGGCTGCGTACGCTGCAGCCACGCGCGCTGCTGACCGGGAGCGGCTTCGATAACCCGGGTCCA